>NZ_JAOEAL010000001.1:2136904-2442176 GCF_029835735.1 Shewanella sp. GD04112
GTTTTAGACATCAGAATCGAGCTGACCGCACGTTTTATATCGGCGGTTTCATCAATAACAATCGGCGTGTTACCTGCGCCGACACCAATTGCGGGTTTGCCTGAGGAGTAGGCGGCTTTCACCATGCCTGGGCCACCTGTGGCGAGGATAAGGTTCACTTTAGCATGGGTCATCAATTGATTGGAAAGTGCCACACTGGGCTCATCAATCCAACCGATAATGTCCTTGGGCGCACCGGCGGCAATAGCAGCATCTAGTACCAATTTCGCCGCTGTGGTGGTCGAGACTTTCGCCCTTGGGTGAGGGGAGAAAATAATCGCATTACGGGTTTTAAGACTGATTAATGCTTTGAAGATGGCGGTAGAGGTGGGATTTGTGGTGGGGACAATCCCACAGATAATGCCCACGGGCTCGGCGATAGTGATAGTGCCGAAGGTGGGGTCCTCGGATAAAATTCCGCAGGTCTTTTCATCTTTGTATTTGTTGTAAATGTACTCGGAGGCAAAGTGGTTTTTAATCACTTTGTCTTCAATCACTCCCATTCGGGTTTCGGCGGCGGCCATTTTCGCAAGCGATATGCGCGCATCGGCGGCGGCCAGTGCGGCGGCGCGGAAAATCGCATCGACTTGTGCTTGGCTAAAACTGGCATATTCGGCTTGCGCTCTGGCGACGCGCTCGACCATGAGATCCAGTTCTTGAGCATTAGTTACTGTCATGATTAAGACTCCTAAAAAGATTTAGGGAATGCGCGATTCGCTAAATCTTCTTTATGGTGAAAAATTACACCTAAAGCCGCAGTGAAAGTGTGATCGTCCAATCAGTTTGGCGCTCTTATGTAATAAAAATACAGTAACTATGATCTGTTTTACCCTCTTTGGCTTAAAATCCACCGAGGATTGCCAGCAGTTATTACTCAAACTTGTGATTTAACCTCAAAAATCTCATTTTTCAGTCATCTGCGGTTAAGCTACTATACTTGCCCTTACGGTTAGTTTGATGAAATTGGCGTGACACGCTCAATAAGGACTGCAACTTGGAGTTAACACTTTACGTTAAATTTTTTCTTGGTCTGGTTGCCATTATCAACCCCATTGGTTTGTTGCCAGTGTTTGTGAGCCTAACCAGCCATCAAACCGAAGCCGAGCGTAACCATACGGGTAAAGTGGCTAACTTTGCGGTGGTGGTGATCCTGCTGGTGACCATAGTGGCGGGACAACATATTTTGAATATGTTCAGTATTTCACTCTCGGCCTTTAGGATCGCTGGCGGTACCTTGATCGCGATTATTGCGATGTCGATGCTGCAGGGGAAATTGGGCGAAGTAAAACGCAACCAAGAGGAAGACCGCGAATCTTCGGCGATGGAGTCCGTGGCGGTGGTGCCGTTAGCCTTGCCGTTAATGGCAGGCCCTGGTGCGATTAGCTCGGTCATCGTGTTTGCCGCAGAGCATAATTCCTTCTCCAATTTTGTGGCGATGTTTATCACTGTGATCATTTTTGGCTTGGTGAGTTTCGCCCTGTTCAGAATGGCGTCAATCATCTACAAAATTCTTGGTAAAACAGGGATTAACGTTATTACCCGTTTGATGGGGCTATTAATGCTGTCGATCGGGATTGAGGTGATTGCCGCTGGTATTAAAGGGCTGTTCCCACAACTCTTTAGCTAATTGACCTTATCGGGGGAGGAGTATGTCCTCCCTTGTTTTGGTTGTGTATCTGCAATTGATACTTTTTCAATCTCTATTTCTCACACAGTTTATTATCTGTAGAAGATGGGGTACCGCCGAAAAAGCTTATGCAAGCATCTGTTTTTTAGGTGTTTAGTAATGGCTAAATTAGGTAAAAATGGTCGTTCTCGCGTAAATCCTATGCTATACCTATTTTGTCTTATCTCTTAACCTCGCTTTAATAAGGAAATCACTATGAAATGGCAATGGATTGGCAACCTCAGCTTGAAACAAAAATTACTCATGGTTGTATTGCCGCCCTTATTTGCATGTTTTTTATATGGTGCTTTGTTTCTCATTGAAAAATATGAGTATCGCCAAGAGCTTAAGCTTATCGTCCAATTGAGTGAATTGGCGGTCACCAACAGTAATCTGGTGCATGAGCTACAAAAAGAGCGTGGCATGAGCGCAGGCTTTATTGGCTCAGCGGGTAAAGCCTTTGCAGGCAAAATCCCAAGTCAAAGACAACTGACTGATACCCAGTTAAAACAATTCCAAGATTTCATTTCAAACAATGCGTTACCCGAAGTGTTTGCGCCTAAACTACGGGAGATCAACACGCAGCTTGGTCGCCTTTCGGGGATCCGTTCGCAAATCGACAGTTTATCCATCAGTGTGGCCGATGAAGTGGCCTATTACACCGATCTCAATAAACAGTTATTAGCCATAGTCGATGAAACGGCAAAGGCGGGCGCTAACCAAGAAATTGCCATTAAGGCTGCGGCATTCAGTGCCTATCTACAAATGAAGGAACGGGCGGGGATTGAGCGTGCTGTACTGAGTTCAACCTTCGGTCAAGCAGGCTTCAAACCTAAGGTGTATGCCAAGTTTATTACCTTAGTCTCAGAGCAAAATACTTATCTGGAGCGCTTCTTGGCACTTGCCACGCCCAATCTCGTCGAGGGTATTCGTCAGCTGCAAAATGGTAACGAAGTCAGAGAAGTTGAGGCAGTAAGACAAATAGCAATCGACCAAGACAATCAAAAAATTCAGCAACAAAACCCAGAGGATTGGTTTGCGAAATCCACGGCACGTATCGACCGTTTACGGGATTTTGAGCAAGAAGTTTCCACCGATCTGGTTAAGACCACCACAGACCGACTCTATACCGCCAACGAGCATATGTTCTTCGTGCTCGTGACATTAACCGTGGTGTTAGTGTTAGTGCTGCTGTTGAGTCTGTCGGTTATCCGTTATCTACATGACAGTGTGCACCATGTGTATTCGACGGTGACAAAGGCTCGAAAACATTATGATCTCAGCGTGCGTTTAACCCAAAACAGCTCGGATGAATTTGGGGAATTGGCTATTGCATTCAACGACATGATGAATGATTTCGAGAGCGTGATCCTACAAGTACGAGCAAGCGCCAGCAAGCTACAGCAAGCGGTAGAGCAAATGGATGTGTGCACCCATGCAATGGAGCAAGATGTGATGGCAGGGCACAGTGAGGCCGAACAAGTGGCCTCGGCAATGACTGAGATGAGTGCGACAGTGGCAGAAATCGCCAGTAACGCCGTAAATGCATCGGAAGCCTCCACCGCAGCGAACCATGAGGCGAAAGCGGGTAATATCGAAGTGGGTCGTACCAGCGCCGCCATTAAGGCGTTAGCCGATGATATTAATGGCGCCTCTAAAGCCATTAATGAACTCGACCGTGAAATCCACGGTATTGTGGTGGTGCTCGATGTGATAAGCGGCATTGCCGAACAAACGAATCTACTTGCACTTAATGCGGCGATTGAAGCTGCAAGGGCAGGCGAGATGGGACGGGGCTTTGCCGTAGTGGCCGATGAAGTGAGAAGTCTTGCCCAGCGCTCACAAACCTCGACCTCGGATATTAAGAACATGACGGATAGACTGAAATCGGGCGCCAGCATCGCCGTTAAAGCCATGGAGCGCGGACTCGCGCAGGCCAATAACAGCGTGCACGAAGCCGAGCAGGCGGGGATTGAGCTTAAACGTATCGTCGAGCAAGTGGATATTATCGACCGCATGAATGAGCAAATTGCCACGGCAACCCATGAACAGTCTGCCGTGTCTGAGGATGTGAATCGCAATGCATTGAAGATCAGTGAAATTTATCTCAATACCCAGAGGATTTCGGATGAATTACGGGAATTGACCAAGGCACTGACCTACGATGCGGCGCTAATGTCCAAGGAAGTGAACAAGTTCAACGTCAATTAATGGCGAAAGTCGGACATAAATCTCAATTTATCAGGCGGTTTGTTTAGCAATTGCGCAACCGCCTGAAATCAACTCTTTTTTACTTGACCACCCACAGGCTTTTGCGTACAGTACCGCTCCGTTAACGACGAAAGCTTACGAATAGAGCTTATAGCGTTATGCGGCGTGGATGATTAACACGTAAAACGAATCACAACAATCTGGTGAGATGTCCGAGTGGCCGAAGGAGCACGCCTGGAAAGTGTGTATACGGAAACGTATCGAGGGTTCGACTCCCTCTCTCACCGCCACATTCAAGTTTAAAGACGTCCTAGGACGTCTTTTTTCTTACCTGTATTTTATTGAAATCAATAACTTATCATCCTATATTGTTTGATGACATCCTACTGCATCCGAAATTTTTAGTAATGCCAAAAGTAATGCCAAGGAAGTTTGATAAATTTTGGCATTACTTTTGGCTTCAAAAATACCCTTTATTTATGCCGTTTTTTTACTTGATTTTCTCGATTTTATGGCCCAGATTTAACTTGGCAATATCCTGATTTGTCTGAATTTATTCAGTGATAAGTAATGCTTGATTTTCGAGTGAAAAATGATGCGAAAATCAAGCATTACTTTTGGGTTTAATTTGAGAGGGTAAAACGGTATGGGAAGGAGTACAAATAAGCTGACTGCAAAAGCGGTGCTCAATGCTAAAGCGGAAGCAAAGCCCTATCGATTGTCAGATGGTGGCAATCTCTATCTCTATGTGCGCACTGCAGGGAAAACGTGGGAATTTAGATACATACGTCCCTCCACCAGCAAACCCACCTATTTTGGTTTAGGCTCATATCCTGATGTATCCTTAGCTGAGGCGCGAGATAAAGCGCTAGAAGCGCGAAAAAACTTGGCCGAAGGCATCGACCCTCAATTACTTAAAGTTGAAAACAAATTAAAAGCGGCAACAGAGAACGCTCAAACTCTCAAGCATATTGCGCAAATGTGGATGGACTCTAAGCAGGGAAGCATTAAGCCTAAAACCATCGAAGGCAATTGGCGTAAGCTTGAGCTGTATGCCTTCCCTAAACTTGGGAGTATTGCGATTAGCAGACTCACGGCTCCCATAGCCATTGCCGCGCTCAAGCCCCTAGAGCAGAAGGGGCATCTTGAAACGGTTAAACGTACCGCTCAGTTGCTGAATGAAATCATGAACTTTTCAGTTAACTCTGGTTACATTCATGCTAATCCGTTGTCAGGTATTCGAGAAGTATTTAGAAAGAGCAAAGTAGAACATCTGAAAGCATTAAAACCAGCAGAGCTAGCTGAGTTGCTGCAGACTATTGCAAACGCCAATTTATTGTTAACGACCCGGTGTTTGATTGAATGGCAATTGCACACAATGACCAGGCCAAATGAAGCGGCCGGAGCCCGTTGGGAAGAAATCGATTTTGATGCCAAACTTTGGACTATTCCTGAATCACGCATGAAAATGAATCGTGAGCATATTATCCCGCTTACAGAGCATACTCTCGCGATACTCGAAACTGTTAAGCCGATTAGTGAGCAGAGCCAATTTGTCTTTCCATCATCTAAAGATCCTAAAAAGCACACAGATCCTGAAACCATCAACAAAGCATTAGGGCGAATGGGATTAAAGGGAAGAACAACGGGGCATGGTTTACGCTCACTGGCGAGCACTACCTTAAATGAACAAGGCTTTGATGGTGATGTTATTGAGGCAGCGTTAGCCCACGTAGATAAAAACCAAATCCGCAGCGCCTATAATCGCACTACCTATTTAGAGCGACGGACCAAGTTAATGGAGTGGTGGAGCAATCATATTGCCACTGCAGCAGTCGGGTCTTTGTCAGTAACAGCGGGGTCAAGAAAATTAGGGGCATGACCTGTTAAGGCCGAATAGATATTATCTCCTGAGTTAAAAGGTTAGGGGACGTGACACACGGCCCCTTCCTGAAGTCCGACTCAGGATTTGTACACTTACATCATGACAAACCTAAAGCCAAGCCAATGACTATCGAGCAGAGCCAGTATTTACAACAAATAAGCGCTTTAGCTGCAAGCCATCCGAAGGTGGCGGTATTATGGCTGTATGGTTCGCAGGCGAAAGGAAATGCTAGCGAGCATAGTGATTGGGATTTAGCCGTTGCATTCGACCCGGTAAAGGCGGACAGTGTGCTTGATACTCGTATTAGAGCTGAAGTGCTTGCTATGGATTGGCAAAGAACATTGGGGCTAGCCGAAGGAAAGCTTTCCGTTGTCGATATCAACCTTGCACCAATCCCTCTGGCTTTTGGGATCATTAATGCCAATAAACTTATCTTTAGTCGAGATGAAGGTCGAAGAATGCAAGAGGAGTCTCGCATTATGTCGCAAATGGAACTCGATTATTCAGCCCTAAACCACTTTATTATTTTGGATAATGCCTATATCACGTCATTGCGCTTAAGCCTTAGCTGGTATCAAGCCGAGCTTGGAGAGTTACGTCAATTACTTAGTCAGCGTCCCCTATCTAATCTTGAAGAACGCGCAGCAGAGCGCACACTACAGGTCTCTATTGAAGCTTGTATTGGCATTGCGAAACATTGGGCTATGGCTCTTGCAGGGCATAGTCCGCAGGATGCTTACCAAGCATTTGAGATCCTGTGTCAACGAGGAGCACAACCAGCCGATGAGTTGGGTGGCTGGCGTAAAGTAATAGGCCAGCGTAATGCATTGGTGCATGATCATTTGAATATTGACCCTGAGATCATCCGTAGTGTGAGCTCTCAAGGTTATAGCGATAGATTATTTGCTTTTGCAGCGCAGGGGTTGATTGCCTGTGCGTCTATCCAAAAAGTCAGTGAGCCTCGGTTGGTCAGCGCTTTGTAATATTCTGGTCAATTGGTGATGCGATGCTTTGGTTTGCATATCTGATGAGCTTCCTGTGTGGTAGTTACATGATCTGCTCGCATCTTAGACAGAAGGTTCATTCATTTAGGCAACAACGCTGTGATTTTCATGTTTACTCGGCGAACTACACTTAGCGCGAAGCAAATTAGTCACCCTGTACGCAAGTTTCAAAACCACTACAGTCCATCAGAGTAAAAAAATTGTTATCACCCCGTTTGCTATTTCTGCTATTAGTAGCAGAAATAGCAAACAATTAAGGATATAAGTCTATGGAAAGAGTGGTTCAGCTATCGTCAGTCAATTTGAATACAAGTGCCGCCTCTGTCATAGAATTTTTGATGGATAAGGATAGGCCGATATTTTTCAGGGTGCCTGATAATAAGAATGCATGGGTTATTAAACGCGCTAGTGATGTTCCAGTTAAGTGGATACAAGGAATAATAAAAGCTTCAAAGACAGTAAGATCTGTCGCTACTTACAGTGGTGCTGCAAGTGATAAGGAACAGTTTGAAAGAGATCTTCAAAAAATCACTGATGTCCAACTCATAAAGGGTGTCAGCTACGGTTGTCTAGGAGCAAATGATCTATTCATTTTGCTTACTCATAAAAACTTAAGAATCAATAAGTTAGATTTAATCATGATTTATGACACCGGTGGTAAATTGAGTTTAGCTGTAGAAAATCGCCGAAGTCAAAAGTCTAATATTCAGACTATTGATGACAAACCAATTTCCCGTACTCTCCTGAAATCTGCCTCTTGTGGTGAAATCCTATTTACCAATAAAACCGTCGATTATTGGGCTAAAGATAATAGTACGCTAAATGACATAGTTGGGATTGATATTACCTTCGATTCATTAGTCGTCTATGAGTCAGACATTCTCAATTTTATACATAATGATCTGGATTCTATCCCCAATGATAGTCCTTATTACATCCCAAAGGATTTGCGCAATCAGAGTGATCTCGATCAATTAGCCGCGTTAGGTTATCAACTTTTTTCAAATAATTGTAAATCAAAAATCACATCCAAGGACCTAGCTGCAAAAATAGAACGTACATTGGGATACTCTGGTAAGAAAGCTGTGACTGCAGCTTATTTCCTAATCCCAAACCCTAAGGGTAATAATATTAGAGAACCATTGGTCAACGATAATGCTAATCCAGATTGTAAATTTCCCTTTTTGGTAAAAGCGTTTGCGTTACATGGCATACACATCAAAACTGAGGACACGTCAAAAGTAAATTCTTTATTAATCACATATTTTAATGATCACAATTTTTCAGAGGATAATGTTAAATATGCTGAGATTATTTTACGAAAAAAAGTTAGGGTGAGCTAAATCTGTTTTAAATCAAGGTTTTGACTTTTCGGGGGAGTGATTTCTATCCATTCGCTCCCTTATTAATTATTTTTAGACTACTTATAGTGACCTTGCACATTTACACATAAATGAGGTGACTATGTTTGATGCAACTCCTAGCTATTCAATTATTAGACTTGTTAGCGTTATTCAGTTAACTGGACTATCACGCTCTACCATTTATGACAAACAAAATCCGCGATCACCACGATACGATCCGACTTTCCCTAAAAAGGTTACACTTGGGGCCAGAGCGGTAGGTTGGTATTTCGGTGAGGTTGAAGCATGGCTTAAATCAATAAGAGTTCAGTAATGGATTAAAGGTGTACTGGTCACTGACCATATGACTTATTATCAAAGGAAAACTGATATGTCAGAACGTTTTGAAAATAAATATTCACATCCGCGGCGGTATAATAAAAAAATATATAGTACGTTTCCAGTTTCTGATGGAGTTTGTCCAAAAATAGGAGAAGGCACTCTGTTAGGTGATACGATACTTGAAATATGTTTAATTACTCAAGCTGCATATCCCCTAATTGTCAGTACAGCACTTGCTGCTATTTCAACTGCCTTACAAGGACATATAGATGTTGAATTACCAACAGGGAAGATTTGTCCAATCTCGCTTAACTTATTAACTTGCGCAGATTCAGGTGAGCGGAAATCTACGGTTGAAAATTTATTAATGGAAGGGATAAAAAATTACCAAAAAAATCGTGAATTATCTTGTAAAGAACAGTTAATTAAGTATGAGATTTTGAGAGAGGTACATGATGCTAAATCCAAGTCGCTTAAAAAAAGATTGCTCAGAAATGAAGGAATCTAGGAAAACAGAAAATGGGGTAAGTGAAGTAAATGAAATAAATGATCCTTTACAAGAGTTGATCGAGCATGAAGCAAAACAACCACAACGGCCAAAGGCTTTCAGAATTATTTATGAGGATAGTACGCTAGAGGCGCTTACGTTTGGACTCAAGAATGACTCACCATATGCGTATCTTGGGTCAAGTGAGGGCGGTGTGCTAACCAATAGTGCCCTAATGTCAAACACGCCTGTGCTCAATGCCATTTGGAGTGGCGATGATGTCACAGTGACAAGAAAAACAACGGATTCTTATACGCTTTCAGGTGTTAGGTTGACTACACATATCATGATCCAGCCTCAAACATTGAAACGATTTATGGATAAATCACAGGATATTGTAAGAGACAATGGTTTTCTTTCTCGCTTTTTAGTGTGCTTCCCAATGCCTCGTAGCGGTTGTCGGAAAACCAATGGGATCAGGTATGAGAAAGAATTTATCAATCAATTCAATCAAAGAATCGAAGAATTACTAGAGGGTAAATAAATGGAACGTATAATAGTAGAATTTTCAGATGAAGGTAAAGAAAGATGGTTTGATATATCTAACGATATTGAATTGAAAATGGCTCCTGGTGGAATTTACGAGAATGCCAGAGATCATGCTTCAAAACTTGGAGAAATTATTGCTAGAACTGCAGCAAATATTCACTATTTTGATCATCCTTTTGACTCTAAAATATCCGTTGAGTCATTAAAAATAGCAATTGACTTGGTGAGCTATTACTCTTTTCAGTTTTTAAATAACTTTTGCCCACCCCCTATGGAGGTTATTCTGGGGCAAAAGTTAGCGCTTTGGTTAAGTTCATATCGAGATCGAGGGATTCGGTATATTAAAAAGAATAAGGTCTTACAATATGGTCCACCTATGTTAAGAAAAAGCAAGAATTTAAATGATGCGTTGAACGAAATTTTATCGAATAGACTTATTGATGTTTTTGATTATAACACCACGGTCGTTATTGATTTGTATCCAGGAGTTCCTTTTGACAGAATTATCTTTGAACGTGATATGAACTTGTTTAATATCAATTAAAATGACCTTGTGTGGCTTGATTGTTTTCTGCATATAAAATCAGAGTTGTTTTTTTATGATGTATGGTTTTGATATCTGTTTCTTGACGAGTATCTTTATTTCAGACTGTTTGTTCTGTAAGGGACTTGTTTGTTTTTAAATTCTGTGACTCCTAGGTTATTAATAATATATTAACAACCTAGGGTTGTTATTTTTATTACTTTAAGGTTGGTGTGGTATGTCTCAGTATAACAATAGAAACTTAACCGTATTAAATGCCAAGGAGTTTAGTGGGCTGCCAATTCTTCAATTTAAAAATGGAGTCTATGGGGAGTATTTACACAATAACCTTATCGTTATTTATCACGCATTAAAAAGGTACTCAAAGGTTTTCGCTGTGAGAGTTGACTTGAGATTTCCTGACTATTATGACGCCGATGATAACCGTTATGTTACACGGTTTACTGCATCTCTAAAAGCGAAAATTAACGCAGATTATAATGCAAAGTGTAAGAATGCTGAAGGATTTGTGCATCAAAGTGAAGTACTGTATATCTGGGTGCAGGAAACCGGTGAACTTAACCGACCACACTACCATCTTTGTTTGTTTTTTAATGGTAACGCTTATAGAAGTTTAGGTGTATTTGAACTTGGTAGACCTAATTTGTATAACCGAATCGTTAAAGCTTGGGCGAGTGCGCTAGCGTTGGATGTTGTTGCAGCACAAGGCTTAGTTCACTTTCCCAAAGCGCCTTGCTATCTATTAGAGCGTGGTCGGATTCACCAGACTAATACTTTACGTGAGTTGTTTCTGCGGTTAAGTTATTTTGCCAAAGTTGACAGTAAGACCTATGGTGATGGACGTCGTCATTATGGTTGTAGTCGATTATTGGGTAGGCTACAAGTTGGTGATTAGTTTTCTTAGTACGGTTGCTACAGCGAGTACAAATACTGAAGTTGAGGCAAGGGGCTTAAATCCCTTGCTTTTGTCTTTATAGAGAGCAGCAGTATATTAATAATTGCACATCCATGAGAAAACATCTTTACTGATGCATCTCTATCAATATCTAGCTTCTTTTTGGTGACGGATACCAATACGGTCAATCGTTCGCCTCCATCATACTGGTACATTGCCAGATAACCCGTATCACCAAAGTCGATGAGTAGTTCCCTAAAGCTAAAGTCATTGTCATCGATAGGCCGACCAATGTCTGGATAGCTTTCCAGTTTTCTAATGGTATTGATTATGGCGCTGGCAGCCCGTTGTGCGGCAGGGGGATTTTTACTGCGAAGAAACTCACGTAAGCGTTCTAAATCACGTAATGCAGTGGCAGTGAAGACTATTTGTGGCATGTAGGGGCTGCCTGTTCATTTTCACTTCCCCAGGACTCCAGCCAACTTACCACTTCGTCACCGGTGACATGCAAGCCTGATGTCTGGTGTTCTTCCCATGCGCGTAACGCTTCTTGCTGCAGCGCCACGCGTTTCTCTTCTCTCTCAACGTATTCACGGATCGCTTCACGCATCATCCAGTGTGATGAACGTTTACGGGTTTTGGCTAAATGCTCGACTCTGGCTTTAATATCGGCATCTAATTTAACCGACACGGGTTTGGTTGTGCTCATCTGTGACTCCAAAGGTAATGCTTAGTACTACTAGGCAATACCTTAGCATTACGTGGTACAAAAAATAATGATTACACGGTTCGCTCGATTGTGCGAGTAACACCATAAGCTCAAGGATATTAGAATGATAATTTGTATCGCTTAACAGGGACACATATTACCTAGGTATCAGGTGAATCATCAGCGTAGGTAAGAGGGATAAAAACGATAGCGGCGAGTGATGCCGCTTCGTTTATAGGGGGGCTAATGGTTGACTTAGCACTCAATACCGTCGCAGAAGCATCATGACCTTAACCAATGCCATGCATCGGCTATCAGCTCAGCACCGGCTTTTACACCATTGATGCCCACTTCTGCTGTCGTCAACACGGTGTTTAAGCCCGTTTCTACACTGCCGGTGACGAGTTTGATCCCTGCGTCGGTAATCTCTCCTTGGCTTAAGCAAGTATAAGTTTCACCTAGAGTTTGCGTGGTGCCTTTTAGTAGGCATTCGGCAGGTTTCGCCACAAGATCTCCAGGTGTCCCCAGCAGCGTGTTGACGTTATCGGGTAGCCCAAGGTATTCACCGGTCATTTTGATGGCGGTAGAGGCTAACACGACGTTTGCGACAGTCCCCGTGGCAAGCTTTGAAGCAGTACTTCCCAGTAAGCCTGCTCTGGCAGAGCCTTGCAGGGCAATGTGGGTGAGATTACTCACTTGGTTAGAGGTACTGCTCTCCGCTAAGCATTCATTGACGAAGTGCTCACAATTATTTGTAGCTACGCCGTATGGACTGTGACCCAGCTGACTGCGTGCAAACTCAATGGCCTGATGGGGAAACAGCGTGGACTTCTTTACTCTAACGTTCTGGCCACCAGCAAATTGCTGCAGAGCAATTTCTTCGATGATGCCTTGTTTAGATAAGTGGATCACATGGCCATGACCCACATACAGGCCATGGTGTTCGGTTAAGCCAAGCGGATCGATATTGGTGACCAGATGATCTCCGGGTTGAAATGTATACATGGTATGGACTCCAAGAAAAACAACGCAGATAACCTTAGGTCGCATCTGCCAATGGGTTGAATAGGGTGTGTTGATTGACTCAGATTTCCAGCTCGACAAAGTCCTTATCGATTTGCTGCTGAGTAATGCCGATATAACGCAGGGTGACCGCTTCCGATTGATGCCGCAGCATGCGCATCACCCGGCCAATGTCTTTGCAGGCTTGATACAGGTGATAGCCGCGGGTTTTACGCATCGAGTGGGTGCCCAGGGCTAACTTGATATCGTCACCGACAAAGGCAAATGCTTTGGCGACTGCACGCCGTGTCAGTGGTTTCGCGGGGGCCTGCCGGTCTTTGGCTTGGCTCGAGCGGTGGGATTGGAACAGGTAGATATGCTCAGGGTGACGTTGGTGGATCGCCTCAATCAATGCCAGCGTCTTCGGATTGAGTTTGATGCTGGCGCGTTTACCGGTCTTCTGCTCGATGATAGTTAAGCGGTCGCCGTCGATATCGCTGAACTTGATGGCCAGTAAGTCAGAGATACGCAGTGCCAGGTTAAGGCCGATATTCCAGACATCGGCCATCTGCTGACCAAAGTGACGTTCGAGCAGGTAACTGATAAGCTTGATGGTGTCGCGGTTCTTGACCGCTTCGACTTCGTTCATGCTGGGTTCCCTCAATTGGCTATGTGATGAATGTGGGCACCAGCACATCGCCAACCCGCATCGGGCCTGCATTGCTTGGTTCCCAAAATACCTTTGTGGGCACCAAGTTCAGTCGGCGCTGATCTGAACCTGGTACACCTCCATCTCGATGTAGTTACAGAAGTTCTCCAGTAACAGTCGTACTAGGCTGTCGGCATGCTCGAGGTAGCAACGGCCAAAGAAGCTGTTGTAGACCTGCTTCTCCTGAAACAGCACTTCCATTTCTTTCTCAAGCTCAGGGAAGGGCCCGCCGCAGTAAGCAAAGTCAGTGAAGTAATTGAGATACCAGCAATCACCTTGGCGGTAGAGGTTGATCTCCACTGGGTGATAACCGCCGCTCTCTGCGTTGTACTCGGGATCGCGGTAGTTAAAAGTGACGCTGTTGAGGTTAGGGTTATTGAGTGCTGCCAGTTGTCGTTCTAACACTTCATAAAAGGGCTCTGGCAGTGGCAGGATGGTTTCGCGATGTATTTTCATGGTGGACTCCAAAACAAAAAGCCCGCGAACGACAGGCGTTGCGGGCAGGGTAGGTTGTTATCGATATGGGCTTGACGCAATGAATTAGACTGATTAGCGCGAGTGTGATGCGCTTGGCCTGTTGCTGGCGATAGTACTGAAACCGGTAGATAGGATGAGGATGTTCGCGTAAAATGACGGTGAGGCGGGTTAATCCAAGCTTACCTGCACTTGATAGACTTCCATCTGGTGGTAACTGACAAAGTTATCGCTGAACAACTTAATCAGCCCCTGTGATTCCCGCTCCCCAATCCAGCCACTAAACAGGCTATAGACCTGCTTGCTGTTAAAGCAGATATCGATGTCTTTAACCAGTTCAGGGAAGGGATGACCGCGAAATGCAAAGTCGGTGACGTAAACTAAACGCCAGTGATCTTGCTGCTTCTCAAGCCGAACTTCGACGGGATGAAAGCCACCCGCTTCGGCGCTGTAGTCGGGATCGCGAAAATTAAGGGTGATGGCGTTGGCGTCTTTTGGTGTGACTTCAGCTAGTTCCTTTTCAATCACTTGGTAAAAACGATCGGGCATCGCTGGCAGTTGGTTACGTTTGATGGTTAATGTCATGGGATATTCCTTCTTTGATTTACGTGCATATGCAAGAGCCAAGGCGCAGTCACGCCTTGGCTCTTGTTGTCTATGCGGTTGGGTTAATAAAACGGTTGTTGGTCGAGCTGTTTAAGGTGAGTCACTAAGGGCTGCTTGATAGAGCTCTAAAGCTGGGTTTAGGAAATGGCACTTACGGTTAGGGGATTGGTGCAAGCTTACGAGCTAGAACAAGTTATCGAGTGATGGCGAGGTTGCTGGTGGTCAGTGGCTTAGCTTTGATTTAGCTTCGGTTTGATAAATCGCAATATACAAATAGCCGTGACTGCCAAGTGTGTCGGCCTCACAGGTAAAGCCGGCGTATTCAATGCTCACGCAGTGCTGCTTGGTGGCATCAATCTCGCCAGTGGCCACCAGCCGCTCAAGCTGTTGAACAATAGCGGGAAAGGCCTCGACAAATTGTTGTTTAATTGCTGGTGGAAATTCACCGACAAAGCTTGCGCGGTCATGGAGATAATCCAAATGCAGGCCGCGCAAAATTAGCCTCGCACCAAAGCGGGGAGACACTTTACGGGGTAGGCCCCAGGCGTGCTCAATATCGAAAAGTTTTAGGGTTGTCATAGTGACCTCAATAGTTGAAGGATGAAACTAAGAGAAGTGGCTTGCTTGTTAGCGGACTAGCGAGAGCAGTGATAAATACCTAGGCGAGTACAAACGGCGGAGACAGATGGCTAGTGGGCTGGGAATCGTTTTTAGGTATGCACACTCCAATTGGGCTGTTCATTACTGCCATGGTTAAAGTACACCCCGTTGATTACCCGCTGCCATTCACCTGTAGGCACACCATAACTATCACAGGGGCAAACATAGCGGCAAAAGGCAATCTCCTTGGGTAAGTGCTCAACCACATCACGGTGAAACACACTCAACACGGTTTTATGTAGCAGTGGATTAGGTGCCACAATCGGCTTGCCAATCACTTGGCCCATGGCATTAAGTGGCCGCACAAACATCGGCAAAATGAGTTCAACCGCTAAACGGTTACGCAGTTCAGGAAACGCGGCGCAGGCCTCAGCAACACAGGCCTGTGAAAAGCTATCAGTAAATTCAATCATGATGGACTCCTTGAAAAATGGTTGGCATTAACGCTGGCTAGAGTAAGCCGCGCTCAGCAAAGGACACTGGCGTGCGGCCAACCACGATATGGTCAAGCACGCGCACATCGATAAGTGCCAGCGCATCGGTTAACCGTTTGGTGATGTGCTTATCTGCCATTGAAGGTTCTGACTCACCGGAGGGATGGTTATGGGCAAAAATCACCGCCGCGGCATTGACGGCTAACACCGCCTTAACTACTTCCCGTGGATAAACACTGGCGGCATCTAAGGTGCCAAAGAACAGCTCTTTAAACTCCAGTAATTGATGCTGGTTATCGAGCAGCATCACCGAAAATACTTCCCGCTCATAACCACCGAGTTTGTAAGTTAAAAAATCCTTAGTGGCCTGTGGATTGGTATAGGCGTCCTTCTTCACAAAGCGTTCGGCAATGATATTGGCGGCAGAAGCGAGGACCTCTTCGGCAGTTTGCGGCCACTGGTTGAACGGCTGGTCTATCGAGTCGTTAGGTTCAGCTTTGGTGGGTATCGCTTTTGTTGACATATCAGGCTCCTTGAAAGCGTTAATGGGCTTATGCACTGGAGTGATATATATCTGAAAATATTTAGAAAAGTTAAAAATTACTGGCATAGCTAATGGAATGAAACCATTACCAAGAGTTCAGCATGACACCAAACATAAAGCTTATTCGAATAAAAGATGTGATTGACAGCACTGGCTTAGCTCGTTCAACCATATTACAAATATGTCGATAAAGGTATTTTCCCTAAAGCAGTGAAGCTGAGCAGTAGATCTGTTGCATGGGTAGAAAGTGAAGTGCAGGAGTGGATATTGGAAAGGATCGCGCAGAGGGATGGAGCGGCCTCGAATCGTTCCCGATCTTGTTAAATCTGCTGTAAAAGTAGTATTAATTTTCTCTCAAAATTTTATCTTTTGAGTGATATTGACGACACCATTTGACGTTAAAGCTAGCATCATATTGCTCAGGATGTTGCTTTAGTTGCAGCATCATTTGGCATTTAGGGGTAAACGCTATGATGAGTCAGTATTGGGATGAGCTGTTCAATTACGTTTTTAATGATTTTGTTAAGGGGTGGGATGGTTTGGAGTTAACCTCTCATAATCCGATAATTTTTATCCAAGAAAGTGATGATTTTTCGGCTATTTATGACTGGAGATCGCAAGAGTTTGAAAACGAGTACTTTGACAGCCTTCTGTTAATGCGGCTGTTTGTAATCTCGTGGTCAAAACCCTTACAGGGCTTAGCGGCATGGTTGAAAAAAGACATAATCTATTCGGCCTCATGCTTCAAATTTTCCCAGCCGTTACTACAGCGACTGTACACTTTATTTTTAGAAGATAATATCTCGCTAAAGCGTCATATACAGAATGGTACCTTTGCTGGAAATGATGCCAACCCTGCAGCATTGATCACTGCCGCTGAAACAGTGTTGGATCAATACCTCCGTCGATGTGAAAGGCTTAACCGCCGTTTTCGAGGTGACAAGCGTCGTTGGCAGGAGGCAGATTGGTTCTCTTCTGCAGCACTAGAAAATGATCTGGCACAAGGCAAAGCAGGGTTCAGAACTAAAAGAGACAGAAAGTTTGATTGTTACTTTGCAGAATTATTTATGGCGGCGACAGTGCTAAATGAGTACTACCCCAAAAGTCCTCTTCTTCGAGCTTTGGCAACAGTGCCATTATATTTTCCGGCATCATATGACTACTTTGAGCCCTATTTTCAACGTTATGTGCAAGAGTTATACTTGCGTAATGCTGACCCTTGGTTTCTATTCGAACTGATGCGTCATATTATGCCCGAAGCGTTTTTATTTCTCTGTAGTAGAACTCTCTTCAGCATGTGTGAGGGAGAAGCTTTAGTGCGTTATTTTGACGAGTTGTATCCGAGTGATGGCTTGATAGGTTGTTCACATACTAAAGCTGAATACTTGCAATGTTTTGGGAAATTGGCTTTGATAACGCCAATATAAGAAAATTTGGACACAGAGAACGATAGATGACGAACAAGGATGGTTTAAAGTGCCCAAGTAAAACGGTGAATACAGTCCATCGTCAATGGATGATCTTGAAATATCTCTCAAGGACTGCAGAACGTAAGACAACCGAAGAGCTTCGCGATTATTTGACGTCAGAGGGAGTAAACCAGACGCAGCGCACCATTCAACGTGATCTTGCATTGTTGGCAGATATTTTCCCTCTGCAATGCGATAGAGACGGTCATCAGGTGCGCTGGTATTGGCAACGTGATAGTCGTACTGAGCTGATGACTGGGCTCTCATTTTCAGACAGTATTTCACTGCTGTTGGTGCAAAGCTCGCTGACGTCGTTGCTACCTAAGTTGTTATTTAAGGGGCTAGAGTCGCAATTTACGCTAGCTTCAAGTACGCTATCGAAATCAAAAACATTGGCTAATTGGTCGCAAAAGTTTGCCAGTATTGAGCCAGACCTTTCCTGCTCGCCACCCACTATTGATGAAAAGGTGTTGGAACGAGTACAAAATGCAGTGTTACGCGAACAGCAGCTTGAAGTGAGTTATCAACCCATTCACCAGTCTGAGCCTAAATCTTATCAACTAGCTCCTTTAGCATTAGTGCTGCGAGGCCAAGTGCTGTATCTACTGGCAACAGTTGGGAAGCATACAGATGTTCGTCGTTTTGCTATGCATCGTATGCTAGCTGCTGAGCTTTATGGCGAAGCGAATCCAAAACGAGATTTTAACCTGCAAGCCTATCTCGATACTGGTGGCATGCAATTCACCAGTGGAGGTTCTGCGGGTTTAATAACGTTTAAAGCAAGGGTAAAGGTGCAACAAGCCGACCACCTTGAAGAACAACCATTAAGCGACGATATGCAGCTTAGCAAAATTGATGATGAATGGTGTTTGTTAACCGCCACCGTTATTGATAGCTGGCAACTGCGCTGGTGGATTATGTCGCACGCCACCAATGTTGAAGTGATGGAACCTTTAGGTCTCAGACAAAAAATAGAACAGGATTTAACGGCTGCTTTAAAAAACTATCATGAGTAGCGATATAGTTCACTTAAAAAGGAAACAAAAATATGAGTGCAAAGGATGTGGCTTTATTAGTGGCGGAATCACCATGGTATACCCCTAATGTAAATCAGGGGGCAGCAAGTTCATTGCCGTTTTTTGAAGGGGTGAAAAAACTTAACAATGACAGTGCTACTGATCGTCGCTTTAATATCTATCATTGTAATTTTTACGATAACAGTTCATTTGAGCGTGCAGTAGAACATCTGGCTAAGGCGAGTGAGGATCGACAAATTCTCTATGTTGGTGCTCACGGCTCCGAGGAGTCAATTGCTGACGCGGAAATTGAACATATTGCTGATGTTGTTGCTGATGCAGGTGGCAGGGTTAAAGGTTTGATAGTGAGCTCTTGTTTTGTTGGTAGTAACGACAAAGTTGCTAAGGCATCTGAATTAGGATTTAAGCCTAATACATTTAAAGAGGTTCGCGGGCCTAACTGGATTTTGGCTTACAAGCATTCTGTTGATTGGTTATCTTCTGTCATGCTTGAAACTTCAGTAATACATCATTTCTCAATGGCTTATATGGAGGGAACAATCAACTCAAAAGCACAAATTTTAGACGTATTTAATAACGCCTTAGCTTTATTTAACCCAAATGCTGATTTTGGTTGGGATTCTGATGAGCACGTTGTAACGCTTGCTGAATGTATTCGTGTTTGGGTCCGTCCACAAGGTGCTGAATTTGCAAAAGATGTCACGGTAGAATTGGCGTTTTTTACTGAGAACGATGAAGATTACGACGAGTAGGAATTTACCCTATTACTTTAAAGTCGTAGAAAAATTAACATCCGTGATGTTTTGAAGTCTAAATCACGAATTATAACTCATAAAAGATTAATCGGAATGAGCATTAGAATAACAATGGCACATTAATAACAAATGGCCCGAGTTACAGGAACTCGGACCATTCGCTGGAAAGTATGTCATTACCGAGTATCACCTTGAATAACAATCAACCACAACACAACTTTACTATTGCGGAGTTAATGCTATTGCAGTTAAGGATTGGTAGATTGATGTCAGGTTGATTAATGTCTGGTGAATTGAGCGAAGCCTATGAATGCTTGATTGAAATTTCAACAAATCTAAGAAGGCTAACTTTTTGCTTCAAATCACAATTTCACACTCGATAGAAGTAGCCGCGAGGTAAACTAGTTGATAATATTAGCCTACTTAAATTCGGTAGGCTGTATAACAATTCTCAGTTTGTTGTACTACCATGCGAGCATGCTAAGGATAGACCTTGACTCAACTAACATTGGAAAGTTTAACGCTTGCGCAGCGCGAGCGGCTGGCTCACATTGACTTTGTGTTAATGTTCAAAGGTGAGGCTCGTCGAACCGATCTCGTTGAACGATTCAATATTGCTCCTTCCGTAGCGACCCAAGATTTTGCCCGTTACAAAGAGATCGCCCGGCAAAATGTAATTTATGATGAAAAGCGTAAGCAACATCTTAAGGCCGCGTCTTTTATATCCCTTTTCGATTTTGATGTGATCAGAACGCTAGCCACCTTAAGCCAAGGCTTTGGTGATGGTTTTTCTGGCCAGCTAAAACCACCTCTTGCGTGTGAAGCGCCTTATCACTTAAACAAGCCGAGTCTATCGATAGTGGCGAAAGTTACCGAGGCCATACACAAAGGTAAAGCCTTGAGCATTAACTATGTGTCGTTATCGAGCGGTGAAACAACACGTGAAATTGTGCCGCATACGCTGGTGGACAATGGCCTGCGTTGGCATGTTCGTGGTTTTGACCGCAAGCATGGTGAGTTCCGTGACTTTGTACTGACCCGAATTAAAGCAGCGTTCGTGCTTGAAGATTCCACTTTGTCTGAAACGGAGCTCGAAACCCAAGATCGGCAATGGAACCGATTTGTAGAGCTTGAGTTAGTGCCGCATCCACGTATTGAGCACAGCGAAGCGATAGAGCTGGACTATGGCATGACGGGTGGCGTTTTAAAGGTTGAGATTAGAGCAGCAACCGCTGGGTATTTGCTTCGCCAATGGCATGTAGATTGTTCTACGGAACACTCATTAATGGGCTTTGAGTATCAGCTTTGGTTGCGTAACAGCCAGGCACTTTATGGTGTCACAAACTTAAAGCTAGCGCCGGGAAGAACAAGTTAATCGAACGATGTAGCGACCATTGAGACGTTACATAAAGAACAGAATTTTAAATTTATAGTGAAGCCGTTGCAGCAACCTAATGGGGTGCAACCAACACTGAACAGGAAAAGAAAATGGATCATAGTGTACATAACAAGCTCATCTCATTTATTTGGAACATTGCCGACGACTGTTTACGTGATGTGTACGTTCGCGGTAAGTACCGTGATGTGATTTTACCTATGGTGGTATTGCGACGTTTAGATACGTTACTAGAACCTACCAAAGAAGCCGTGCTTGAAGAGGTAAAGTTCCAAAAAGAAGAGATGCAAGCCACGGAGCTTGATGATGAACCATTGAAGGCGGCCAGTGGCTATGTCTTTTACAATACATCTAAATGGACGCTGAAATCCCTATTCAACACCGCAACAAATAACCAACAGATATTACTCGCCAACTTTGAAGAGTACCTGCTTGGCTTTAGCGATAATGTTAAAGAGATCATTGAATGCTTTAACCTTAAATCGCAAATTCGTCACATGGCCTCAAAGCAAGTCCTTCTTGATGTCGTCGAAAAGTTTGTTTCCCCTTACATCAATTTAACTCATGAAACGGTCGAAGACCCGGATGGCAACAAGATGCCAGCCCTTACTAACCTGGGTATGGGTTATGTGTTCGAAGAGTTGATCCGCAAGTTCAACGAAGAAAACAATGAAGAAGCAGGCGAACACTTTACGCCACGTGAAGTTATTGAACTGATGACGCACCTGGTGTTTGACCCTGTGAAAGACCAGTTGCCGCTTACCATGACAGTATATGATCCTGCGTGTGGTAGTGGTGGTATGTTGACTGAATCTCAAAACTTCATTGAAGAGAAATACCCTAACGACAGCCGTGATGTTTACCTTTACGGCAAAGAGATCAACGACGAGACCTACGCGATTTGTAAATCGGACATGATGATCAAAGGCAACAACCCTGAGAACATCAAAGTAGGCTCAACCTTGTCTACCGATGAGTTCGCGGCTTCACGCTTTGACTTTATGTTGTCTAACCCGCCATATGGTAAGAGTTGGGCGTCTGAACAGAAGCACATTAAAGACGGCAGTGATGTGATTGACCCGCGTTTTAAGGTTAGCCTGAAAGACTATTGGGGAAATCTCGAAGTGGTGGATGCCACGCCACGTTCAAGTGATGGCCAGCTGCTCTTCTTAATGGAAATGGTCAACAAGATGAAAGATCCAAGCGTAAGCCCATTAGGCAGCCGGATTGCTTCTGTTCATAATGGCTCATCGCTCTTTACCGGTGATGCGGGCGGTGGCGAAAGTAACATTCGTCGCTTCATCATTGAAAACGACATGCTAGATGCCATCGTTCAGTTACCTAATAACCTGTTCTACAACACCGGCATTACCACTTACATTTGGGTGTTGAACAACAATAAACCTGAGGCGCGTAAAGGTAAGGTGCAACTGATTGATGCCAGCTTGCTATACCGTAAGTTGCGTAAGAACTTGGGTAACAAAAACTGCGAATTTGCGCCTGAGCACATCACGGAAATTACCGATACTTACCTCGCGTGTAAGGATGTTGAAAGAGCGCTTGATGCAAACAATGATCCTGTTGGCATCGCCAGTAAGGTGTTTAGCAATGATGATTTGGGCTACTACAAAGTCACTATCGAGCGCCCAGATCGCCGCAGAGCCAAGTTCACTCAAGACGCAATAGCCCCACTGCGTTTTGATAAGCAGCTCAGTGAAGTGATGGAGCACGTTTACGCAGAGCACGGCGAACGTGTTTACGAAAAAACTGGCTATGCTTCTGACAAGAAAAAGAGCTTCTTGAAATCCATTGAGAAGGACATTCTTTCTTGGTGTGAAGAGAACGATATTAGCCTCAATGCCAAGGCTAAGGCCAAACTGCTTGATGTGAAACACTGGCTGGCGCTAAAAGCATTGCTTGAAACTGCACAAACGCTGATGGCTGATATCGGTAGCAATGAATTTGATGACTTCAATAGCTTTAAAATCCAAGTTGATAAATCGTTAAAAGCCCATGCTATTAAGCTTTCAGCACCTGAGAAAAATGCCATCCTAAACTCGGTGAGCTGGTATGACGAAACCGCCAAGAAAGTGGTTAAAAAGGTAGTTAAATTAACGGGTGATAAATTAGACGACCTTCTGGAGCGCTATGAGTGTGAAGTCGCTGACCTGCCAGATTTTGGTTATTACCCCGTTCCTAGAGAAGAAGGAGGTAAAAAAGGTGAGTTCATCACTTACGAAACGAGCGCAGACCTGCGAGACACAGAATCTGTCCCGCTGAAGCAAAGCATTTATCAGTACTTCCTAGACGAAGTGAAGCCTCATGTTGATGAAGCATGGATAAACTTGGATACGGTGAAAATTGGTTATGAAATCAGCTTCAATAAGTATTTTTACCGTCATAAACCGCTGCGTAGTTTAATCGATGTCGCAACTGACATCATCAACCTAGAACAAAAAGCCGAAGGTCTTATTGCGCAGATATTGGGTGTGAACGTGGCGGAAGTTCAGGGAGAAGCCTAATGACAAATTTATCGGGAATAAATTTGAACAACGGCACTGCCGTTGGCGCGAAGCGCGAGGGCATGGACAGCCCGAGTCAAAGTTTAGCATTGATGCCGAAATATGACGATTATGTAGATTCTGGGGTTGAATGGTTGGGACGAGTACCTGCCTCTTGGGAATTAACACGATTAGGCACTCGCTTTAATGAGCGTAGATCTAAAGTTTCAGACATTGACTACCCCGCACTCTCCGTAACAAAAAAAGGCGTTCTACCTCAATTGGATAATGCGGCCAAAACAAAAGATGGCGATAACAGAAAGCTAGTAAAAGAGGGTGACTTTGTTATAAATAGCCGCTCTGATCGGAAGGGTTCTAGTGGAGTATCTGACAGAGATGGATCAGTATCGCTTATAAATATAGTGCTTAAACCAAAAGGGATTCATCCAAAGTTTTCTGAGCACCTTTTGAAAAGTCATGCATTTATTGAGGAGTACTATCGTGTTGGACGTGGAATAGTCGCAGATTTGTGGACTACTCGATACGATGAAATGCGGACGATTACTATATCTGTTCCTTCACTAGAAGAACAAACCCGTATCGCCAACTTTCTAGACAAGAAAACCGCGCAAATCGACGACGCGATTGCGATCAAAGAGCAGCAAATTAGCCTGCTGAAAGAGCGTAAGCAGATCATCATCCAACAGGCGGTAACCCAAGGACTTGACCCGAATGTGCCAATGAAAGACTCCGGTGTGGATTGGATAGGTAAGATTCCAGCGCATTGGGGCTTAATGTCATTGAGATATGCGTTTGAGTTTCTTAATAGTAGAAGAGTTCCAATAAGTGCAGTTGAGAGAGAGTCGAGACAAGGCGAATATCCGTATTACGGTGCAAGTGGTGTTATCGATTATGTTGATGACTACATCTTTGATGAAGATTTAATCTTGATCGCTGAAGATGGCGCGAATTTGCTAAGCAAGTCAACACCATTGGCTTTCGTTGCAACTGGAAAGTATTGGGTGAATAACCATGCACATATTATTAAGCCAAAATTTCATGGTTTTAAATACTGGGCTGAGTTATTAAGCGGATTGGACTATACGGTATTTATTTCTGGTGCGGCACAGCCAAAATTAACAAGGGACCGTCTTGCAAGTGTATTGGTTCCAGTGCCACCAAAAGATGAAATCCAAGAAATAATTTCGTTCATTGAAGGAATTGAGCCAGATCTGAACCGCACGATTGATATCCAAAAGTCGCAAATTGAAAAACTCAAAGAATACAAAACTACCCTGATCAACAGCGCCGTGACAGGAAAAATAAAAATCACCCCGGAAATGTTTGAGCAGTAGGACGCGCATATGTTCACGGTAAATCATCAAACCAACAGGATTAGTCCTGTTAGGACGAAGAAGTTCAGTGAGTTGGGCTTTACTGAGCGCAAGCATCTTCAGCTTTCTACCCGCTCAGGGCTCCGCTTGGCACACGAGCCTTCCGCACTCGGTGAAGAGCTACTGATTATTCAAAAGGAGTTTGATGGCTTTGCGCTTTTTCCTTTTGTGCTGGACGCAAGCCGTGAACGCTTAGATTTACTGGCATTGGATAAAGATGGCAACTTGGTCATTATTGAAAACAAGCTGGACGACAGTGGCCGAGATGTGGTGTGGCAAGCACTTAAATATGCCTCCTACTGCGCCAGTTTAACCAAAGCGCAAATAGTTGAAGTTTACCAGCAGTACTTAGACCGCTATGAGCCTGTAACAGGAGAGGTTGACCTGTTAAATGCCCCTGAAAGTGCCTCAGTGAGAATATGTGAGTTTTTGGATGCGCCCGATTTGGATGAGTTAAAGCTCAACCTGGGTAACAGCCAGCGCATTATGTTAGTTGCGGCAAACTTTCGCAAGGAAGTGACCAGCACAGCGCTATGGTTATTGGGTCAAGGCATTAGCATTGCCTGCTTCAAAATCACTCCTTATTCACTGGGTGAACAGCTACTGATTAATATTGACCAGATCATCCCAACGCCAGAAGCGAAAGAGTTGATGATCGGCATTAATGCCAAGGAAGCGGAAGAAAAAACCACCGAAGTGGTACTGAAAAACCGCCATACGGTGCGTCGCGAGTACTGGGAGCGTGCCTTAGAGGCGTTTCAGAAAAGCTCTTGCCAACTCTATAACAACATCAGTACCACCAAAGATCATTGGTTATGCGCGGGCTCTGGCGTAACAGGTTGTCCATTTAGCCTGATTTTTAATCAAAAAGAACTACGCGTTGAGCTATGGTTAGGTCGAGCTAATAGTGACGAAAACAAGTGGCTATTTGACGAACTGGTAAAACAAAAAGATCAGATAGATTTAGCCTTTGGTGAACCGCTCGAATGGCTTCGCCTCGATAACAAAAAACAATCGCGTATTCAGTTTTCTACCAAAGCCGATGGATTCAATAAAGACATTTGGCTGGATCATATTACCTGGCATCTTGAGCATATGGTTAAACTGGAAAAGGTACTTAAGGCACCGCTGCTGCAAGCTTCAGAGAGATTAAAACATAAGGATGTGAAATGACGGTAAGTGTCGCAACTTGCTCAGCGCAACAACTTTTTGAAGGCCATAAAATACTTGGGAGTAATGGTAAGCAGATTACTGGAACGTTAGTTATTCCTGAATACCAGCGGCCTTATTGTTGGCAAAGCCAGCAAATTGATAGCTTGCTAGAAGATTTAGAAGCGCATTTTCATAAGCATAGTGAGCTATCGTATTATTTGGGTAGCCTTATTCTTCACCATGATGAACAACAGCTGAAAATCATCGATGGTCAACAGCGTATAACAACCTTAGCTTTATTCGGTTTCCTCTTACAACAGCACCAAAAGCTTGACCTACGTTTTGAATCGCCCCTTAGCCAACAGCAAATTAAGGCAAATCTTGATTGGATAGCAAATCATAAGTCAAAGTGGGCGAAGCTTATCAATTTTGAACGTATTCAGTTTTCATTGGTAGTCACTGAGTCAGAAGATGATGCGTACCGCTTTTTTGAAACGCAAAATACTGGCGGTGTGAGACTTGGTGGTCCCGACATTATCAAAGCTCATCATTTAAGGGCGGTTCCTAAGGTTCATCAATCAAGATTTGCGCTCCAATGGGAAGGCTTGGGTAAGTTAGATAACTCAGTCAAATTTCTTTTGAAAGGACGATATTGGCAACAGCTGAATTTGCGAGAACTCGCACCACATCTACAAACCAAAGTGGTAAGGGATCAAATCGTTGCTGAACTTGGTGAACAAACTACCGAAGGTGATGACATTGCTTATGGTCAGATACTGCGGTTAACCGGGATTGGTGGCGACGTTGTCCAACAAGCCGCGCAACAGGGATACGAAGTCAGACAACCGCTAAATGCGGGTATTAACACTATTCGTTACTTGTCGTATTTTCAAAACTTATATCAGAAGTACTGGATTCATCCGACGTTACCGCATCTAGAAGGCTACAACCGTTTTGTATGCTGGCTTAAGGGCTTGGAAGGATGTGGTTATCTACAAGGTTTATATGAAGCATGTCTGATGATGTACATCAGCCAGTTTGGTGAATATCAGTTGGAGTTGGCGGCGAACAAATTATTCAGAGTCGTTTACTCCCGCAGAGTGAGTAATCAGAAGGCGGTGAGAGAAAATTCCATTTCAAGTTTTGTGAGGGACTATCCAGTTTTGGATTGGATTGCTTTGAGCTACACAACTAAGCAGTGTTTTACCTTTTTTGATGCGTTTGATTTGGTCGTCGATCCTAGCAATTTAGAATCAGATACCAATAGTGTTAAGAAGCGCTTTATTGCTGAAGTAAGTAAGCATTTTCAGCTGGATTTGTCGCCAGAACAGTACGCGGCTTCATTTGCTAACTCATTAACCTGCAATATCACCGAAATGACGGAGGCAGCATGAGCTCAAAGGTTGAAACAGAGCTGCTTTCATTACAAATCATCGCGACAAAAGATTTGGGCTTCGTTATTCCTTGCTATCAGCGCCCATACGTCTGGCGTGAAGAAGAAGTGATTAAGTTATTTGACGACGTTCGAGATGCTTATTTAGCTAAAGAGCCACATTACTTTATTGGCAGTGTCTTGAGTGCGTTAAATGGTGATAAAAGCGAATATGAGCTGATCGATGGGCAGCAAAGAACCACAACATTGATGTTGTTATCACTTGCCTTCAAGGCTGTAGGGATTGAGACTCAGCTGGCTCATGTGAGTATCAAAGGTGAAAATCCAAGATTAACGTTCGAAATCAGAGAGTCAGTGCGGAACTTGCTTGGCAGCTACGCGGGACTGGACAAGATTACGAAACCCGGTGAAGAAGATATTCGTAAGGATGAGTATTTAGTACATTTAGAAGCTAACCTTACGATTCTGAGACAGCAAGTCGATAAGTTGGCAGAGCAATCAGACTTCGATATCCAAGGTTTTGCTGACTACATTTTTAACCAAGTGCAGTGGGTAAATAATATTGTTCCAGCATCTATGGATTTGAACCGGTTGTTTTCGAGTTTAAATACAGGTGGCATACAGCTAGAACCAGTTGATTTATTGAAAGCAAAGTTGTTCAAACACATAACAACAGATAAAGCCGTTTACAGCAGTATTTGGCAAGCGTGTGAACATACCGATAACTATTTTGAGCGAAATCTGAGACAGATATTCAAAAATGCCGACTGGCAAACGTTGGAGTATACCGATCTTGCCAACTATCAGGCAGAGCTATTTCCTCTAGTCAGCTCTAGTAATAGTGTTCAACGAGTTGGTAAGTCAATTGCTGAGATAGCATCTGGATCATTGGACTTTGATGTCGAACCTGAACAATCTGAAAGTCAAAGCGATGATTTTGACGATGAGACCGTTTATTGTCGTTCAATTATCAGTTTTGAGTTGCTGTTGATTCATACACTCAGAATTTTTTGTACCCAGAAATCGTGGGATGATCTTACTCCTCGTATCCGTGCTAGCAATCTGATGTTGTGTTTTGAAGGGTTACTACAACATGATGAACGAACCATTAAATCGTTTATCGAATTGTTATGGCAGGTTCGTTATCAGTTCGATACCTGGGTTGTGAAATGGGTCGAGCATGATGACAGAGAAGATGCTCAGTTACGTTTAACCTCGATTAGTAAGAATAAAGCCTATATCAATCGTAAAGCCAAAGAACTTGGTTTACTGGCACAATTGCAAGCCGTGCGAAACTTTACAGGTGATCGCTCAGCCCAGTATTGGTTAACAGCGTTTTTATGTCGATTGGTTGCTGATCCTAAAGCGAATGATGAAGACGTGGTTACGCTATTGGAGAGCATCGACAATAAAATGTCGCTTACTAGGGAAACGCAAAAAGAAGCTAGCTTTAAACTTGCATCAGATATTTCGCCACAAACGATCCCTTGGGAAGATCAAGCTATCTATCTTAAAAGTTCTTTGGGAACTCGATTCGAACATTATTGGTTTCAGAAGCTGGAATACTTACTCTGGAAAAACGGTGATAAAACCAATGATGATAAGTTAAAACGTTATCGGATCACTTCGAAAAATTCGGTTGAGCACGTTCATCCTCAAAATGAAGAGTACCATCATGAGCTAGAAAAGAGCCCATTAAATGCTTTTGGTAATTTAGTGCTTCTAAGCCTTGGTGAAAACTCATCATATAGCAACCAAACGGTAGCAAAGAAAAAAGCGGATTTTGATTCCAAGCCGCGCTACGACGCGTTAAAGCTGAAAGATATTTTTGAGACGTACACACAATCAAATGGCCAATGGTCTGCTATCGAAATAGATAAACATCAGCAAAAAATGTTGAAATTATTGGAAAAACATTACATGGAAGGAGTAGTCAATGGTCAGTAGTACTAACGAGCAGGCGTTAGAGGCTAGTATTGAAAGAGCCCTCACAGGTCATTGCCTTGAAGATCAAAAAGCAGGCATTTCTGATGGGATTGTTACGCCATATGGTGTGAACCATTGCGGCTACATGTCAGGCTTTCCATCTGATTTCAATATGCAATATGCCATTGATGAACGTTTCTTCTGGCAATTTCTGCAAAAGACACAAGAAGTAGAGCTGGCCAAACTGCAAAAGAACAATCCCTCAGATTGGCAGCGTAAGTTACTCGAACGATTTGACCGACTGATTAAGAAGCATGGCATTCTTCATTTACTTAAGAAAGGGCTAAGCGTAGACGATGCTCATTTCAATTTGCTCTATCCAGCCCCTCTGGCAAGCAGTAGTGTGAAGGTAAAGCAAAACTTTGCGGATAACGTGTTTAGTTGTACTCGGCAGGTGCGCTATTCCATGGAAAATCCCCTACAAGAAATCGACATGGTATTGTTTATCAACGGAATACCATTGATAACGCTAGAGTTGAAGAACGCATGGACGGGGCAAACTGCACGTTATCACGGCCAAAAGCAGTATCGAGATGATCGAGATGCATCTCAGCCATTGCTGACCTTTGGCCGCTGCCTAGTGCATATGGCGGTCGATACCGACGAAGTGTATATGACCACCAAGTTATCGGGTGGCAGTACCTTCTTCTTGCCGTTCAATAAAGGACACAATCTTGGACAAGGTAATCCGCCGAATCCATCTGGCCATAAAACGGCATACCTATGGCATGAAGTATTCACCAAAGAAAGCTTGGCAAATATTATCCAGCATTTTGTGCGTCTGGATGGGTCAAGCAAAGATCCATTACCAAAGCGAACTCTGTTCTTTCCTCGATACCATCAATTGGATGTGGTGAGAAAATTAGTAGACCATGCTGCCCAGCACGGTGTCGGTCAGACTTATTTAATTCAACACTCGGCTGGTTCAGGTAAGTCTAATTCGATTACCTGGGCAGCTTATCAGTTAATTGAAACCTATCCTGCATCGTCTGATGTGGCAGGCGGAAAAAGCTTGGAGCAGCCGTTATTTGACTCTGTAATTGTGGTTACCGATAGACGCCTATTGGACAAGCAGTTGCGGGATAACATTAAAGAGTTTTCTGAAGTAAAGAACATTATTGCCCCGGCGAACAAGTCATCTGAGCTTAAGCAGGCGCTCGAAAATGGCAAAAAGATCATCATAACGACGATTCAGAAATTTCCGTTCATTATTGATGGTATCGCTGATCTTAGTGACAAGCGCTTTGCGGTGATTATCGATGAAGCACACAGCTCACAGTCTGGCTCGGCGCATGACAATATGAACCGAGCGATGGGCAAATCTGAAGTCGATGAGGCCGAAGATGCCCAGGATAAAATCCTTCAGGCGATGAAATCGCGCAAGATGCGAGGGAATGCATCGTACTTGGCATTTACAGCCACACCCAAAAACAGCACTTTAGAGAAATTTGGTCAACGCCAAGAAGATGGCTCTTTCAAGCCGTTTCACTTGTATTCCATGAAACAAGCCATTGAAGAAGGCTTCATCTTGGATGTGCTGGCAAATTATACGACGTACAAAAGTTATTATGAGATTGAGAAATCAATCGCTGATAACCCTGAGTTTGATACCAAAAAGGCGCAGAAAAAACTCAGAGCTTATGTAGAACGAAGCCAGCAAACGATTGATACCAAGGCAGAGATTATGCTGGAGCATTTTGTTCCACATGTAGTGAATGCGAAAAAGCTCAAAGGTAAAGGTAAGGGAATGGTGGTCACTCAAAATATTGAGACGGCCATTCGATACTACAAAGCGATAAGGCGGATACTTGAGGAGCAAGGGAACCCCTTTAAAATTGCCATTGCTTTCTCAGGAACCAAAGAAGTTGATGGTATTGAATATACCGAAGCAGATATTAATGGTTTTGCCGAGTCAGATACCAAAGATATGTTTGATACTGATGAGTATCGACTTTTAGTGGTTGCAAACAAGTATCTGACTGGGTTTGACCAGCCTAAGCTTTGTGCCATGTATGTGGATAAGAAGCTCGCCAGTGTCTTGTGTGTCCAGACATTATCTCGTCTCAATCGAAGTGCGCCTAAATGGGGTAAAAAAACAGAAGACCTGTTTGTTTTAGACTTTTTCAACTCGGTTGAAGATATTCAGTCAGCATTCGATCCTTTCTACACAGCAACGTCGTTGTCCCAGGCTACAGATATAAACGTGCTGCACGAATTGAAAGATGAAATGGATGATGTAGGTGTGTACGAGTGGTATGAAGTTGAAGACTTTGTGACACGTTATTTCAAGAATGAAGACGCCCAAACACTCAGCCCAATCATTGATGTCGCAGCAGCACGGTTTGACCATGAGCTGGAGCTTGAAGCTGAAGCTAAAGTGGACTTTAAGATTAAAGCCAAGCAGTTCGTGAAAATCTATGGGCAGATGGCTTCTATCATGCCTTATGAAATGGTCTGCTGGGAAAAACTGTTTTGGTTCCTGAAGTTTTTAATACCAAAATTGAAAGTGGAAGATCCCGATGCAGATGCTATTGATGAGCTTCTCGATTCTGTCGATCTGAGTTCATACGGTTTGCAACGTGTGAAGCTTAACCACAGCATTAAACTTAGTGACCAAGAAGCGGAGCTTGATCCTCAAAATCCGAACCCACGTGGGGCGCATGGCGGTGAAAAAGAAACTGACCCGCTGGATGAAATCATTCGCACATTTAATGAGCGATGGTTCCAAGGCTGGAGTGCCACACCTGAAGAGCAAAAAGTTAAGTTTGTGAACATCGCTGAGAGTATCCGCAATCACCCAGATTTCGAATCTAAATACAAAAACAACCCAGATCCTCATAATAGAGATTTGGCTTTCGAAAAAATGCTCAAGGAAATTATGCTGCAACGCCGTAAAGATGAACTTGAGCTCTACAAGTTGTTCGCAGGGGATTCAGCATTTAAAGCATCGTGGACGCAAAGTATGCAACGAATGGTAGGTATGTAGGTAGAAAGGAGTGATGGTTTGCTGAAGGCAGTCTCAGAGTTGTTAGATGGGTCACCAGGCCTGAAAGGACGTCAAATTGCCAAGGAGCTGGGACTGGATAAGTCCCAAGTGAACTCGTTTCTTCACAAAAACCAGGATACGTTTGTGAAAAACTCAAATCATGAATTGTGCTTGATACGGGCTCAGCATGTGGAAATTGATTTCGGTACAGGTTGGATTGATGAGAAAGCCTTTGAGAGTGCTATCGGTAAGCTTGCGTATCAAAAAGATGCAACAAAGGTAACATTTAAATCTTGTTGCGATCCACTAGAACTTACAGATCATGCAAGCGTTATCTTACGTTTGCCAGTTAGTGATGAAGCCGTTACTGAAACGATGTCTGATCTAGGCATTGAAGCTATCAAAATAAATCACAGATGTGCGAATATTAGTCAAAAATGACGATTAGCGTTATTTGTTTTAAATTTTTGTTGATTTTTTTGAAATGGAGCAAAAGCCATTAAATACAATTGGTTATGTTGTTATTTTGAACTGAAATTAAGGAGTCGGATTCTCAGGGTAAGTCATTGGTCTAATTGAAGAAAATATCAAAAAACAGAAGTAATGCAAAAAGTAATGCAGCCCTATGTTTGACTTATATTGATTATGTTTTTCAATACGTTATGCCATGAAGTAGACTCCCTCTCTCACCGCCACATTCTAAGAACCCGATCACATGGTCGGGTTTTTTCTTTTCTATCATAAACCTATGAATTATAGTTGCTAAATCCAATGGCTTACCAACCTTTGGCACCTTAAGGTGGTACAAAAGGGTGGTACAAAACGATGGCATTTATGACTCAACCATACCGCGATCCAAAGTCACGAATCTGGAAAATCCGCAAGGGCATTCCTCAGCATTTACGCCCCTTTCTTGATGGCAAAGTAGAGCTAAAACGAAGCCTAAAAACTCAAGATGCCTATGAAGCCAAAACAAAGGCTGCTGAAGTGATCGCGGAGTTCGAGTCTATTATTGCTCTGGCTCAGTCACGTTATGATAATCAAGAGAACGAGCTGAAAATAACGCCTGCTCAGTTAGATACTATTGTCAGCTACTGGATGGCTCGTGAGCATGGGCGGCTGAGGTTGGCTGACATTCAAGCAAGATATCTGCTCGAGACTCCCGATGGACTCGAAGCGATGACGGAGTGGTTTAGTGAGCCGCTAGTAGTGCTCTATGCTGCAAGAGACACAAGCCGTCAACAGGCAGAAGAACAACTCTTTGTGCGGTACATGAGTGCATTTATTGATGAAGCTCTTGAACTTTCACAATGTCAACTCTATGAACATTCTGTAAGACTGTATCTAGCTACCCAATTAGCAAAAGCTTGTATCAGGCTCTGTAATTCTGCAATCGACCATGAAGAACTCGCTCGGCGGGATATAAATCGAGGCTTTGAGCCAAATCTACCTGATACGAAGATCGAACCTACAGAACCGAGTGGTGATGCATTACAGCAGCTTAAGGATTTAGGTTTTGTCGTTATATCCACCAGCAGTTCAACTCCAAGTAAACAAAGTGAAGGTGAGTTATCTGCATCTTCTAGTGTTTCACAACTGATTGACTGGGTGAATAATCAGAAGAAGACTGTGAGCTCAGAGGTTGCCTTTAGATCATGGCAAGGTGACCGCAATCGCCCTTGTGAGCGACTGATAGAGTTTTTTGCCGATAAGCCTATTGGTCAAATCCAAAAGCTAGACATGCGTAATTTCTTCAATTGGATTATTCGCTGCCCGAGTAAACCGAGCCAAGAGATACGAGCATTATCCTTCAAGAAGCAAATTGATATCGCAGATAAACATGGCTTGGCTCGTGTGAGCATCAATACTGCTGACAAGGAACTCAAGCTGATTTCGGGGTATTTCCAACAGGCAGTCAAGTTGGACATCTTGCCGAAGAATCCTTGCCATCAAGTATCGCCCGGCAAAGAAACGGTGAGGGTGATTAGAGATCCGGGCTATTCAAATGCCGAACTGACAAAGATTTTCTCCCTACCACTGTTTAGGCAACGTACCAATGCTCAAAAGGCAAGGTACGGTGAAGCTCCCTATTGGTTGCCTGTTATTCTGGCCTATACAGGAGCAAGGGCAGAGGAGATTGCTCAGCTTTACGTGAAAGATATCAAACAAGATAGCGATAATAGCGAGCAATGGTATTTCGGTAATCATCCCATTTTTAATGGACGCCAGAAGTAGAAGTCTGAGTTATTAAGTTATCTTTAAACTTGGGTGGTATCCCACCCAAGGCTTTGTTTGGTCGTTCATTGTTGTAAAACCACAGCCATTCTGTCGCATACTCCTGAACCTCGGCAATACTGCTGAATAAATATTGGTTTAGCCACTCGTAGCGAACTGTACGGTTGTAGCGCTCCACATAGGCATTTTGCTGTGGATTGCCTGGCTGAATAAACTTCAGTGTCACATCGTTGGCTTCTGCCCAGCTTTTGAGGACAGAGCCAATGTACTCAGGACCATTGTCGCTTCTGATTTCCTTGGGCTTGCCACGCCATTCAATCACGTGATTAAGCGTGCGGACAACACGCTCAGCTGGCAGCGAGAAGTCGACCTCTATCGCCAAGCCTTCCCGGTTAAAGTCATCAATGATATTGAGCAGCCGGAAACTGCGGCCATCTTCCAGTTGGTCATGCATAAAATCCATCGACCAGCACTGGTTCTTCATCTGTGGCACCGCCAAAGGCTCAGGCTTTTCACGTGTCAGCCGTTTCTTGGGTTTTATCCTTAAATTCAGCTCCAGCTCGCGGTAAATGCGCAGCACACGCTTATGGTTCCAGCCACAACGTTTTACATTGCGCAGGTAGTAGAAGCACATGCCAAAGCCCCAATTCCGGTAAGTCGTGGTTAAGCGCAGCAGCCAGTCCGCAATTTCTGCGTTCTCGTCATTCAGTTTGGTCTGATAGCGGTAGCAGGTTTCGCTGATACGAAACACCGCACAGGCCAATTTGACCGAAATGGATTTCTCCCGCACCGCCTTTTGCGCTAACTCCCGTCGGCACGACGGCTTTACCACTTTTTTTCGATAGCCTCTTTGAGTATTTCGGCTTTGAGCCGCTCCTCGGCATACATTTTTTTGAGCCGGGCATTTTCTGTTTCCAGCTCTTTTAACCGTGCCATCATGGAGGCATCCATACCGCCAAATTTTGCTCGCCACTTGTAGAACGTGGCCGAACTGATGCCGTGCTCACGACACAGCTGTGGAACCGGCGCACCCGCTTCGGCTTGTTTTAAAATAGCCAGAATTTGGCTGTCGCTAAATTTTGATGTTTTCATGCAGAATCTCCTGCGTTTATGTTATGAGAAAATTCTACTTTTGACGCCAGTTAATTTACGGGATGATTACCCCGCCATCTCTCCGCCAACGCGCTTTTCGTAAATTGAGTTCATTGCTCAAACCTAATGGGAAGATGGTGATCTCGTTACGACATGGCGCTAGTCCTGATGACAGGCTGATGTTTGATGTGAGTTCGTCAGAAGTGGCTGAATTAGCAAGCCAATTCGGCTTACAGTTTGAGATAGGTAGAGCATCTCAAGCTGATCAGCTTGGAAGATCCGAAGTTGTTTGGGAAACAGTTATATGTACCTTACCTGATGACGGCACTGGCGCATTTCCACTGATCAGAAATATCGTGGTAAATGATAGTAAGTCATCCACCTATAAGTTGGCTTTACTGAGGGCATTATTACGAATTGCTGAAGGGCATGCTGGAGCTGTCATCGAACAACATGAAGACTCTGTTTTACTACCATTAGGACTCGTGGCGTTATACTGGCTCAAATTATATAAACCGCTAGTGGATGGCCCTAAACCGATGCAGCAAAGCAGCAATGTCAATAAAGGGCTCGGATTTATAAAACCAAATGGCTGGGGGAGTTTGGCTAGCTTTGCTAACAACGATTTTTATTTAGGTGCTGCGTTTGTCGAGACTTCATTAATAGATGCGGTGCATCACACACTAAAAGATATTAGCTCCACTATCAAAAATATGCCGGCAAAATATATTACCTTGCCAGGTACTGATAAGGCAGTATTTGAAGTTGAAATACTGCCGAATAGATCCCCGAAAAGCTATCTATCAATAGATTTCAATTATCTGAAGTCATTTGGTATTTTTAAAGTACCCAAACGAATTTGGGATTCGTTAACCCAGTACAGTATTTGGATTGAACCAGCACTAATCAACGAGTGGTGTTCAGTTATGGCTGGATATGAACTTAATAAACAGCATGCTTATAGCCAGGTCGATTTTTATGCTGCGCTTAAGTGGGAAGATGCTCAGCGTAATACGCAGCAGATCAGAGACAGAGTACAAGAACTGCAACAAGTTGCGGATCTGAACTGTTGTTGGAGTGGTGATCTGTTGGATCATAGTGAATTTGCGATTGACCATGCGTTTCCATTTGCGCGATGGCCTAATAACGATCTTTGGAATCTACTTCCGACTAAGCACTCTATTAATGCTAATAAAAGTGATCGTCTTCCGACAAAATTGAGAATGCAGCAATCTAAGGATAGGATTCTTGATTGGTGGGAGATTGCTTGGAGCGAAAACAAAAATGTATTTTTTACGCAGGCAAGTTTTGCGCTGCCAGGCTTAGGTATTAATACAGATCAATTCGGTGATGTATTTGAAGCGATGCTTTTTCAGCGAGATCGAATAAAGTCACTTCAACAATTAAAAGAATGGTGATTCGGCCTAATAGTATTTTCAGGTTTAATAACACACCAAACTTTGACATTCTCGAAACTCAACTTTATGTAAATCAGTTTTCCATTCTAAGTGATGCGAATTATAGGTTCGCATCTGCTGAGTTATGCTGGCGATGAAGTCTTTCAAGGTTCTGGCATTACGTTACATAACACCACGGCAATATTATTTTTCCTGTTTTGAAAAATGCAGCAGCCGATTATTGGCGGGCATGGCGGTATCTGCAACCAATGTGAAGGCTTGCGCTTGGGCGAGCTGAATAATCCATTCTATGTCCCGGATACCACTCTCACTATCTCTTTGTTTTAAATACTGATCGAATTGACTATTACTGTCGCTGGTAAACTGGCCTTGGTAGTTAAAAGGGCCGTAAATGCAGAGGGTATTGAGTTGTGGCAAGTATTGACCCAAGCCAGCAAAGAAGGCTTCAACCATGGTTTGACTCATAATATGCAGGGTATTAGCGCTGAAGACGGCGTCGATACGGGTGTCATTAATGGGCCAAGGTTGGGTGACATCGAGTGCGAAGGGCAAGCCGAGGTTGTTGATACCTTTTTGATGCCCTTGTTGGCGACATCTTGCGCTAATGCCCGCAAGGTAAGCGGTTTGATCGCTGGTTTGCCAGAAAAGCTGAGGTAGATTTTCAGCAAAATAAACTGCATGTTGTCCCGTGCCGCTGCCAATTTCCAGCACCTGTTTGGCGCTGGCAAAGGCGGTTTGTAGCACGGCGAGTATTGGCGCTTTGTTATTTTCACAGGCTTGAGAAAAAGGCAGTAAGCTAGGCGGCGTTTGAGGATCCTGAAACATGGTATGTCCTAAATTTATCCTTGCGGGGCAGGCAAAGTGTTTGTCTGATAAACACGCGGTGTCAGTCTGCATCGCGGTCGTAATGGCCTGTAGCTTAAGCCAATGCGGCATTAAATTCTATTGATAAGCACGATTTGGGATGGCCGCACGGGTTGAGTTTCATTCGGCTCTACAATCTTCTGTTGACCACGATATTAGCTTAGATATACTCAAAAATTCTGAACAAATGTAAAAAATATAAAACAAAAACAGCTTAAATCTGTTCAAAGGATCCCTATGTCTGCTAAACGCTGCGCGTCTTATTACAATGCCACCATCAAGCAAGAGTCTGATTATCCTGAACTTGAAGGCGATATTCGGGTCGATGTGGCCATTATCGGCGGTGGATTTACCGGTGTGGCAACGGCGGTCGAATTGGCCGAAAAGGGTTACCAAGTGGCGTTACTTGAGGCCAATAAGATTGCTTGGGGCGCGACAGGGCGAAATGGCGGCCAAGTGACGGGGAGTTTGTCCGGCGATGCCGCCATGACCAAGCAATTGCGGCGTCAGCTTGGTCAGGAGGCTGAAGATTATGTGTGGAACCTTCGTTGGCGCGGCCACGATATTATCAAAAACAGAGTGGCGAAGTATGGCATTGATTGTGATTTAAAATTTGGCCATATCCAAACGGCGTATCGCCCCGCACATATGGTCGAGTTACAGCAAATGTTTGATGAAGCTAATCGCCGTGGCATGGGGGAATTGATGACCTTAGTGCCAGCACATGAGATGCCCGCCTACTTAGCTTCGCCCTTGTACCACGGTGGGCTGGTCAATCGGCGTAATATGCATCTGCATTCGGTGAATTTATGTCTTGGTGAGGCGCGAGCGGCGGCTTCATTGGGCGCTAAGATTTTTGAACATTCACAGGTGCTGGATATTCAGCAAGGAGAGCTTGCTACTGTGGTCACGCAAAAGGGCAGGGTGAAGGCAAACAGTGTGCTTATTGCCGGTAATGCCTATCACAAATTGGGCCGACCTCAGCTGCGGGGCATGTTATTTCCGGCCTCCCTTGGTAATTGTGCGACAGCACAATTACCAGCAGATTTAGCTAAGCAACTCAATCCGCAGGATTTAGCTGTGTATGATTGCCGCTTTGTACTGGATTATTACCGCTTAACCGCCGATAACCGTTTGATGTTTGGGGGCGGCACCAATTACAGCGGCCGCGATCCTAAAAACGTTGCCGCCGAGCTGCGTCCGGCGATTGAACGCACTTTCCCCCAGTTAAAAGGCGTTGACATTGAATTTGCCTGGGCTGGCATGGCAGGGATAGTGATTAACCGTATTCCCCAGCTGGGCAAGATTGCGCCGAATATCTTCTATTGTCAGGGATATTCGGGCCATGGCGTGGCGACTTCCCATATTATGGCCGAGATCATGGGGCAGGCGATCGATGGTCAAATGCGAGAGTTCGATCTCTTCGCCGCCATGCGTCATATCCGGATCCCATTGAATGAATGGTTTGGTAATCAGGCCCTTGCGCTAGGGATGTTGTATTACACGCTGAGGGAAAATTGGCGCTAAATAGTGAGTCATCCGTCAAGCTCAAGCGGCGTTATTGGTCGCAATATTGGGTGATTTGTTACTCTGGTTCGCCGCGATGAACTCGCTACTACGCATTCTCCATCGCCAGTTTTTCCGCGAGATAATCCACTAATACCCTTACTTTGGCGCTCAGGTGACGATTCTGCGGATAGAGCGCCCAAATGCCTTCTTTAGCTTCGCGGTGCGCGTCGAGGAAGGAGATGAGTCGGCCTGCATGAATATCTTCCTCAATATAATAATCAGGTAGTTGCACTATCCCTATGCCCTTTAATGCCGCATCTCGCAGGGCGTAGCCGCTGTTGCAGATAAGGTTGCCACGTACCTTAATATTACGTTCGCGGCCATTTTCAATAAAGCGCCAGTAATTGTGATTCCCGATCAGGCAATTATGTTGATTTAACTCCGAAAGCGTGTGGGGTTCACCGTATTTTTCAACGTAACTGGGCGAGGCAGCCACATAATGGGTGCGGCTACTCAAGGGTTTGGCCATCAGGCTGGAATCGGCGAGTTTGCCAAGGCGAATGGCCAAATCATAGCCGCCCTCAATCAAATCTAAGGTTCTGTTGGTCAAGTCGACATTAAATTCCACGCTGGGATATTGCACCATAAAATCATTGAGTAACGGCATGATAAATTTTTCGCCGTAGGCCACGGGCGCGGTGAGTTTTACCAATCCTTGGGGCGAACCTTTTAGATCAGTAATTGCCCGCTCGGCCTCCTCGAGTCCAGTCTGCAATTGGCGGCAATGACGATAATAAATCGTGCCTTCTTCGGTGAGCGATACCTTGCGAGTCGTACGGTAAAACAGCTTAGTGCCGAGGCGATTTTCCAGCGCGCCGATTTGCCGACTCACGTGGGCGGTGGACACATTGAGGCGCTGTGCGGCCAAGGTAAAGTTCTCGGCCTCGGCCACTGCTACAAATTCTGATATGCCATCCCAAAGGTACATTGTTGCTTCTCAGTAAAAATGAATTGCCAAAATGCTAGATTATCAATCCTCAGGAAATAAATACAATCTAGTGACTGCATTACCGCACACTATTTTTAAGCTTATCCATCCGCCTCAATCTATGCTTACAAGCGAGTAGGGCTAGGGTAAGCCGTAAATCGATAAGCCCATTGATTAAAAGAAGGAAAGACAAGCATGTCGAACGAAAAACCACAGTTTATCAAGTCAAAGGCCGCCGTGGCCTGGGGGCCGGGACAGCCGCTCAAGATTGAAGAAGTCGATGTGATGTTACCTAAAGCCGGCGAAGTATTAGTTCGCATCGTGGCGACTGGGGTGTGCCATACCGATGCGTTTACCTTAAGTGGTGACGATCCAGAAGGCGTATTCCCTGCGATCCTCGGCCATGAGGGCGGTGGTATTGTTGAGCAAGTGGGCGAAGGCGTGACCAGCGTGCAGGTGGGCGATCATGTGATCCCTCTCTACACGCCTGAGTGTGGCGAATGTAAATTCTGTTTATCGGGTAAAACAAACCTGTGCCAGAAGATCCGCGCGACCCAAGGTAAAGGTTTAATGCCAGATGGCACCACGCGTTTCTATAAAGATGGCCAGCCCATTTTCCATTATATGGGCTGTTCTACCTTCTCTGAATACACAGTATTACCTGAAATTTCATTGGCTAAGGTTAATAAAACTGCGCCATTAGAAGAGATCTGTCTGCTGGGCTGTGGTGTGACGACAGGTATGGGCGCCGTAATGAACACCGCTAAGGTGGAAGAAGGCGCGACCGTAGCGATTTTCGGCCTAGGTGGTATTGGTCTTTCGGCCATTATTGGTGCGACCATGGCGAAAGCCAGCCGGATTATTGCTATCGATATCAATGAATCTAAATTCGAACTTGCCCGTAAATTAGGGGCAACCGATTGTATTAATCCTAAAAATTTCGACAAACCTATTCAAGAGGTGATTGTTGAGATGACCGATGGCGGCGTGGATTACTCCTTCGAATGTATCGGTAATGTCAATGTGATGCGCAGCGCGCTCGAGTGTTGTCACAAGGGCTGGGGCGAGTCTGTGATCATTGGTGTTGCAGGCGCAGGGCAGGAGATCTCCACCCGTCCATTCCAACTGGTGACGGGCCGTGTATGGCGCGGTTCAGCCTTCGGTGGCGTGAAAGGACGTTCGCAATTACCTAAAATCGTTGAACAATACCTAGCAGGTGAGTTTAAGCTTGATGACTTTATCACTCACACTATGGGACTTGAGCAAGTCAACGAAGCCTTCGACTTGATGCATGAAGGCAAGAGCATTCGCAGCGTGATCCATTTCGATAAATAAACGCTCAGTTTGTCATCACAGCAGCAGATAACCGCTAACGGTTTGTCTGCTGCTTATGCGTTTTAAGCTTGTGATAGAGCCTTGAACGGCAAGCGAAACGCTGAAAGTGAACAGGAAAGGGATTGAAATGACCATAGAAAATATCAGCTGTAACAAGAGCTTTGGTGGTTGGCACAAACAGTATCGCCATCAATCTCAGGCGCTGAATTGCGAGATGCGCTTTGCGATTTACCTGCCACCCGAGGCGGCCAACAAACCTGTGCCTGTGTTGTATTGGCTATCGGGTCTCACCTGTACCGACGAAAACTTTATGCAGAAGGCGGGCGCGCAGCGTATTGCGGCTCAGTTGGGAATGGCTATCGTCGCCCCCGATACGAGTCCTCGTGGCGATGATGTCGCCGATGCGCCGGATAAAGCCTATGACTTAGGTCTTGGTGCGGGGTTTTATTTAAACGCGACCAGAGCGCCTTGGAATCGCCACTATAAAATGTACGACTATATAGTGCATGAGCTGCCTGCGCTGATTGAAGCGAATTTCCCCGTAACCGGGCAGCGCGCCATCTCTGGCCACTCCATGGGCGGACACGGCGCGTTAGTGATAGGGTTAACTAATCCCCACAGATACAGCTCAATCTCGGCCTTTAGTCCTATCAGCAATCCAAGCAATGCGCCTTGGGGGATTAAAGCCTTTACCGAGTATTTAGGGGAAAATCGCGAGCATTGGCGTCAATATGACGCCTGTGAGTTGCTAAAACTGGCGATTAACGAAGTGCCTGTATTAGTCGACCAAGGTGATGCCGACAGCTTTTTAGAGGCGCAACTGATGCCACAAACGCTCAGTGATATCGCCAAAGCAAAAGGCTACCCCTTAGATTTGCGTATGCAGGCGGGGTACGACCATAGCTATTACTTTATTGCGAGCTTTATTGAAGAGCACCTAAAATTCCATAGCTTGTATTTTAAATAAGGCTGCCAATCGTTAACCCCTTTCAGGATTAAACTTTAGAGTTAAAGCCTAGGGGTAAATATTAAAAAGCGCGGTGAACACAAGTTCGCTGCGCTTTTGTTTTATACGGATAAATTGCTATGTCATTCAACATGTCATGTTGATCAATCACGCCTGAATAATCTGGATGCAGCGGCTATATCTCAAATGAGAAAAAGCTGTTAAGTTCTCGACATTAATGATGATTCATTCTCGATATTCTCATCACACAATATTGGCGAATTAATATACGCAAGGATAGGAGCTCAATATGAAATGGATGTTCGTACTATTACTGGCGATAACCAGTACCGCCAATGCCATGATTATCAGGCATGATGTGGATGACGCGAAATATCAAGCGGCGGCGCAAAGCGATAATTCGACGGTCAGCTTTTTAGGACTTTATAAAGGCGATGAAATCGTGCTTGGCACTGGCAGCCTTATCGATAAGCAATGGATTGTGACGGCGGCGCACGTGGCTAATGAGCTAACGGTCGGCAATAAGGTGCAATTTAAAAAGCATTTTTACCCGATTAAAGACGTGATAAAACATCCACTTTGGAAAGAAAGGCACTTTCCCTACGATATTGCCTTGGTTCAATTGGCTTCTCCCATTGAGGATGCAACACTCGCTAAGTTGAATCGTACCTCAACCGAAACGGGCAAAATCGCCACCTTCGTCGGACGTGGCGATTATGGTAATGGGCTGGTGGGCGTTGCGGGAGCCGACAAACAATTACGTGCGGCACACAACGCCGTGGTCGGGGTGCAGGAGCAATGGCTGCAATTTATCTTTGACCGCGATGCGAATGCCTTACCATTGGAGGGGATAAGTGGCCCAGGAGATTCGGGCGGCCCCGCGTATCTCGTCTCGGCCGATTCAGTTTGTCTTATCGGTGTCAGCTCATGGCAAAATGCCGAGTCAACCAATTGGGAAGAGGGCAAGTATGGCGTGATTGAACATTACTCACGTATTTCATACTTTCGGGATTGGATTGAGCAAACTTTATTTCAGGCATCAAATATTAGGCTCGCTGGCTGTTCTGATAGCTAAAAATGCTTATTCCTTAAAGTGCTGTAATCGATGCGATATGGGCGTACAGCCTCAGCATAAAACAGGTACGTTTTTCATTCCGTGACCAATGATAGAGACAAAAACGCCTGCAATTGCAGGCGTTTTTGTCAGTGCTTAGTCGCTAAGCAGTGCTAACTCTTTACTTTTTAACCCATTTTCCTTGGGCGTTTTGCACATAGTTGCCTTTATCTGTGGCGGCGATGGCTTTTTCACCGGCAAGTTTGGCCACATCGGCGGCGGAGATATTGTTCTTTTTAGCGATAGTTTCGTAATGGGCGCGGCGTTTGTTATTCACATCGTCCATCACGGCTTTGGCCTCGCTATTATTTTGCACTAGGCCCAAATAGCCATTGAGCTGCTCACCTAAGTAACCTTGGGATTTGGCTTCCTGTAGTGACATGGCAAAGGCATTTAAGCTGAATAAACTCAGGCCGAGCAACAGGAGTAATGTTGGCTTTTGTAGCAGGGTTTTGAGTGGCATTGATTTCATTGTATATTCCTCAATTCTTAGTGATTAGAACAACTTATCATCTGATAGAAGCTGATCTAGCTCCTTATCCACTTTGATTTTTATCTCGTGTTCAATTTTCACATTGAGATTAATCACAATCGGTTTATCAGGCGGCTCAATCTTTACCGTTGGCGCACAGCCTTGCAATGCCGCCAGTAGCAGCAATGCACCTAAACTCACTTGCTGTAATTGAATGATCTTCACTGAGGTTTCCTTGTTACTTCACGGATTTTTCGATTCTGTCCTGCAGATCGTTACCAATCTGAAGACTCCTGAATAATTGCAGCATGTTCTCTTCATGAGAGTAATTCAAGTGGATGGGGCGTTCAATCCCTCGGCTGCGGCCTTTGACTTCCACTAGGAGCTTGGCATCGCCGGTTTGATCCATATCGAAACTACTGGATAACTGGCTGTATTCTAAATGTTCTAGTGCCGAAAATACAAAGTCGAGATAAGGTTGCGATTGACGCATTTGATCGACTGCCGGATTGCCCGAAATCGCAATAAGACCACCGGGCGCACGGGCCGCCAGTTGGCCACCGCTGATCGAGACTTTGCCATCGACCAAATCCACGGGTAATACACCATCGAAAATACCATCGGCATAGATACCAATTTGCGGCTGAATGCGCAGCACTTCCTCAAGGCTCATGCCCTGCAATAATAGATAGGCGTGGGATTTGTCCTGTAATTTTAAATTAAAATCAGGCAGTAGGAACTGGCCGCTCAATACTTTGCCCTTAGCAGTCATAGACACGTCGGTATCACTCAAGCCCGTGAGTTGTTGCAGCCAATTGTCGGGAAGCTTTTCGGCATCCTTGGCGAGGACAATATCGGCCTCCACTTCGATATCGGTCAAGGGAAAGCCGGGATCGAACAAGTTAAAGGTCATCACGGTATTCGGGCAGTTTAGTCGGCTTAAACTGCTGAAATAGCCTGGTGCTTGCGGCGCCTTATAGGATTGCCCCCAAGTGAACTCGCATTGGGCCTGTAATTTCCCGCCTTCAAAGGTCGTGTCTTGATAAAAACCTTCCAGCTCTGTCATCGACTGGGTAATTTGCATGGCAAATTGGGTCTGCTCTGGCTCATGTGTCAGCTTAAATTGTGCTTGTAATTGGTTATGGCCTGTGACATTTAACTCAGCGGGCAAGGGCTGGGTTTGATTAAGCAAAGATAGTGCTTCTGTCATGCTGGTATCGACAACCCATTGGCCGGTTAACAGCAGTGATTTGTGAGGCGCGGCGAACTGTAATTGATGGTCGCTTTGCAGCTCAACCGTGCCGACTTGCCACTGTTCATGGCCGTGAAGACGTTGGTTTTGCCAGTTTAACGTCTGCGCGAGTGCCAAATTATCCAGTTTAAGCACAGTCTGTTTACGTGTGCGGCCTTTGGCGCTGAGCTGCTTTTCAATCAAGAGTTGCTGCGCTTGCCAGTTCACTTGATTACTCAACTGACTCGATTGAATAGCATTTTCAATGGATTGCAACGAGGAGTAATCGAGGGTCATCGCCTTTGATGTCTCAAGGGAGAACGTCTTGAGGCTAATATCGTTGCGACTGCTCTGCATTGCGCTCGCGGCGGTGCCCGCAAGATTCTCTACCGCTTGGCTCACGCGCAGCTGCGACAGGGCGAGAGAGAGCGGCGGTAGATTGAAGGCAAACTCGGTTGATTGCGCGCCAGTCGTATCCTGAGTCGCTAACGGGGTAGCACTCGCGGTCATGGGAGCCTTAGCGTTGAGCTGAATATTACCAAGGCTTAACTGCGTCTGTTTAGTTTGATGCTCGGCGGCTTGCGCAGTTTGCTGTAGCTGTAGATCTTCAAGTGCAAATTGTAAGGTATCGCTTGAGACATTCGAGTCACTCGTCACAGGCGCTGTGCTCACTTGCCAATTCAGCCCTTGAGCCGACTGAGCAACGCTGACATGTCCCGCCGTTTGAAGTATTCCCGCGCTCCAACTGAGATCCTGCGGTGCTGCATGCCAGAGTTCCCGCAGCGACAGCGGGGTCGTTTGCGTAAGCGCCAGTTGCCAGCGGCTCGCGACCTTCCAAGCATCTGGCGTGGGCGTTAACTGGATATCTTGTAAGTGAATGCGTGTATCAAGCTTACTGCCTAGGGTGCTTAACTCGAATGCGGGCAGCGCTATGGGGTCATGGCTGCTCGCTTGAGATGTCAGCGCATAATGCAGTGGCGCAGTCATCGAAAAGGCAAGGCCCACGGGCGCCTCGGTGCTTTTAAGCCCCGACAGCAGGGTAAGGAGCGCTTGAGAGTTTTCATCGCTCAATTGCAGTGACTGATTAAGTGCGGCTAATAGCTGCGCGTGCTGTGCCGTATTGGGCGTGAGCGCAAGACGAAAAGGCTCGAGGGTGAGATTAAGTGAGGCAAGTGATCCACTAAGCTCAAACCCTAAAGCTGGCTGGGGCGTGAGCGTTAAGTCGGCAAAATGGCTTAAGCTGATGCTGGGCTGCTGAATGCGGTGTCGGCTGGTGATTTCGCCGCTGGCGAGTGTCATCGTGCTCTCAGAACTGAGTTGCCCACTTAGTCCTATCCCAAGTTGTTGCCACTGTTGATCCCACAGGGTTAATTGGCTGAGGATGCTCCCTTGGGTTTGGCGCAGGCCAATTTGATGCAGGTTTTCCAGTAGCGGCGCGATATTCAGTTCGCTCTTCAAGCGCCATTGTTCGTTGCCAAGCGTCGCTGCAAGCTGGGCTAACGGTTCACCCTCAGGGCTGCTAAAGGCTGTGGTTAATTCAGCTTGATGATTCAGGCTGAGTTTATCCATCACCAGCTGATAGGCCGGAAGCTCTGCCTGCGGCGCTAATCTGAGTGTGGTTTTACCTATATCAATTAAAGGTAAGGATTTGATATTTAACGCCAACGCTGGCGTTTGTTCATCGGCGATGGTGGGGCTTCGCTCCAGCAGCGATGCGCCGAGTTCAACGTCTATCTCGCCCGTGCTAATGCGCTTGATTTTTTGAGTTAAACTCTCAACCTGGACAAGTTGCTTCAGTTCTTCAAGGCTTTTGGGCCAGTTGAGTTCAAGCTGAATATCCAGGTTATTGATCACTAAATGCGAGTCATGTACACGCAGGCTCGCAGAGTGAATGTGCCAATGTTCTAAACCCATGGGGCCTAAACGAATATCGCTAAGCTCACCGTCCATGCCGCTTAAGGCATAATTCGCGACGCGAAGGATCAGGGCTTCGGTTTGACTGTTGACTATCCAAATGGTTAGCGCCGCGCCAGCTAACAGGCCCGCCCCAGTGGTGGCAATCAGGCTTTGTTTTAAGCGCTTTTTGAGTGTAGAACCGCGGCGGTGCGCCGAATCTGGCGCTGCGGCCGCCGTCGCTTCTTGAGGCATCGCCTGATGCGCGTGCTCGGCAGTCTCCTGTTCTGGCGATGTCGGCGTGTTAACCATGGGGTTCGAATGTCATCCTTATCATCAGCGCCTTGCTATTGTTCCTCGTGGGAGCGTGAGGCGATTTGGGGCTGCCGATGCTGAGCGGCAAGCGGGATTAGCGGCAGTTTAACACTCAAGCCGCTGGCTGACTAATAAAGAACTTGGCAATCTTGCGCGAAGCAAGACTGAGTGCCTGAGATTATTCATCTTGATTTTACAGGCACTTATACGGCTTGAAGTAAAATAGCGTTTATCTCAATTGTTTATCCGCGTCGCTTATCCCAAGAGTTGAGCGCCAATCACGGCCACTCCGCAGAGCATCGCCAACAGTAAACCGAGCTTACCCCCTGCGACGCGGTAACCCTGTGGCAGATTCGCTTTATCACGCGTTTGTCTTTGTACCCACACCATGGCAACGGGTAAAAAAATCGCGAGGATCACGAGGGCGATTGCCGCATAACCGAGGGCGGTAATAAATCCCTGCGGGTAAAAGAGGGCAAAACCCAGAGGAGGCACGAAGGTAATGGCGGCAGTAACACTGCGACCCGCGGCATTATCCTGCTGCCTTAAGTTCGCCGCCATAAAGTCAAACAGACCGAGGCTCACCCCTAAAAAGGAGGTGGCCAGCGCCAGATCGGCAAACACACTGATGGCAGAACTTAAGTATTGGCTGTGCAGTACACTGGCTAACTGATTGATAAAGCCTGAAAGACTCTGATTCGTCATCAGTTGGCTTTGACTGAGTACGCCTTGGCTGCCCAGTTGCCACAGCAGGTAAATCAGTAGCGGTAACGCCGAGCCGAGCAGCATGATTTTACGCAGGCTTTTTACCTCAACGCCTAAGTAGCGCACCACGGACGGAATCGAGCCATGAAAACCAAAGGAGGTAAAAATCACTGGAATGGCCGACACGATAAGCCCTTGCTCTAGTGGCAACTCGAGTAAATGTGTGCCTTCGACCTGCGGCAGTAATAGGGCCAGCATTAGGATTAACGCAATGATTTTCAAACTAAAGAGCACGCGATTGATCAAATCGACACAATGGGTGCCTAAGCCGACAATGGTGCCGACTAACAGGGTAAAGAAGATGGCGCCAGCCTGTGGCGGCAGATTTAATCCTAACCAAACATTGAGCTTTTGATTGACTTGCTCGCCGCCACCCGCGATATAGGCGGCGCACAGGGCGTAGAGTAAAAACATCAGGGCAACACTGGCAATCACTTGGCCCTTAGCGCCCAAAAGCGTGCGGGCTAATTGGTTCAGGCTCGCATCGCTCGGGGCAAATTGATGGATTTCAACCATCAGCAGGGCGGTGTAGGCCATCAGCGCCCAGAGGAGCAACATAATGATGCTCGATACACCAAAACCGAGTCCTGCAGAGGCGATAGGGAGTGCGAGCATACCCGCGCCAATGGTGGTGCCTGCAATCAGTAGCAAACTGCCGAAAAATTTATTTTGTGTCATAACTTTACGCTCAAACGTCTTTATTAATGGCTCAACTGTCTCAGTTGAGTGCTTTATTGAGGAGCAGTGCAGAGTGGCGCGTGATACTGGGAACTAAAGGGTACGTGGGTGTACCTGTATTGTGATCGTGGCGCAATCTGCGGATCGTTGGGGATATGGCCACAATGGAAGGTCAGGCGAGTGTGCCTATCTATGCCATTGCGGCTACAGATAGGGATAATAAGCTGTGGTAATACGCATAAAACTCGCCTTTGCTTGGGGTTAATTCGGCACTTAATAACATCGAGTGACTTGAGCACATCTAATGGCTTGGTCACATCACATAACTAAGGCAACTCGTCTGTTTTTAAAATTTATCTTCAATGTTAATAAGTTGCGTTAATGCCTCGGTGCGGGTTCGAGGACGCTGGCTACGATAGGTAGTTAAGGTGTACTTGTCAACCATTACAACAGTATTTTGCTGATTTTTTGTCAGGAGCCAAGTGTACAATTTGTGTGACGTCGTGCCGTTTTTAGCAGAGGTTAAGAGTAGCAAGGTGGATTATGGAGGCTGAACTTTTGTTGGTTACGGCAGGTGAATAGGCCGTAACTGAATGCAAAATCAAGAATACTCTGCCGTAGACCCAAAGGCATGCGGCAGAGAGGTACTGCGAGGTTTGAAAGCGGACTACTTTTGCTGCGCTTTTTGATGGCGGGCAAGCAAGTTGGCGTTAATATCACTTAAGCTTAGTGATTGATCTTCAAGCAAGACTAGCAAGTGATACACCAGATCCGATGCCTCGTTAATCAGCTCCTCTTTATCGTGAGTCGCTGCGGCCAAGGCGGTTTCTAATCCTTCTTCACCGACTTTTTGGGCGATGCGTTTGGTGCCTCGGGCAAATAAAGAGGCGGTGTAGCTCGACTCAGGGTTTTGCCCCTTACGTGAGGCGATAAGTTCGGCTAGATTGTTTAAAAACGGGTGAGCATTGCCATCGAGCCAGCAGCTTTCGGTGCCTTTATGGCAGGTTGGGCCATTGGGCAACACCTGCACCAGCAGGCTGTCGTTATCACAGTCTTTATCGATGGCAACCAATTTTAGGGTATGGCCTGAGGTTTCGCCCTTGGTCCATAAACGTTGCTTAGAGCGGCTAAAAAACGTCACATCACCGGTCGCCAGCGTGTGCTGCAGCGCGGCTTTATCCATAAATCCGAGCATTAACACTTTGCCCGATAGGTGATTTTGGATAACCGCTGGGATAAGCCCCTGTTGTTTTTCCCAGTCGAGGCTATTAACCAGTTCTGCACTTGCAGGGCCTTGGCAACAGCTTGAAGTGGTTCCAGTTGTCATATCTGCATACCTTATTATTTCTATCAATCGCTACTGATGTTGAGTTACTGGCGAATGGCGATGCCTTCGGCCGCTAAATACTGTTTTAACTCGCCGATATTGATAATGGCTTTATGGAACACGCTGGCCGCCAGCGCTGCATCCACCTTAGCCTCGATAAACACATCGCGAAAATGCGCCATAGTGCCAGCGCCGCCCGAGGCGATTAAGGGCACGTCGCACAGCTGGCGTACGAGGCTTAACTGTTTGATATCATAGCCACCACGCACGCCATCTTGGTTCATCACGTTGAGCACGATTTCGCCGCAGCCGCGTTTTTGTACTTCTTCGACCCAATCCTGAGTGTACCAAGCGGTTTCTTTGGTGGCGGCTTCATCGCCGGTAAATTGCTTCACTTTATAACTGTCGCTTGCCGCATCATAAAAAGAGTCTATGCCGATCACTATGCATTGACGGCCAAATTCATCCTGCAGGCGTGAGATTAAACTCGGATCGCTAAGAGCGGGTGAGTTTACCGAAATCTTATCCGCGCCAAAGGCCAATAACTCGCGGGCTTGGCCGATGGTTCTAATGCCGCCGGCGACGCAGAAGGGGATATCGATTTGCTCCGCCACTCGGCTCACCCAAGACTTATCGACCACACGGTCATGGGCACTGGCGGTGATATCGTAAAACACCAGTTCGTCGGCGCCCTCTGCGGCGTAACGCGCCGCGAGTGGTACTATGTCACCAACAATTTCATGGTTGCGAAACTGTACGCCTTTGACCACGCAGCCATCTTTCACATCTAAACAGGGGACTATTCGTTTGGCCAGCATTGGATTGCCTCCGCCACATTAAACTGATTGATAAGTAAAGCTTTACCGATAATGATGCCCGCGGCGCCACTGTCTCTGACGGCGGCAACATCCTCAAGGGTGGCAATGCCGCCCGAGGCTTGCCAAGCGATATCGGGATAGCGGCTGGATAGCTCATGATAGAGCTCGGTATTGGCGCCTGTGAGGGTGCCATCACGGCTGATGTCAGTCACCAGCGCATGTTTAAGTCCCACTTGGCTAAAGTCTTCAACGATAGATTCTAGACTCTTACCGCCACCGCTTTGCCAGCCAGAAACCGCAACGATTTTCTCGCCGCTCTGATTGATATTCACATCCAGTGCGAGGCAAATTGCCTCGCTGCCAAACTTGTTAAACCAGCCTTTGACTAGCTCGGGCTCTTTGACGGCGAGCGAGCCTATCACCACGCGCTTAACCCCAAGGGATAATAACTCGGCAACTTGTTCTTCAGTGCGGATCCCGCCGCCCACTTGAATATTGGCGTTAAGCCCTGTAGTCAGCTTGGCAATCAAAGCCGTTTGGCGTTTAGCGGGTTCTTTGGCGCCAGTTAAATCCACGATATGCAGCCAGTTTGCCCCTTGGTCTTGGTAGGATTGCAACTGGGCCAGTGGGCTTAAATCGAAGGTGGTCTGCTGCCCATAATCCCCTTGGTAGAGCCTAACTACCTTGCCATCAATTAAATCAATTGCTGGAATGATCATCTGTTGTCCTTAATTCTTTGGCGCATTTGCTGCCGCGCTTTATTGCTGAAAGTTGTGGCTGAAAAAAGTTGGCTCAGCCAAACTTAGGTTCCAGAAACTTAGCTCCCCCGCACTTAGCTCAGTCAAAAGCTAATAAGCGATTGCATTTACTGCATTTTTAAAAAGTTACCTAGGATTTGTGCGCCCACGGCGGCGCTCTTCTCGGGGTGAAATTGCACGCCCATAAAGTTGTCTTTACCGATGGCGGCGCTAAAGTCCTCACCATAACGGCATTGTGCCAAGGTGTAGTCGCTTAATGGTGCGCGGTAGCTGTGCACAAAATACACGTAACTGCCGGCTGGAACACCGGCAAACAGCGGGTGAACCTGGGACGGATTGCTAAAGGACAGTTGGTTCCAGCCCATGTGCGGCAGAGGTAAACCTTCGGCCTTAAGCGTTTGACGGTCTAGCTCGTCAATCTCTGTTGGAATAATGCCTAAGCACTTACAGTCTAAAGTTTGGCAATCCAGCGCTTGGCCGCCGCGTTCTTTAGAGAGCAGCGTGAGCATTTGCATCCCTAAACAGACACCCAGCACGGGTTGAGTTAACCCTTGAATTAATTCGACTAAGGCTTTTTCAGATAATGAAGCCATCGCGGCGCCAGCGCTGCCGACACCCGGCAGTACTACACGTTTAGCGGCTTTAATGCTGGCCTTGTCATCGGTGACTAACACCTTAGCGCCGAGGCGCTCAAAGGCGAACCGGACCGAACTTAAGTTGGCGCAACCTGTGTCTATGATGACAACATCAAATTCATCTATGTTTGCTGACATTGGGTTTTCCTATTGATAGGTCAGTGGGGGAAGTGGTTTGTCGCCACATTCCTGAAACTGCCCCTCGTTAAAATCATCAGGCTTTGTATTATTCGCTAATCAATCTGCATCAGGTCATTACACACCTAACTCAGGTTGAGTGCGGTGTTAGAGCACGCCTTTACTCGATGGTAAGACATCACCTTCAACTTTGACGGCCTGACGCAGCGCGCGGCCCAGCACTTTAAATAGTGCTTCGACCTTGTGGTGATCGTTGTCTCCCTCGGCGGCGACGTGCAGGGTGCAGCGTAGGCCATCGGCAAAAGAACGGAAAAAGTGCGGCACCATTTCGGTGGCCATTTCACCGACTTTTTCCCGTTCAAATTGGGCGGCGAATTTAATAAAAGGCCTGCCGGAGAGATCGAGTAAGCATTCGCCCTTGGCCTCATCCATCGGCAAACTAAAGCCAAAACGGGCAATACCGCGTTTATCGCCAAGGGCTTGGCGCAGTGCATCCCCAATCGCCAATGCCGTGTCTTCAACGCTGTGGTGATCGTCTATCTCCAGATCGCCATCGACATTCACCTCCATTTTGAAGTTTCCGTGGGTGGCGATTTGATCCAGCATATGGTCGAAGAAACCAATGCCAGTGTTAATGGCGCCTTTGCTGGCATTGTCGAGATCGACAGTCACGCGAATATCGGTTTCCTTGGTGGTGCGTACCACAGTCGCGGTGCGGCCCTTGTTGAGTAAGGCATCGGCAATCGCGTCCCAGCCTAGGCTGCCACGCTGATATTGAAAGCTTTTAATCCCCATGGCATTGCCCAGTTCAACATCTGTGTGTCTGTCACCAATCACGGCGGACTGGGTAAAATCGATGGTCCCTTGGGTCAAAAAGTCTTTCACTAGCCCTAGTTTTGGTTTGCGGCAGCTGCAATTTTCATCGTTAAAGTGCGGGCAGATGAGTACATCTTCAAACTTAACCCCTTGACTGGAGAGGATTTGCATCATCATATTGTGCGGCGCATCGAAATCTTCCTGCGGAAAGGAAGGGGTACCGAGTCCGTCCTGATTGCTAACCATCACCAACCTAAACCCAGCTTTTTGCAGGCGCAGTAAGGCGGGGATCACTTGGGGCTCGAATACGAGTTTGGCGAGGCTATCAACCTGTTTGTCGGTGATAGGCTCTTCAATCAAGGTGCCATCACGGTCGATAAAAAGTATTTTCTGGGCGACATTCGGGGTAAATACTGGGTTCATGCTGCTACCTTTCAATTCAGTTTGTTATCTTTATAAAATCAGTCTATTAGGCCAATGCTGCGTTGATACTTGCATCAAATGCTCACAGCTTTTGTGATTCAAAGAGCGACACTAAGCTGTCGGTATCAGCCTGAGAGCTAAAGCTAAAACGAATGGCTTTAGCCAATCTAGGGTCCTTATAGGCCCGCGCGACAATGCCATTGTCGATAAGTAGCTTTGCCACTTTTGCCACGTCGTCAAATTCGGCTAGCACGTAGTTACCATTGGGTGTTAGCACGGCGCCGCCCCATTGTTCGCAGTACAAATTCAGCGCCGCCGCGAGTCGCTCGCCCTGAGCATTGAGCGCTTTGACTTGGGTTTTCATCCGCGCAATCCCAGCAGCGGATAGCGCTTGCACGGCCACTTCACTCACGGGCAATGGCACAGGATAGGGCGCAATCACCCGCATGATGATTTCGATAATCTCTTCATTGGCGAGCAAAAAACCGCAGCGCGCGCCCGCTAAGGCAAAGGCCTTTGAAAGGGTGCGTAGCACCACAAGGTTTGGGTAAGACTCGAGTAAATCGGCGACGCTATATTCGGGGCAAAACTCGATATAAGCCTCATCGACAACAACAATGGCGTCGGGCAGGGCTTGGATGGCTTGCTCTATGCGCGCCTTCTCAATCACAGTGCCAGTTGGGTTATTGGGATTACAGATAAACACTAACTTAGCGCCGCGCGCGGCCGTCGCAAAGTCACTTGGGAGACCGTACTGAGCCGTTAAGCTTAATGCCTTAACGCCCACATTAAAGGTTTGCGCGCTAATGGCGTACATGCCGTAAGTGGGCCCAAAGGTCGCAATTGAGTCGATGCCTGGGATACAAAAAGCACGAATAAGTAGCTCGATGGCCTCATCGGCGCCGCGGCTGGCGACAATTTTGCTCTCCGCAACACCGCTATATTGGCTATAGGCATTGATTAACGCGGGCGGTTGGCACTCGGGGTAACGATTTAACTTAGATAAATCGAGTTCGGCAACGGCCACATTATTGAAGGGCGATTCGTTAGCGTTGATCCAAATATCCCCACGACCACCCAGCCTGCGAGCACTTTGGTAAGGCGTTAACTCGAGCAGCTCGGGCCGCGCAAGACGGGCGGCAAGGGTTGTTGGCTCGATGCTTGTGTTATCGAGAGTATTGTTGTCGAGAGTATTGCTGGCGCAATTGGCGCTCGGAATATTTGTCACAGGCACATTGCTCGTTGGTGCTTGGCTAGTTGGCACTTGGCTCATCCTATTCGTCCTAAGTCTGGCTACGGCTTTAATTAAGCGTACTGTTGATTGCGTTACTTATTTCCATCAGTCCTTAAGACTGGCTAAGCGTATCGCGACCGCATTTTTATGGGCATCGAGTAACTCATTGCTGGCAAGGGTCATTACCGCTTGCCCGAGTCCGAGCAGGCCCTTGGCACTGAGTTCTTGCACCGTAAAGCGGCGGCTAAAGTCTGCCAAGGAGAGGCTAGATACCGCGCGGCTATAACCGTAAGTTGGCAATACATGGTTAGTCCCACTGGCATAATCCCCAACCGATTCAGGTGTATAAGCGCCTAAAAACACTGAGCCTGCGGCGCGAATATGATTTAGTACGTCCCTTGGGAAACGGGTTTGAATAATTAAGTGTTCGGGCCCATAGCGATTCGAAACGAGCGCCGCTTCTTGCATATCTTTTACCAAAATGGTGCGGCTGCCTTTTAGGGCGGTCGCGGCAATCTCTTGGCGCGGCAGGGCGGCCAGTTGTGACTCGAGCGCTTGATTGACTGCTTGTGCTAATGGCTCAGAATCCGTGACTAAAATGACCTGCGAATCTGGGCCATGCTCCGCTTGCGAGAGTAAATCCGCGGCAATAAACTGCACATTGGCATCGCTATCTGCTATCACCAACACCTCGGAGGGTCCCGCTGGCATATCGATAGACACAGTGCAGCGACCATCTTGAGAGACTAAGCGTTTGGCTTCGGTGACATAACGATTACCCGGGCCAAAAATCTTATCGACGCTAGGAATCGTTTCAGTACCAAAAGCGAGTGCGGCAATGGCTTGCGCGCCGCCCACTTGATAAATTTCAGTGATCCCACAGGCGTTTGCCGCATACACAATCGCATCGTTAATCGGCGGCGGACTCACCAATACGCGTTTTTCACAGCCGGCGATTTTGGCTGGCAGAGCCAACATCATCACGGTCGAAATGAGGGGCGCGCTGCCGCCGGGAATATATAAACCGACTTTTTCAATCGGTTCGCTACGAAGCTCGCAGCGAACACCCGCTTGGGTTTCAATCTCTATGGGGCGAAATTGCTGCGCGCTGTGGAACACATCAATATTGGCCATCGCTTGGGCAATGGCGGCTTTAAGTTCAGTCGAGACTCGTGCGCTGGCGGCGCTAATCTCGCTTTCACTTAAACGCAGACTGTCGATATTGGCACTATTAAAGCCATCAAACTTTTGATTAAACTCTTTCAGCGCCGCATCGCCACGGCTAGCCACGGCATCAACAATCGCCCGAACACTTTGTTCTAAGCCGCTGTCACCAATTAAAGGTGAGCGTTGGAGCGCGGCTTTTTGTTCATCGGCGGATAACGCTGCCCAAGTCAAAATATCCATAGATCACCCCATCATTTTTTCAATTGGCATTACGAGGATAGAGCTGGCGCCGAGCGCGGTGAGTTGCTCCATGGTGTCCCAGAATAAATCTTCAGTACTGACGGCGTGGATGGCCACTCGATTAGTATCGTCGTTTAATGGCAGCACCGTTGGGTTTTCGGCGCCGGGCAGCAGGGCGACAATTTGATCTAAGGTTTCAGTGGGCGCGTGCAGCAAAATATATTTACTTTCACGGGCGCGGATCACGCCGTTTACGCGGGATAAAATTCTGTCGATTAAGGCTTGTTTGCTCGGCGTTTGAGTTTGGGTCGATTGGATAACACAGGCCATGGAGCGGTAGATGACTTCGGTCTCGTATAATCCGTTGGCCTCAAGGGTGGCGCCGGTGGAGACTAAGTCACAAATGCCATCGGCAAGCCCGGCACGCGGCGCGACTTCAACCGAGCCTTTTAACATACAGTCACGATAACTTATGCCTTTTTGTTGCATAAAACGGCGCAGCAGGTTGGGGTAGGAGGTGGCAATTCGCAAGCCTTCCAAGGATGAGGCATCGGCATAGCTAAACTCGGTTGGCACGGCTAATGATAGGCGACAGGCACCGAAATCCAGTTGGCGTAATTTCACAAACTCGGCGGGTTTATTTAAGGTTTGACGCTCAATCTGCTCTTCTTCGAGCACGTTCTCACCAATAATGCCTAAATCGACCACGCCATCCATCACCAGCCCTGGAATATCATCGTCACGCACTCTGAGTAAATCGATAGGCATGTTGTCTGCGTGCGCGATAAGGCGTTGTTCGTTAATGGAAAATTTAACGCCGCAGCTCTTGAGTAATTGCTGTGAGTCGGTGGATAAACGGCCAGATTTTTGGATGGCGATGCGTAAACGGTTTGATTCAGTCATAGTCTTGTCTCGCTCAAAGTTAACAAATTCAAAGTGATATTCTTTTGTCGCATGGTTTAACTGGTTTCTATGTTTGGCCGGTATTTGTCTAGCTAACATATTGAAATTACATACTAAACACGGGTTAAGTTGTAAGTTAAAAAGCCTAAAAGCAAAAACCCCCGGAATTCCTTCCAGGGGTTAGTGATCATCTTTGAATCAGTCCGCCAGAAGGATACAGTCCTCCGGCAGTGAGCGTCCGAAGGCTACCGCATATGGTGGTGATGATGGTGGATAGCGTTCAGTAATGGGCTCATATGACTCTCTATACTCTGTATTCTGTTGAATTCGGTGCTGATGGATACTTATCCATCGAACGTTTTTTTAAGCTAACCGCTTTCTGTGTCGTTTGCAACAGCTAATTTTAACTAAATAAGAATATTTATGCGCTTTATGAAAATGTTTCATCTTGATGGTCGTTGGAGGTTAATCAACCGATTGCAAGAAGAACGAATACTTGAGGTTTGCTAGGATGGGCGCAAAGCCAACTCTGCTTTTAGAAACGTTCGGCAGCTAGAATAGCGGCAAGGATGGCAGATTTTATCTAGCAGTATTCTCTAGACTGGCGAGTGCGGATGAGTGTCAGTCACAGCGCTAATGCAGGATTAGTGCTGTGACATCCTTTTTATTGTGCTAAATATTTTCCAAACAGATGTTCAACTGTCTGTTGGCAATATTTATCTTCACCACGCCAATATTCGGCAAATACCCAGTCATTTTTGCCTTGGCGTTGTCTATCGACAGTATTGGGTTTTAATATTCCCAGACTGGCTAATATTTCGATTAATATTTGTCGCTCAGCTTTACTCGATTTTATTACACTCGCTAATCTTTTCTCCAATGCGCTGGGATAATCGCTCGGCTCAGATGTTTCGATAATCGTTAATATCTCCCTAAAACAGGCAATATCGGCTGTTGTTGGCTCTGGAATATCGGCATTGATAAATTGGCTTAAATCAAAATAGGTATACAAAATATCCCCATGGCGCACGCCGCCCCATTTAATGCGCTCGAAATTGAATACGTTAATATCCATCTCGTTATAGGATTCACTGCCTCGGATGCCATATTGACTGTCTCGGCAAATGCCACAGGTATAGGAGTGTGCCGTTGGTTTGCCATCCGTATAAGAAGTGCCTGAAATGACGGGCGCATATTGGTGTGATGGGATTTTTTGGGCGATCGCATAGGATGTAAGGGATGAGCGCCAATCCAATCGCCTAGAGGTTAGACTGCTTAAAAATCCTTTTGTTACTTGTGTTTGCGATATGCCTTTCACTAGCGCTGTGATGGCAAGGATGCATTCATCGTGGGAGATAGTTAAAGGATCAAACATTAATCCCTTCGATTTGGCGTAGTTAAAGTCGGACTCGGAGAGACTTCTATTTTTGGCGTCAATCCAACCATTCTTCCAATAGGTGGAGAATAAAATCCTTTTTGCTTTTTTATCCATATCTGATTCTTTTTTATCTTTTAACAATTGGGTTTAATGTATCTTAAAAAATCTTAATTAAAGCGGTTAACACTCTACATTTATATAAGCATCGTTTTGATAGTAATAACTGACAGCATGAATTAAGTCATACAAGCTGGTATTAGGCCGCTGTTGCACTAAATTAGCCTTGATGCTTTGTAAATCGGCAATGCTTAAAACGTATTGATAGCCTTGGGTTTGTGGAAAGAGAGGCTCATCCTGTTGGTCGCGTTCTTCTTCAAGCTCATCGTCAATGATTAACACCGACATTGTAGGACTTAATGGTTGCTCTAAGGTTTTATACACATCCAAGTGCCACGAAAAAGAACCAAGTTGAGATAATAGGGTTTCCAAGGTTAATGTTAATCGCATGAAATATCCTTTTGAGCGAGCATCATTTACATCATTTGGACGAGTTAATTAGGGTTAAGGATTCAATAGACCCAGCATGAATTTGGTTAACGTAAATGATGAGAAAATAAACAGTAAATTAATCAAGGCCCGCATAATCCAAGGTAATGCGCCGTAGAAAAGGCCATATTTATTTGAGGCAATCACGATAATTCCCATGATGCCAAACCAGGGGGTAAAAAAGAACATGGCTTGCCATTTAACCAGAGCGATGGCGAGATCATGTAGCGCACCGCTGACCAAAAAGGTGACGAGTACGGCGAGCCACATGGGCAGAAACTGACTGCTAGGACGCATGACATTACGTGATAAATAATAACCCCAAATCGGATTCCAATAATGCCAAAAAATGGGGAATGACTTAGCGCCAAGGGCGCGGGATAGCATATTCCTCATCGAGTGATTGGCACCCAGTGGCACACCATTTCGCTTTCTCACATATTGTGACAAAGATAATGTCGTTTGCATGGTTAATCCCTATGTTCCAGGCTTACCTTCTTAGTGAGCTATATGCAGTCTGTTTTGCCGTCTAATATAAGCTTATCAATATTGATTACAGCACTGCATCAGGCAAGCAGTAAGTTATGCTTTTATCTGCCATAGCATAACAGGTTTGGTCATTCTTTTCGGGTGAGGGCCTTATGAAGAGACCTGGGTTGCCATTAACACGAATAAGCTGCGATTGATTATCCTGTTTCATAAAAATGGTTCCTCCATTTTCGAGCAAGACATCAACTAGGTATTCGCTCATATTGGCGCAAATTGCGATATCGCAGGATTCAGAGCGTTCTTCCTGCCCATTAATAACGAGGCATTGTGAAGTCACCTCATCACAACCTGCCCATGAGGCGGGGTTAAAAGCCAACAATAGTAAAAAACCAGAAAGGTATTTCATTGAATCATCCTGTCGCGTTATAAACGTTCATCCGTGGCAAGGAGCACCAATCTTTTAAGCGTATTTTCGACTGGCCACCAAACTTCGTAATATTCTCGCATAGAACTATGTGCATGTTGAATTCGGTGCAGGACTGAAACTATTGGTATTATTAGGCGGGCTTAATTACACTGCGGCCTTACGGAGTCAGGCTCCTTAATAATTGTTTACGACTTAAGCCACAGTCCGCCATCTTAGAACCGTATTATGTTAACCCTATTAAAGGACCTCGCACGCCCTTGAATCACTCCCGACGCCCAGCGATGCGGCAAGCCAAACTTCAGCAATCCAATCTGCAGTCGAGCGACGCTCAACGTCCAATGAGCCGATTGGCGAGTGAAGTGCTGCGCGCTTTTGCCAGCGATGGGGTGCTTGCCAAGCATATTCAAGGGTTTAGTGCGCGTCAGAGTCAGATTGAAATGGCGCAAATCATCAGTGAAGCGATTGCCAGTAAGGGCAATGCACTGATTGAAGCGGGCACTGGGGTCGGTAAAACCTTCGCGTATTTAATTCCGGCGATCTTAAGTGGCAAGCAAGTAATCGTGAGCACGGGCAGTAAAAACCTGCAGGAGCAATTGTTTTTAAAGGATTTACCCGCATTGACATCTATGCTTGGGATTGCGCCCAAGCTTGCGTTATTAAAAGGCCGCAATAACTATTTATGCCAATATCGACTCGATAGGCAGATGCAGGAGGCCAGCCATATTGAGCCGCGCTTATTGGATGATTTGCTCAAAATCAATCAATGGGCGGGTATGAGCAAAGATGGTGATATCGGTGGCTTAACCTCTGTTGCTGAAAACTCACCCGCGCTTCCCTTAGTGGTCAGTACCAAAGAGACCTGTCTTGGCCAGCGCTGCGAATTTTATGATGCCTGTTTTACCCGCAAGGCCCGCAGCCGCGCCATGGACGCAAAAATCATCGTGGTGAATCATCACTTATTCTTTGCCGACAGCGTGTTAAAGGATACGGGCTTTGCCGAGCTGTTGCCCGATCCCGATGTCGTGATCTTCGATGAGGCGCATTTGTTGCCAGACATCTGCGTCAGTTACTTTGGGCAGCAATCGTCGAGTCGCACCATCGATGATTATCTGCAAAAGTTATTGCAGATTTATCAAACCGAGCTCAGCGATACGGGGCAGATTGCTCAATTTTGTCAGCGCTGTTTAACCAAGTTAAGTGATTGGCATAATGCGTTATTTTCGAGCGGCGAGTCGGACTGGCGGATGCAGCTTGGTAATAAATCCATCGCCTTAGCCTCTTGGGATTTATTGGCTGAATTAACCGCACTGCAAAAGCTGTTACTTGTACACGTGGGGCGCAGTGAATTATTGGATGATATTGCGGTAAAGCTGACTGAGCTTAATCATAAACTGACTCAATTTTTTAATTGTGATAACCCGCAGGCGGCGTACAGCGTTGAGTTTGGTAGCCGATTTGTCATGCTACGTATGTCACCCATCAATATTGCTCGCGAGTGCCAGCAGCTATTTGTCGCCAATACTAGCTGGATTTTTACCTCGGCGACCTTGCAAGTGAACCGCAGCCTAGGGCATTTTGCACAGGAGCTTGGGATAAGCGATGCCAAGGCGCATATTTTAGACAGTCCCTTTGATTATCCGCGTCAGGCGTTATTTTGTGTGCCGAGGCAACTGGGAAATGTGGCGAATCAACAGCAAGCGCTTAAGCAGTTAGTCGATGTGTGTGTCAAAGCGATTGAGGCGGCGCAGGGGCGAACCTTTATTCTGTTTACCAGCCATAAAATGCTCGAGCAAACCGCGCTGGCATTGCGCACACGAACTCAATATCCGCTATTGGTGCAAGGGCAGGCGGGCAAGCAGAGTCTGCTGACCAAGTTTCGCCAACTAGGGAATGCGGTGTTACTGGGCACGAGCAGTTTTTGGGAAGGGGTGGACGTGCGCGGCAAGTTATTAAGCTGCGTAATTATCGATAAGCTGCCCTTTGTGTCTCCCGATGAGCCGCTTTACCGTGCCCGCGCCGACAATATCAGCCGTCAGGGCGGCGATCCTTTTACTCAAGTGTCGTTACCTCAAGCGATTATTGCGCTCAAACAAGGGGTTGGACGTTTGATCCGTGACGAAAAGGACTGCGGGGTACTCATTCTTTGTGATAATCGAATTGTGAATCGCGCCTACGGACAGGCGTTTTTAAACTCATTGCCGCCGATGGCGCGCACCCGAGATTTAGACCAAGCCCTGCAATTTTTAAGGAAAATCCCTTAATCGTCTTGTGATCTAATACGTCATGCTTGCCGAACAACGGATGAAAAAGGCCTGCCGTAGCAGGCCGTTAAAGATTAAAAGCTTGCCGTTACCCCAGCATAGACACTGCGGCTCTTTTGAATGTAATCCAAATCGGTGGCAATTTGATCGCGCTCGGCATCTGTCAGGTTAGTTACTCCTAGTTTGACCCTAAACATTGGGTTTATTTGATAATTAACGCCGATATCTAATGAGCCATAACCATCAGACTTGACCTTAGTTCGCAGATATTGTTCACCCGTGTAGTGGTAGGCGATAAAGGTGGATAATCCCTCCAGCGCTTGCCATTGCAGTTTGAGGTTGTAGCTATCTTCGGGTGTTAGGGTAAAAGGCGCGCCATTTTGCTTATCCTTGGCATCGGTTTTACTGTAGTTGCCACTCAGGCTTAAGCTGTCGGTTAACTCGTACCATGCCTGCAATTCCCACCCGGTAATCTTAGCTTCATTAACGTTTTGATAAGTGAGTACCGCGCCAGGGGTTCTGTCCCAAGTTTCGGTGATGATTTTGTTTTCCACATCATTGTGGAAATAGGTGACTGAACCGCCAAAATCGTCCGCTTGATATTGGGTCGATAGCTCGTAGTTGACCGAAGTTTCGGGTTGTAAATCGCCATTCCCGGCCACAGAGCAGGCGCCGCGACAGGCTGGGATAATATAATCGGCTTGAGACTGCGACATATTCGGAGCTTTAAAGGCTTTACCCCCACCACCTTTGACCACCCATTCGGAACTGAGCGGATAAACCAGATACAGACGAGGGCTAAATTCGGTGCCATACACATCGTGGTGATCGACTCGTCCGCCGAGGGTGAGGCTAAGTTCCCCTAAACTGAATTCGTCCTGCAGATACAGCGCCGCTTGGCTATCGTCTAGCGTGCCATCGCCTAAAATATTGCGGCTGTTCTCAAGTTTGGTCCAACGGTATTCGGCGCCGCCAGTGAGCATATGTTCGCCGAGTAACACTGTGGTTTGCCCATCAAGATTGTGGTTTGTTTGAGTAATATGGCCAATTTGTGCGATCAGCGCCGAATTATCGGTCACTTCGACATTTTCATAATAATAGCGTAAGCGCGTATCGCCCCAATCCCAGCGGCCATTATGGGTAAGGCCTGAACTGATGCGTTCTGCCTGCTGGTTGTTGGTCAGGATAGTGCCGTAGTTATTCCAATCGGATTCACGCTCATCGTTGGCGTAACTGATATCAAATTGCAGATCCTGCTGCGTGTCGATTAACCATTGTAGATTGGCTAAGGCGCTGATTTCATCCCTATCTTCAAGCGCATCTATGGCCGGTTTTAAGTCAGAACGCCATGCATCACGTTTATTGCTATCTACAATCAAGTTCGCCAGCAGTTTGTCTTTAATGAGCGCACCGCTGCTGTAGAAGTTGTATTTAGTGCTATCTCCACCTTCACCACTGGTTGGCGTGTCGTATTGCACGCCAATACTGGTTTGCCAGCTTTCGGTCGGTTGACGTAGGATGACGTTGACTACACCGCCCAAAGCTTCGGAGCCATAGAGGGACGACATGGGGCCACGGACAAGTTCAATACGCTCGATGGCTGACATGGGGATAGACGATAGGTCAAAGTCATTACCGTAGTTGGAGGTTAGCGCCTCACGGGAATTGACGCGGCGACCATTGATTAAGATTAAGGTGTAGTCGGAATCTAGGCCGCGAAGGCTGATTTCGTTACGGCCATAGGGCGTACCTTCACTGATATTCACTCCCTGTAAATAGCGAACGGCGCTGGCGAGATCGTCGATCACTAAAGCTTCAAGCTCACTACGATTGATCACCGAAACCGATGCTGGCGCCGAGAGCTCGGAGTGTTGTGTTTGAGTGGCAGTGATGACCATGCGTTCCATCTCGGGCGCATCTTGTGCTTGAGCGAGTGTGGCGGCCGCGCTCAGTGTTAAGGCGATGGCGCAGGTGAGGGCGTTACGGGAAAATCGCGGCAGGCGGATATCAGGTTGTGCAGGCATTTCATTCTTCCTTGTAAAATTTTGGCGAATGATAATTATTCTTAAATGTGCCAGCAAGTTGCTCTCGTCGAGAAACGTGTAAAGCTAGTGTAAATATTTGCATGAATAACAATAAGATATGGTATCTGATGCGGTTATCTTGTGGTACGTGATAACAAAGTGCCTAACCAATTACCGCTACAAACGACTGGCGCTCCAACCCATGAATTTGTTTGGTGTCCGGCGCAATAAGACGATGCTAGAGAAACTTAAAAATCAAATACGCAAGCGAGGGAAGAAAGGGGAAAGGACGTTACAGAAGAAATAAAGAAGGGATAAAACTATCCCTTCTCAGCTTAACTCAGACTTTTTAAGAATTAGACTTTTAATCCAACCATCAGTTGGTCAAGTTGTCCCGCAGTGGCTTGCAATTCATCACAACCCGACACAGACTGGTTCGCCGATTGCTCGACATCGTGGGATTGATTGCGAATTTCCATCAGATTGGTCGCGATTTCGTTAGCCACAGCCGATTGTTCTTCGGCTGATGTTGCGATTAGCACACTCATTTCGAACACACGGCTGCTGTGGTGGGCAATTGACTCGAGATCTTTACCCGTTTGCAGCACATGTTGCTTGCCTTCACTCGCTTGGCTAACGGTGCGCGACATGACTTGCGTCAGGTTGCGGCTACCTTGTTGCAATGACTCGATCATCGACTTGATTTCAACCGTTGCTGCCTGTGTGCGACCGGCAAGGGTTCTCACCTCATCGGCGACCACCGCAAAACCTCGGCCCTGTTCGCCTGCGCGCGCCGCTTCAATCGCGGCGTTGAGGGCGAGTAGGTTCGTCTGCTGCGAAATGGCATTAATGGTCGACACTACTTCATCAATTTTACTGGCGTTTTCGTTGAGGATATTCACCGCATCTGAGGCCGCAGAAATCTCATCAGACAGTACATCAATCGCGCTAACTGTGGTTTCAATATCCTTAGAGCCCGCATTCACCTGCTGATTCGCCTCTTGGGTTTCGGCTGAAGATTGCTCGGCGTTACGCGCCACTTCTTTAACCGCGGCGGTCATTTCTTCCATTGCCGTGGCTAAGGAATCGAGATGCTGACGTTGATTGACCGCAAGGGCTTGTCCTTGCTGCGCCGTGCTTCTAAAAGATGAAACCACTTCCCGAATTTTGCTGGTGGATTCAGCGATTTGCTTTACTAGGGTATGTTGACGTTCAACGAGAGTGTCGATGCTGATCGCAAGAATGCTGAACTCATCTTTCACTTCGAAGAAGTTTAATCGGCCAGTCAAATCCCCCGAAGCGGCACGTTTGAGCGCCATAACAGTGGTATAGAGTGCGCCACCCACAAAGGTGGAAATGTAATAGCTAAAGAGGAAGAGCACGAATAACAGCACCGCCATCACGCTATAAACCAAGAGATTATCGGCAGATAACAGGGCATCGAGTTGACGCTCGTCCACGGGAATAATGGTTAGCATATTGTGCTCGTTCACTGAGCTTATCGCCCTTTGAGGTGAACTGCTGGTATCGATACCGCCACCGCTGCGCGCAATGGTTTGCGCGCGGCTGTCGGCCTCTGAAACCGTGATAATTCGAACATTCTGCATCCCTTGGCTTAACAGATTAGGGAGATTTTGTTGTTCTTGTTCGGGCAGTTTGTTATAGACCTGCGCCGCGAGTTGATTGATTTTCTGTGACGAGTCCTGAATGCCGTTCAAATGGCTTTCGAGCAGGGTGTCCCTAAACTGAGTATTTAAAAAGACCGCTAATCCCACAATCATAAACATGGGAACTAGGGCGAGAATTGCAAACTTGGTTTTTAAGGTCATGTGGATAAGATATTGATCTATCCAGCGAAATTTAACTTCTTTCATTAGCGCCTCGATAAATTGGGCTGTGACCAAATGGATATCGGTCGGTTTGCCATAGACTTTATGATTTTCTGTTTAGTAAGCAGTTGCTTGTATTATTGTTGTCCAATTGCGGCATTTTTGTTTGTTTTGCAGCAATTTTGGCAAGGTACAAACATAAGTTTACAGTTTAGTTACATGTGTCGCTAGTGGTTAGTGTCCGATGAGGCGATTGCTGTAAAAATCAGCAAATGTTTTTCCAAGGTGTCAAACTCGACGGATTTGTTGGGGTAACACATGAATTTGCATGATAAAAACCCCGAATAAACCCTAGTAATATGCCGCTCGCTCGCGTAAAATTTCTCTCCTTTTATTTCGTTATAGCTAGCAAAGCGTCTGGCATTAACGCCCGATAACCTGAGCACCCAAATAGCCTGAAAGTTTGGCGCCCATAGCACTTGTTTATCAAGCGCGACTATGCAGTGGAAGAGAAAATGCAGCAGTTAACTGAGATCGTAGAACAAGCCTTAGTCATTATTGACCAGGCCAGTGATCTAAAAGCACTGGATGATATCCGTGTCGATTACCTAGGTAAGAAGGGTAAGATCACCGACATGATGAAAATGATGGGCAGCTTAAGTCCTGAAGAAAAACCCGCTTTTGGTCAGGCGGTCAATGATGCGAAGCAGGCCATTCAACAGAAATTAACTGAGCGCATCGACGGCCTGAAAAGTGCCGAACTGGAAGCCAAGTTAATCGCCGAAAAGATTGATGTGACGCTACCTGGCCGCACTATCGACATCGGTGGCTTACACCCAGTGACGCGCACCATTGAACGTATCGAAACCTTTTTTGGGGAATTAGGGTTTACGGTAAAACAAGGGCCAGAAATCGAAGATGACTTCCATAACTTCGACGCCTTGAATATCTCTGAGCATCACCCAGCGCGTGCCGACCACGATACGTTTTATTTTAATCCTAAGCTGATGCTGCGTACCCAAACGTCGGGCGTGCAGATCCGTACTATGGAAACTGAAAAGCCGCCATTGCGGATTATTTCACCGGGTCGTGTGTATCGTAACGACTACGACCAAACTCACACGCCAATGTTCCACCAAGTGGAAGGTTTGCTGGTGGATGAAAACGTTAACTTCGCCGAATTAAAAGGCGTGTTACACGACTTCCTGCGTAACTTCTTCGAGGAAGATTTGCAGGTGCGTTTCCGTCCTTCTTATTTCCCATTCACTGAACCTTCAGCCGAAGTGGACGTGATGGGTAAAAACGGCAAATGGTTAGAAGTGTTAGGCTGCGGTATGGTGCACCCGAACGTGCTACGTAGCGTGGGCATCGATCCAGAAAAATACTCTGGTTTTGCTTTTGGTATGGGCGTTGAGCGTTTAACTATGCTGCGTTACGGCGTAAACGATCTACGTGCGTTTTTCGAAAACGACCTGCGTTTCTTGAAGCAATTTAAATAACGGAGCTGTATAGCATGAAATTTAGCGAATCTTGGCTTCGTGAGTGGGTCAATCCTGCCGTTAGCCGTGAAGCATTATCCCACCAGATCACTATGGCAGGCCTTGAAGTCGATGGCGTTGATGCCGTGGCTGCCGAGTTCAACGGCGTTGTGATTGGTGAAGTGGTCGAATGTGGCCAGCATCCAGATGCAGACAAACTGCGTGTGACTAAAGTCAGTGTCGGCAGTGGTGAACTTATCGATATCGTTTGTGGCGCACCAAACTGCCGCCAAGGTCTACGCGTTGCCGTTGCCATGGTTGGCGCTGTATTGCCAGGCGATTTTAAAATTAAAAAGGCTAAGCTGCGTGGTATGCCTTCAGAAGGCATGCTGTGTTCATACAGCGAGCTAGGCATCGACATCGACAGCGATGGCATTATCGAACTGCCATTAGATGCGCCATTAGGCACGGATTTACGTGAGTATCTCCAGCTTGATGACGCTGTGATTGAAGTGGATTTAACCGCTAACCGTGCCGACTGTTTAGGCATGGTGGGTCTGGCCCGTGAAGTCGGCGTGTTAAACCGTGCTGCTGTGACTGAGCCACAATGGCAAGCTGTTACGCCAACGATTGATGCCAAAGTGGCTATCAATGTGAAGGAAACCGCAGCTTGCCCACGCTACTTAGGTCGTGTGGTGAAGAATGTGAACGTGAAAGCGGCTACGCCATTATGGATGCAGGAAAAACTGCGTCGCAGCGGTATCCGTTCTATCGATCCTATCGTCGATATCACTAACTTCGTGTTAGTTGAATTCGGTCAACCTATGCATGCGTTCGATCTTGCCAAACTCACTGGCGATATCCAAGTGCGTTTAGGTAATGGCGAAGAGAAAATCACCCTGCTCGATGGCAGCGAAGTGACCATTCCAAGCGACACTTTAGTGATTGCCGACGATGCTCGCCCATTAGCGCTTGCTGGCGTATTTGGTGGCGAATATTCGGGTGTGAGTGACACCACGCAAGACATTCTGCTGGAATGTGCCTTCTTCGCACCGTTAGCGATTATGGGTAAATCACGCCGTTTAGGTCTGCATACTGATTCATCACACCGTTTCGAGCGTGGTGTTGACCCTGAGATGCAGCATAAGGTTATGGACCGTGCGACTCGCTTAGTGTTGGATATTTGCGGCGGTGAAGCGGGCCCTGTGGTTGAAGCCAAGTCTGACGCTGATTTACCAAAGCCTGCGCAAATCTTATTGCGTCGCAGTAAGTTAGATAAAACTCTGGGCCACCATGTTCCCGATAGCGACGTGGTTGAAATCCTCGAACGTTTAGGTTTTGGCGTCGTTGTAGGTGAGGGTAGCTGGCAGGTCACGACCGCCACTTACCGCTTCGATATGGCGATTGAAGAAGACTTAATCGAAGAAGTCGCGCGTATCTACGGTTACAACAACATTCCAAACGTTGCGCCTGTGGCGTCACTGCGGATGTCTGACCATAAAGAAACCGACTTAAGCCTTAAGCGCGTACGTTCGCTGTTAGTGGCCCGTGGTTTCCAAGAAGCCGTGACTTACAGTTTCGTCGATCCTAAGCTGCAAAATCTGGTTCACCCAGGTGAGCAAGCCATGGTATTACCGAACCCGATTTCTAGCGAAATGTCGGCCATGCGTTTGTCGATGTTCACAGGATTATTGACTGCGGTTGGCTACAACCAAAGTCGTCAACAGGGTCGTGTGAGACTTTTTGAAACTGGCCTGCGCTTTGTTCCTGATATTAATGCAGAATCAGGTGTAAGACAGCAAGCTATGCTCGGTTGCGTCATAACTGGCCTCCAAAATGACGAACATTGGGCTATGGAATCGAAAACTGTTGATTTTTTCGACCTTAAAGGCGATTTAGAAGCAATTATCGGCTTGACAGTTTCCGCATCAGAATTTAGCTTTAGAGTAGCGACGCATTCTGCTCTTCATCCAGGGCAATGTGCTGAAATATTGAGAAATGATCGAGTGATCGGTCATATAGGTGCTATCCATCCTAGTTTGGAGAAGCCTTTTGGACTCAATGGTAAAACCATCGTTTTTGAGTTGGAATTGGATGCTTTATTGCATACCAGTTTACCGCTAGCCCAAGCTGTATCTAAGTTCCCGGCTAATCGTCGTGACATCGCAGTAGTCGTAGATGAAAGTGTATCTGCAGGCGATGTAATGAAATTGATAAGAAAAGTTGGCGAAAATCAGTTGGTTGGCATAAACTTGTTCGATGTATACTTAGGTAAAGGTGTTGAGCCCGGCAAGAAGAGCTTGGCGATAGCACTTACATTACAAGACACTACTCGTACACTTGAGGAAAAAGAGATCGCTGAGACAGTAGATTCAGTTGTTTCTGCCCTGAAGACCGAGTTCAACGCATCGTTGAGGGATTAAAGTATGGCACTTACCAAAGCCGAAATGGCAGAACATCTTTTTGAAACACTAGGAATTAACAAGCGTGTCGCCAAAGAGATGGTTGAGTCGTTCTTTGAAGAAATTCGAGGCGCACTTGAAAGTGGTGAGCAGGTCAAGTTATCTGGCTTTGGCAACTTTGACCTTAGGGATAAGAATCAAAGACCGGGAAGGAACCCAAAAACAGGCGAGGATATCCCGATTTCCGCTCGCCGTGTCGTGACCTTCCGTCCCGGCCAGAAACTGAAAACTCGCGTAGAAGCTGCTAACGCGGGCAAGTAATTTCTTAAAGTTTGATAGGAAAGCCACTCCATCGCGAGTGGCTTTCCTATTTTCTTCCTATGTGAATTCAGTCTTTTACTGTCTGAGGTGATTTCTTTGTCAAGACAGCCCAAACATTTTGACCGACGTTTTCAACTGGCCTTATTGCACCCTAAATATTGGGTCACTTGGTTGGCGATCGGCCTATTAGTGATTTTTGGGATCATGCCCGCGTGGCTGCGTGATCCTATCGCCAGAACCTTGGCCAAACTGGTGGCGCCTATTGCGAAAAAGCCGATAGGTATTGCCAGAGCGAACTTAAAGGCGTGTTTCCCTGAAAAATCCGCCGCAGAGATTGAAGCCTTAATCGATGAGAACGTGCAGAACTTCGTCTTAGTGCTGTTATCTCAAGGTGAGCTGTTGGTACGCTCAAAGGCGCATTTACGCCGCCGTGTGAATCTCATGGGCTTTGAGCATGTTCAAGCGGCACAAGCGGAAGGGCAACCTGTGATATTTATCATGCCCCATGTGTGGCCTATCGATTATGCGGGACTGAGGTTAAACCTCGACTTACCCATGGTGACTATGGCAAAGGCCCATAAAAACGCGCTATTTAACTGGTTTAACAATAGGGTACGTAGCAGTGGCGGTGGCCATGTTTATATGCGAGAGGCGGGGATCCGCGCCTTGTTGGCCGAATTAAAGCAGAACAATAGCTTTTTTTACCTGCCCGATGAAGATTTAGGCCCAGATCAGAGCGTGTTTACCCCGTTTTTAGGCACAGTTAAAGCGACATTACCCGTGGTTGGCCGCTTAGCTCAGGCGGGAAATGCCCAAGTGCTACCGGTAAAAATTGGTTATAACCAAGCTTCACGCCAGTTTGATTTAACTGTGATGCCCGCTATTGCCGCCGAAGACATGGTCGGTAAAGAAAACGAAGCGTTGGCACTGAATAAAGCGGTTGAGCAAGTGATCCTCGCTTACCCTGAGCAATATATGTGGTTCTTAAGATTGCTTAAGACCCGCCCCGCAGGGCAAGCTTCGATTTATCAATAGCGACTTGTCCATAGTGAAAGTCGCGGTTCGCAGACCAATAAAATGGGCTTTAAGTGAAATACTTAAAGCCCATTTTTTTATCAAGTGCAGATGCTTAAGTAAGAGGCTTACAGCCACTCAGCGCTCGTCCTCTTGCTCCATTTCGAGCTGCATCAGCAGCATATCTTCGCCATCTAATACCTGCGTATGGTAGCTGTGACAAGCAGGACAGACGATAGAGCGCTCAGCAATCTCAGACTCTTGGTGGCAATCCAAACAGGCAATCACTAAGGGTTGCAGTGTCATCCGCAGTTCAGCATCACGGCAGATCCCATCGAGTTTAAAGGTCTCAAAAGCGGTCTCAAGCAAGGCGGGTTCGACTCCGCTCATCACCCCGAGTTTGATATCGACGCGGGTGATTTTATTGGCACGATTGGCCTTAGCGTGTTGCTCGCATTGCTCAATCAAGGCGCTAACGATGGAATATTCGTGCATTAACAAATCCTTGGCAGCAGTTCACCCTGGGGCAGGTCTAAGTAACGTTTGGTATTCCATGGCGTTCTTAAGATCACTTTTCCAGGAAGTTCGTCGCTGACGGTGCCGATGATGGCCGCCTGCTCGCAATGACCAAAACGTTGCATGATTTCTAGGGCGCCTAGGGCGATATCGTTAGGGACCGCCAAGATAAAGGTGCCTTCATTGGCTAAATCCATGGCCTCAAAGCCATAGAGTTCGCACAAGCCTTTGACTTCATCGCAAACCGGAATACTGGCTTCATTGACGGTAATCCCGACATTGGCGGCCACTGCCCATTCGTTTAACACGGCTGAAAGCCCGCCACGGGTCGCATCACGCATCGCATGAATAGGAATATTCGCCGCAATAAGCTGCTCAACCACGGGCCAAAGAGTGGCACAATCGCTTTGCAAAGCTGATTCGAGGGTCAGACCTTCGCGCGCCATCAGAATCGCGGCGCCATGGCAGCCCACATCGCGGGAGACAATGATTGCATCCCCCGGTGCGACATTCGCCGCCGAAATATTCGGACGTAAAATGCGCCCAACGCCTGAGGTATTGATAAACAAGCCATCGGCACAGCCCTTAGGCACGACTTTAGTATCGCCACAGACGATTCTGGCGCCGCTCTGTTTAAGCTCCTTCGCCATGCTGCGCACAATAGTGGTTAACTGATTGAGCGAAAAGCCTTCTTCGATGATCACGCTGCAACTTAAATACTGTGGCTCGGCGCCCATCATGGCGAGATCATTCACAGTGCCGGCGATCGCCAACTTGCCAATATCTCCGCCGGCAAAAAACAGCGGTGATACGGTAAAGGAATCTGTGGTAAAGGCGGTCGCGCCCTGCAATTCAAGCTTGGCCGCGTCTTCTTCGCTACGCAGGATCGGGTTATCGAACTCGGCAAAAAACAGTTCACGAATGAGTTTATTCATCTCTTTGCCGCCACCACCGTGGCTGAGTTGAATCGCTTTATCTTTGGGTTGGAAATCAGCCATGGTGTGGCTCCTTGCTATCTATGCCTTGATAGCGGTAATACGCATTACACGCGCCTTCGGAGCTAACCATACAGCTACCGAGAGGGGTTTCGGGATTGCAGCCGCGGCCAAAGACTTTACAGTCCTTAGGTTTGGCGAGCCCGCGAAGAATATCGCCGCATTGGCAAGCCTTATGATCGTCTATCTCTTTGACGGGTAATCTGTCCTTAAAGTACTTCTCGGCGTCCCTGTGGGCGTATTCGGGTTTTAACTCAAGCGCCGAGTTGGGAATGGGCCCAAGCCCGCGCCAACGAAATTGCGGCCGAGTCTGGAAAAATTGATCCACCTTGGCCTGAGCGGCAAGATTGCCTTCCTCTGATACGGCGCGGCTGTATTGGATATCTAATAGCGCCGTTCCTGCTACCTTTTGCCGCACGATGCGCAGAATGGATTCCATTACATCGACGGGTTCGAACCCCGATACCACCACAGGCGTACCGTATTGCTCGACGGCGGGGCGATAGATTTTGGCACCACTGATCACACTGACATGGGCTGGGCCAATGAAGGCGTTTACTCTGGCTTTAGGGTCGTGCATCACGGCATCTATCGCGGGTGGAACTAAGACGTGATTGATATGAAACAACAAATTCGCCAGCTTTTCCTGCTCGGCCAGTTGCAGCAGCACCGCGGTCATTGGGGTCGAGGTTTCAAAGCCAATGGCGAAAAACACCACGGTTTTATCGGGATTGTCGCGGGCGATTTTGAGCGTGTCTAAAGGGTCATAGATAGGGCGAATATCACAGCCCTTGGCCCTGAAACTGGCAAGTGACCCTTGGGAGCCGGGGACGCGGATCATATCCCCTAGGGTCACTAAAATCACATTCTCTTGTTGGGCGAGCACTGCGGCTTGGTCAATTCGCTCCTTGGGCATGACGCACACTGGGCAGCCGGGACCGTGGATAAATTCAATATTTTCCGGCAATAAATCCAGTAAGCCGTATTTCATGATGGTGTGGGTATGGCCGCCACAGACCTCCATGATATTAATAGGCTCTTTGAGTGTGCGGGCGCATTTAGCGATATCCTCCGCAAACGAGGCTATGGTATCGGGGTCGCGAAAGCCTTGATAAAGTTGTTTTAGGTCAAGCATCTTCAGTCCTTGCGCAGTTTTGGCTGTTATTTGTTATCACTTTTACTGCGGTGATTACTTAATGCGTGGTCTCAGCTTCAAGTTTTGAAACTATCTCTTTATATAATTCAAGGCTTTGTAGTGCATCATTGCGATCAATTTTATTCATCACAAAACCAATATGGATAAGCACATAGTCACCAATGACTAAAGGCTCAGTCATCAAATGACTGCTCACATCACGCCTGACGCCTAGCGTATCGACGGTGACCGATTGACGCTCGTTATCGACGGCCACCACTTGGGAGGGAATAGACAGGCACATTATTGTGGCTCTCCCGAAGCGTGGTGAAGGTTGTTGTTCAGCCATGCAACGACGGCTCGCATGGAATCGCCATCCTTAATTGAGACTTCCAAAATCTGTGTATCGGGGTTGAGCTTTTTAAGTTGGGCTTTGGCCTCGTCTACGCTGAAATCGAAGTAGGGCAAGAGGTCACACTTGGTGATGAGCACCAGATCGGCGCGGCGGAACATGACGGGATATTTCTCAATCTTATCATCACCTTCGGGAACCGAGAGCAGCACGATATTTTTATGGGTGCCGACATCGTAGCTAGCGGGGCAGACGAGGTTTCCCACGTTTTCGACAAAACAAATATCTAAGCCTTCGAGTGGCAAGTGATGTAAAGCACCGTGCACCATAAAGGCGTCGAGGTGGCAGGCACTGCCGGTTTGAATTTGATGGGCCTGAATGCCTTTGGCGATTAAGCGATCGGCATCGCGGGAGGTCTCTAAATCCCCTTCAATGACGGCGTAGTTGAGGGCGGTGTACTCTTTTAAGTGTTCGAGCAAGGTGGTTTTGCCACTGCCTGGGCTACTCATTAAATTGAAGGCGGTGATATTGTGCGCCTCAAAATGCGCGCGGTTATGGGCGGCTTCAACATCGTTTTTATCGAGAATTTTATGGATCACCGACAAGGTTTTTTTATCGTTAAGCTGTGGATTGGTGTGCAATTCCTGATGGTGATTCAGATGGCCGTGATCATGGGAATGGCGGGGTAAGGAGCAGCCGCAGTCTTTACACATCTTATATTTCTCCTTGTCCTAGGCAAAATGCCTCTTTGGGCGGTATTAGCCTGACAATATGCTGATGCTATTAAATAGGGTTAATTTGATTACGCTAATGTTAAGTGTGATACAAATCGGCTGTGGATTCTTTGATGTTCGTCAGGTTTATTTGGATAAACAAAGGCCAAAGAAAATTTCTTTGGCCTTTGGGGATAACACGCTTACGTGGCTTAGCGTTGAAGGATGTTGATTTTGTTGCTGCTTGCTGGGGTTAAGATAACGGGAACCGATTTTGAGGTCGGGGTGTAGGAGTCCACGCCCACACTGTCGATGGCGACTAAGGGATTGGTCTCGGGGTAATAGGCGGCGATATTGCCCTTGGGGATCTCGTAATAAATCACCATAAAGTCATATACTTTGCGTAATTTTCCATCGTTAGTGAGCGATTGGATATCGACTAACTGGCCGTCGCTAAAGCCCTGCGCTTTGGCATCATCACTGTTCATAAACAGCACATTGCGCTTGCCCTTAATGCCACGGTATCTGTCATCCATGCCGTAGATGGTGGTGTTGTATTGATCGTGTGAACGCAGACTCTGCAGCAGTAACACTGGCAGTGTACTGGTCAGGGCCTGACTCGAACAATCGGCGATGATGGAGTCGGGTAAAGCACAGGCGTTAAATTCAGCCTTGTGGCTTTGGGTATGCCAGTCGAGCTGCGTAGCATTATTGGTTAAATGGAATCCCGCTGGGACGTTAATTTTTTGATTGTAGTCTTCAAAACCTGCAATGGTTTGCTCAATCAAATCGCGGATCAGGTTGTAATCATCCCTTAGGGCTAACCAGTCAATGGACTTGGCACTGGTTGCATTGATTGATGGTGGTTTCACAGCCAAGGTGGCATGTGCCATGCGCGCCACAATATCGATTTCCGACAGGCAGAGTGGCGATACCGCATCGTTCATCCCAGTTGAGGCGTGCACCATGCTAAAGGTATCTTCGACGGTGATTTTTTGAATGCCGTGTTTTTGCTTATCGAGTTCGGTGCGGCCAAGGCAAGGTAAGATCAGCGCATCTTTGCCGACCTGTAAGTGACTACGATTGAGCTTAGTGCTGATTTGCACATTTAAGCGCGCTTTTCCCATGGCGCTATAGGTAAAAGCGCTGTCGGGCGCTGCGGCGGCGAGGTTTCCGCCGAGGCAGATAAGTACTTTGCTTTGCTCACACTCTAAGGCCTTTAAGGCTTCAACCACGTTATGACCTGCAGCGCGGGGTAATTGGCAGCCCAAATACTGCTCTAAACGGTCAATAAATTCGGCTTTGGGTTTTTCGTTAATACCCATAGTGCGGTTACCCTGCACATTGCTGTGACCGCGCACAGGGCAAAGGCCTGCGCCAGCTTTGCCAATTTGGCCGCAGAGCAGATGCAGGTTGATGATTTCGCGGATGGTATCGACGGAATGTTTATGCTGAGTGATGCCCATGGCCCAGCAGCTGATCACCGTCTTGCTTTGGCTAAAGACTGTGGCGGCTTGAATAATATCGGCCTTGGATAAGCCCGATTGGGCTTCAATCTGTTGCCAGTCGGTATGACGGACACTCTGTTCATAGTCTGCGAAAAACGCAGTGTGGGTGGCGATAAACTCCCGGTCGATACACTTTGAGTTCGACTCAAGGATATGCTTTGCCATGCCGCGAATGGCCGCCATATCGCCGCCCAGCAGCGGCGTGAGGTATTGATGGCTAATGGTGGTCGCAGCGGGAGTTAATAACTCAGTTGGACTTTGTGGGCTGGCGAATCGCTCCAGCGCCACTTCTTTTAAGTTATTGAAGGTGACAATTTTACAACCCTGTCTGGCGGCTTTACGTAGGGCATTCATCATCCGTGGATGGTTGGTGCCGGGATTTTGTCCGAAGACAAAAATCGCCTCGGCCGCATCGAAATCGTTTAATACGACTGTGCCTTTACCGACACCAATGGCTTGGTTGAGTGCCACACCGCTGGCCTCGTGGCACATATTCGAGCAATCGGGGAAGTTATTGGTGCCATACAGTCGGCCAAACAATTGATAGAGATAGGATGCCTCGTTACTGGCGCGGCCCGAGGTGTAAAACTCCACCTGATTGGGATCGCTAAGGCCATTGAGCGTATCAGCAATCAGCTGAAAGGCATCATCCCAGCTGATGGGCTCATAGTGATCGGTCGCGGCGTTATAACGCATAGGTTCGGCTAAGCGGCCCTGATATTCGAGCCAATAGTCGGTCTGCTTAGCTAACTGGCGCACCGAATACTCGGCGAAAAAGTCGCGGTCAACAATCTTGCCCGTCGATTCCCACGCCACGGCTTTGGCGCCATTTTCGCAAAACTGAAAGGCACCGGCCTTGTTATCGCCCCAGGCACAACCCGGGCAATCAAAGCCATCGGTTTGGTTTACCCTGAGCAGATTTTTGATATTTTGCTGGGTCTTTTGGCTCCGCAGCACATGCTTTAAGGTCGATTGCAGTGAGGGGAAGCCGCCGGCTTTGGTCGGTTTTTCAATATGAACAGGCATAAAATTCTCCGCGATTGCATTGTAATGCAAGGCTTTCATCAAATATGGAGTAGTGGATTGGCGGATCAAACTTAGGAATATGGACAAGATTAAGCTGGTATTTCAGCGCCAGTTTCACCGCGAGCTGGCTCGGTGATGCGAGACTAATCAGATGGTTGGCACCATAACGCACCGCCTTTTGGATCAACTCGCTGCTGCAGCGACTGGTCATCAGCAGCGCCTTGGCACTGCGCTTTTGCCGCAGCAGCGCGCCAATGAGCTTATCTAACGCATTGTGACGACCGATATCTTCACGGCATTCAAGGATATTGCCAACCTCATCTAAGGCAAAAGCCGCATGGATAGCGCCGCTGCGCTGCGCCTTAAGCTGATGTGTATGTATTTGCTGTTTGAGGCTGTCGACTTGCTCAAGCACTAAGGGAGCGCATGCGGGTAATGGCGGTAAATCTGGTAGGGCATGACCTAGGGCTTCCACACCGCAGATCCCACAGCCAGTTGCGCCAACGAGCCGTCTTTTGCGTTGTTTAAGGGCGATGAAACAACGATTGGCTAAGGTGACATCGAGCATTACGCCGTCTTGGACGGGAGTGATATCAATCTCATGCACATCTTGGTCTTGGCTGATAATGCCTTCGGCGAATAAGAACCCAATCACAAAATCCTCAAAGTGGTCGGGCGTTATCATCATCACCGCATAGCTGATGCCATTGAGGTTGATGGCGGCAGCGACCTCTTCAACCAGATGCGAATAACGGGTGTTAGGCTGTTGAGCCGCGTTTGGGCTGTATTGAGATCCAGGGCAGAGCCTTGGATCATTCGCCGAATCGAGTGGGTGAGTTAGCACGCATTTCAACCTGAAATTAGATATTGATCACATTCTAGGGAGGGTTTACGCGCTAGGCCAATCAAACTATTTTATGGATTGATAGAAGATTTCTATTAAACTATGGATACCAATAGGGTTTGATTTTTCAGATTTGTCTAAAGCACTGTATCTAACTATGTCGAAAACACTATGAATATTCGCCACCTGCATTACTTCCAACAACTCGCGCAATTACAGCATTTTGCCAAAGCGGCGAACGCCTGCCATGTGACGCAACCGACACTCTCTGCGGGGATAAGCGCCCTTGAAAAAAGCGTAGGCACAGAGCTTGTGGTGCGGGGGAGCCAGTTTGTGGCGCTCACTGATGCGGGACAGATCATGCTGCAATACGCCGAGAGAATGTTGCAGGAACAGGCAGCGTTAAAGCAGGAGTTGAGTTTGTTTCGTGGCCAGCTTACGGGTTCGTTACGGATTGGCATAGTGCCGCAATCGAGTATCGACATCATGCCGCTGATCAAGCTGTTTAATCAGGCTTATCCCAATATCAGCATCAAGTTATCTGTAATGACCAATGGGCAATTGATTGAAAATCTTAGTTTGCATAAAACCGATATCGGACTTGGGTTTGACGAACAACTCACCGAGGCTAATCGGCGCAGCTTCGTGTTTTATCCGCAGCGGGCCAATCAAATGGCGCTGTTGTCCTGTGATTCGGTTGATGACAGTGCAAGCAAATCCTTGTCTTTAGCGGACATAGGTACGCGTCCCTTAGTGCTGCTGAGTCAAAATATGCAGTTTAGAAAATACATAGATAATGCGATGGCGCAGGCGGGGATCGATTTTAATCTGGTGCTAGAAACCGACTCATTATTCCACTTAATCGGCGCGGTAAAGCATGGTTTAGGCAGTGCTATCGTCAGCCGCGGTATTGCCGAATCGGTGGCGCAACTCTTTGGGATCCCGTATCAACTTTTGGACGGTGTCAGTTCAGGGCAAACGGTCTTTATGACCCGTATGCACAGCATTACGCCCGCAATGAAAGCCTTTATGAACCAGCTTGAGTCTTAAACCATCACTGGTTATTGCTCACATTTTGATGGATACCATACCAAAGCTGCCCGAGGGCGATACCGCCATCGTTGACGGGAATATGTTTGTTAGGCAGCACGGTATTGCCCTGTTGGTGCAGTTTACTGAGGCAATATTCGAGCAAATATTGGTTTTGAAACACGCCGCCGCACAGCACTACGGGCAGAGTTGGGTAGCGCGCGGCATAACCACAAACGGCATCCCCCACACAATGTAAAAAGGCGCGGGCTAACTGCGCTTGCCGATCGCGAGTGAGCGGCGCTTCGGTGATTAGCGTGATTATCTGCTTAAAGAGCTGGCTACTGCGCCAGATATGCGGTTCGTGTATCGAGCTATCACTGGGCATATCTGAGATTTCCAAGGGTAAGTCGAGCATCAGCGTCGGCAGTTGTTTGGCATCGGCCCGTCTTGCTGCTGCTTCAATTAACATACCCGCTTGACCTTCAAATTGAGTGGTGTCGATAAAGCCTAAGGCGCAGGCGAGGGCATCGAACAAGCGTCCCACCGATGAGCTATTAATCCCATGGCCGTTTTGCCAGATCCGATGCAGATTGCTTAAGGTGATGGGGCTTAAGGTTGTCAGAATCGGCAACTTAAGGGCTTGCACTTCCTCGAGACTCATCTGCTGAAACAGTAATGCCAGCAGCAAACGCACAGGTTGCTTAATTGCCTGTTCTCCACCGAGCAAGGGAATAGCCTCGAAATGGGCAATCCGCTCGGCGCCGTTAAGGGTGGTCAGTAAGACCTCTCCGCCCCAGAGGCTGCCATCGTTTCCAAGCCCTGTGCCATCGAAACTAAAGCCTAATACTGGATCTTGATATTGATTGATGGCCATCACGCTGAGCACATGGGCGTGGTGATGCTGCACACTTAAGGTTTGGATTGGCTGCGTGTCTTGGCTTTGTGTATCAAGGCTGTGCTGTTGCTGCGTCTCTGCCCAGCGCGATGGTGCGTAGTCTGGGTGCTTATCGTGGACAATCAGCTCGGGGCTGAAATGATACAGACGGGCGAAGGTCGCCAAGGTTCGCTCGAAGTACTGCTCGGCGCTGACACTAAAGAGATCGCCAATATGCGGGCTTAAAAACACATTCGAGCCAAAACCTAAAGCAATGGCATTTTTTTGTTGGGCGCCCACGGCAAGAATGGAGTGACTCAGCGGTTTGGGTAACGGGAAGCTTAATGGCGCATATCCCCGCGCTAAACGCAGCACTTGCACCTGTGGCGCACAGCCGTTTGGCGGTTGGATAAGTTGCACCACGCTGTCATCACAGCCGTTGAGTATGGGGCGGTTGTGATCGACTATGGCATCCACCACATGGCCTAGTTGGCTGATAAGCTCATCACAATCGGTGATAATCGGTTCGCCAGAGACATTCGCACTGGTCGCGACCAGTGGGCCGTTAAATTGCCCGAGCAGTAAATGATGCAGCGGTGTGTAGGGCAAAAATATCCCGAGCTTTGGGATATTAGGCGCAATCTCAGGGCTCAGATTGTGTTTATCCTGCGCCTGCATTAGTACGATGGGCCGCTCCTGCGCGCTTAAGGTTTGCCACTCTGCCTGTGTACCCGTTACATAGCGTTTTGCCACTTCGATGCTCGGCATCATCACCGCTAGTGGCTTGGCTTTTCGTTGCTTGCGTTGCCTTAATTGATTGACCGCTAGGGTGTTGGTTGCATCGCACATTAAGTGGAAGCCACCTAAGCCCTTTATCGCAAGAATCTGCCCTTGGGCCAGTTTTTCGGCCGCCGCCGACAATACTGCTAGGCTGTTATCTTGCAAAGCGGACAAGGAATTAGGTGCAAGTAACTCGCCTTGAGGTGATTTTAAACTCAATTGAGGACCACACTTAGGGCAACTCACAGGCTGGGCGTGGTATCTACGATTTAGCGGATCTTGATAAGCCTTGGCGCAGTCGGGGCACATGGCGAAATCCGCCATGGCGGTATGATGGCGATCGTAGGGTAAGGCGTTGATAATGGTGTATCTTGGGCCGCAGTTAGTGCAATTGGTAAAGGCATAGCCAAAGTGGCGGTCCTGCGGGTTATGCATATCGCTTAAGCAATCCTGACAGGTACTCTTGTCGGCCGATACGGCAACCAGCGCTGCAAAGTTATGCTCACCAGATTCATCACTTTGGCTATCACTTTGAATAATATCGAAGCTAGTCTCTTCAAGCTTTACCGCTAACGGACTCTGGGTAATCTGGTCGATGCGCGCCAGCGGCGGCGGATTGGTGGTTAACTCACGCACAAAGTTATCTAAGTTTGCGGTGGGGCCTTGCAGCTCAATCATCACGCCATTGGCATTATTTAGCACAGTGCCAGTTAATTTAAGCTCACTCGCCCAGCGGTAAACAAAGGGGCGAAAGCCCACACCTTGCACAATGCCCGTGATATGCAGCTGGCGGCGCTCGAGTTGCTCGGTTTGATTGGCGGGTGAGGTGGCTTTTTTCAATCTCGGTATTCTTCGCTTATCTGGCTGCATCTGCATGGAAGATAAAACATTTTATCTTCCATGCGTTAGCGCTATCTGAATGTAAGGTTAGCGGTGAGCGGGTGTTGTTAAAGGCTATTTAACTGCCGCTGCTTCACATAGAGCGCGCCTACGGCCAGGTTGTCGCCCTCTAAATCCAGACTGCGATTGACCAATAGCGGGAAGTTTTTCCCGAGTCGTAGGCTAATACGCTTGCAGAGGGTTTCATTGGCTAACTCATTGCCCGCTAACGCAATGTTGTGTACACCGATATTTAAGTCAATGTGTTCCAGCCAATTCGCGAGGTAGTCGGCGAGGGAGTCCTGCATTGCAAAGGCCAGTTGACTCGGATCGCTGTGCCCTGCAACGCGAAAACTCAGCAGAGTGCCTAGGGTTTTACACCAATTCAGGCTGCGGTGGGCCTCGCCTTTGGTGAGGGGATAATCGATGCGCGGCGCATTCGCACCATGGTAACGCATGGCGGCGGCGAGCAGTGCATCGCTCAAATAGGCTTGCGATTGGGTTTCTTCCTGTGGATTAAGGCCAATCAATACCGCAGCAATCGCCCACAGACTCTGAAGATTATCACGTCTGCCGTTAAGTTTTAAGCTCAGCAACTTTAAGTAATCTTCTGGAAACAAGCTCTTAAATTTTTGCGCGACGGCTTTTTGTGGACTGCTGTCAAGGCAATGGAAAATCTCGTAACCATTGTCCGGTAGTTCGGGCAGGGCGAAAAACAGTGAGGTGTCTCCCTTATTGTCGCAGGTAACGATTTGCCCAGTGTGGTGATGGCTTAAGTAAATCACCGCCGCATTTTTAGCCTGCTTATGGGTCGTAAATTTACCATTAAGCAGCGCTGCAAACAGGGCTGCATCCGCTATGGTATGGTCTTCCTCACTCGCGGCATATTCAGCTGTCTCGGCCTCACTTGGTATGGCCTGCACAGTCAATAAACCTTGGTGTGAACGGGTTTTCTTATTGGCTTGCCATTTGGCCTTAAAGCCTAAAAAGTGGATGTCTTCCCGCAGAGGCTCCGGCGCACTGAATTGCTTAATGGTCTGCGTCGCTGCGTTTTCGGCTGTGTGGCTGCCTAACTGAGCCCAAGCGCCATCGACCCAGGCGAGCGCTGGCCTCTGGTGCGCCCCCTCAAGATACACCCAATCGATACCTTTTTGCCGCAGGATTTCACTCAGCACTAACACCACTCGGCTGTAACCAAAGCAGATATCGTAGAGTGGTGCGGGCAGCTTTTGATTATCTTGGGTTGGTCTGACACTAATCAGCGGTTTTTCGATACTGGATAGGGCGAGGACTTGATTATCCTTCAGGCAAAAATGCGCGTTGAGGGTATTGGGATTACAAATAAGCAGTTGCGGTCTGGACGCTGTTGTATGGGCAAAGGGCGTTAGGCTTAATTGCACGCCTTCGCTGGCTAAATCTAGTGAGCCTTGGCTGATAAGCTGCGCGGCCATCGCCTTGAGATCGGACAGCGTTAACGCCTTTTGGGCGCTGGTTAAGCGCTTTTCACCGTGGCAGCAAGTGCAGGCTAAATCGAGCTGACCAAATTGCGCCGCCTGATTATCACCAAATCTGGGATAACACTGCTGGCAAAAAGCCGCGACCGATTGCACGTTAAGCGCACCCTCAGTGGATGGGACGGTCAATAATGTCCGTTGTCCCTGCGGCGCCTCAATCGCATGAATGCCTGAGTCGACCAGCCAGACTGAAATTAAAAAGTCGGCGGCGATCGCCTCGGCTAATTGTTCTAGCTGCGCTTGTTCGCCTTGGGCCTCAATAAAATAAGTGTGCGAACCAAAATCCTGCTGACTGTCGCAGCCGATGCTGATATTGAGTGCATCGTAATTTAGGTATTGATTACATAAATGCGCATACAAAGGCACCTGACGCGAGCAGGTAAACTCAAATCTGATGTGTTTCATCTTCTATATTTTCACCAGTAGTGACGCCACGTTTGTAAGAATTGGGGATCAGCGAATCGATACTATGCTCGGCAATGCGTGTCGCGGTGAACCCGAGGGAGGCTAAGTGGGTTAACAGGGTTTGTTCCATCAAGGGGACGGCGGCGGCCACCTTAGTGGTCAGTCCCAGTGTCATCGGTTCTAACACGGTAGGGGTGACACCTAACACAAAGGTTTTGGGTCTGTCGCCTACCATTTCCATCATATTGAGGGTTTGTAGCATTTCGACTTCATGGGCGCTGCCTTGCCAGTCGATTTCCTGCGGGGCTTTATCAAAATCAAAGAAATACACTTCGCCAGCCTCGACGCCGTTGGCATTGACGGTATCGACTACGATCAAATAATCGTATTGGCAAATAATCGGAATGAGTCCCTGAGCCAAGGTGCCGCCATCGAGCATCTCCAGCTGGTGGGACTCGTGTGTGAACTGATAATTCTCAGCGATGTAATTGACAAAATGTACGCCGATGCCTTCATCGGCGTACAGGACATTGCCAATACCCAGTAGCAATATCTTCATTGGACTCCTAGTGGTGTGAGTCTGGTTTCGGGTAGTCGTAACCAGAGACAATTGAGTCGACAGAGTTATGTTTGAAGCGTATCCCTGACCAAACCGCCATATAGACGTGGATAACCACAAAGATAACGAAAGCCCAAGTGAGGTAATGGTGCCAAATTCTCACCTGTGCCAGTCCACCCATTTGCGCCGTGATCCAAGCTGCGCTGCTCCAAAGCATGCCACCTAAACCTTCATGGTAGACGTTGGCATACAGCACGAGTCCAGTAATACATATCACAAGTGCCACGAAGGAGATTGCTACGTAGGTCACAAATTGCAGCGGTCCGTAAACACCGGCTTTATGCAAGTGTCCCATCCAAATGTAGGATTTCAGTTGGGTGATCCAGCTCTTAACGCTCATCACATCACGGAATGAGCGTCGCTCGATATCGCTTCGACTGAAAAAATACAGGTAGAAGCGGACCAAGGTGACTGCGGTCAACACAAAACCGCAGATCAGATGGGCAAATCGCACCCAACCTTGTACCAATACATCCGTGCTGTCGGGCGCCACAAGAAACGGCCAAGCGATATAGAATCCGGTGATCACCAGCACTAAAATCGACAGTGCCCGTAGCCAGTGAAAAATCCGTATCGCGGGACTAAAAACCAGTGTCCGAATGCGGGTTTCAGAATGGTTCATGTTGCGTTCCCTCCCTCGTTGTTATTGACCATTGGGGCTGACACGGAACTCGCTCAGTGCTTGACCTTTGAAATCCATCACGTGTACTGAACACGCCATGCAAGGGTCGAATGAGTGAATAATACGTATCACCTCAAGGGGCTTAGTGGGATCTTCCAGTTTCAAACCAATGAGTGAGGCTTCGTAGGGGCCAATCTTGCCATTGGCATCCACAGGGCCTGCGTTCCAAGTGGTGGGCACCACGGCTTGATAGTTCTCAATGACGCCGTTTTTGATGCGGATCCAGTGGCTTAACATGCCGCGTGGTGCTTCAATCATGGCGTGACCCACATATTCACGACTTGGGTCGATATGGGGTTTCACATAGGTGGTTTCATCGGATTGAATATTGGTTAACAGGGCATCGAAGGTTTTCAGACCTTCCTGCGCCACGATAACGGTTTGCAGCATCCGCGCTGCGGTACGGCCTAAGGTGGTGAACAGGGCTTCAACCGGCAGACCCGTGCGAGCCAGCAGCGCATTGACGGCATCGACCACCACTTTGTTGCCACGGGCATAGCTCACCAGCAGACAGGACAATGGGCCCACTTCGACCGGCTCGCCTTGATAGCGGGGCGATTTCACCCAAGAGTATTTGCCATCGCCATCTAAGGTGGGCAGTTTGCCATAAACCGTATCGCGCTCAACAAAGCCGGTGTAGTTGGGGATAGTTGTGCCATCGTAGGGATGCTGCGGCGCATCTGCGCTATACCAGGCATGGCTGACGTCTTCGGCGATTAGCTCTGGGTTGATGTCGCTTACGCCCGCTAAGTCGCCCTTCATAATCACGCCTTGGTCGAACAGGTATTCGCCATTGGCAAGCACAAAGTCATTGGTCGCCATGAAGTTTTTAACGTTCACGCCGCCAAGTACGCTGGCTTCACCACCAAAGGCTTCCGCCGCCATGACGATATCTGCTTGATAGGCACGCAGAATAAAGTCAGTCACAATCGCGTGTTTTTGTTTCCACTCCTGCAGGCGCGCAGGGCTTAACATATCGCGCACTGAGGTCACACCGCCCACAACCAATGATTGTGGATGCGGCTGTTTACCCCCGAAAATCGCCAGCATTTCGGCGGCAACCCTTTGTACTTCAAGGGCTTTGAGGTAATGTGATAGGGCAATCAGGTTTTGCTCTGGGGTAAATTTATAGGTGCCATTGCCCCAGTAAGCGTTAGCGAAGGGGCCGAGTTTGCCAGTTTCGACAAAGCCTTTAACCCGCTCTTGCACCGCTCTTAATTCGCCTTCGCCCGCAGCAATCGGCTTGTCGGTATATTTAAGGGCAACCTGTGCAGCCTTGGCGGGATCGGCACTTAAAGCTGACACAACATCCACCCAGTCTAAACCGTGTAGATGATAGAAGTGCACTATATGGTCATGCATATAGAGCGAGGTTTGCATCAAGGAGCGCAGGTATTTCGCGTTTAACGGGATTTGAATGCCTAAGGCATTTTCCACCGCTTCGGTACCACAGCGATAGTGGGAATAGGTACAAACACCGCAGATCCGCTGCACGATCAGCCCCACGTCCATTGGTGTGCGGCCCTTGAGGATGACTTCAATACCACGCCACAGGGTAGAGGATGACCATGCTTTGTTGATGACATTATTCTCATCAACTTCGACTTCGATACGTAAATGACCCTCAATACGGGTGATAGGGTCGATAACAACGCGCTTGCTCATGGGTTATTCCTCCAGCGGCTTGGCAAAAATACTGGCGACGGCGTGGGCTCCAATGCCGACGACGGTCGCGCCTAAAATCACCGCACCGACTGTGTCTGCGGTAGCATCCAATCCATGGAGTAGTTGACGGCCAAGGGGTTTTTCAAAGTCGGCCATATCATCCCAGAAGTTAGGTTCTGAGCAGCCCATACAACCGTGGCCCGCTAACACTGGCCAGCTGGTATGGTGGTTAAAGCGCTCTGTAGGACAGTTGTTATAGGTATAAGGTCCTTTACAGCCCACTTTGTAGAGGCAGTAACCTTCCTTCGCTCCGTGATCGCCAAACTCTTCAACGAACTCACCGGCATCGAAACGGCCGCGGCGTTCACAGTTATCGTGCACCCGTGCGCCATAGGCCCATTTAGGACGATTAAACATATCCAGCGCGGGTAATTTGCCGAACATGATGAAATACATCAGGGTGCCGACGATGTTTTTCTCACTCGGTGGGCAGCCACCTAAGTTGATCACAGGCTTGCTCACGACTTCGTGTACCCCTTTCGCCCCTGTGGGGTTAGGGTAGGCGGCTTGCACGCCACCAAAGGAAGCGCAGGTGCCCACAGAAATAATCGCCGCGGCGTCTTCGGCGGCATGCTTGATAATTTCTAAGCCGGTATGACCTTTACAGCCCACGGTTAAGAAGCTGCCGTTATTAGCGGTCGGTACGGCACCTTCAACGGCGAGTAGATAACGGCCCTTGTAGGTTTCAAGAGCGTGCTCGAGGTTTTCCTCTGCTTGCCAGCCGGCAGCGGCCATTAAGGTTTCGTGATATTCCAACGAGATATGGTCGAAGATCAGCGAATCTAAATTAGGCGTATCGGCGCGCACTAAGGATTCAGAGCAGCCAGTACATTCGGCCATGTGTAACCAGATTAAGGGTACACGGTCGGCCAGTTCGGCGGCTTCGGCAACTAAGTTACTAAAGGGCAGCGGTAGGGCGAGCATGCCCGTCACCATGGCGCTCCACTTCATAAAGTCACGACGAGTGATGCCGTGTTGTTGTAATTTTTCGATTAATGTTTGCTGTTGACGGGGAGCGAGTTGGCGCAGTGCGTCTAAGCGCGCCTTTCCCTGTTCATAGAGGGCTGCATGTGTGTCCATGGGTCAACCTTTTTGTTATTTGAATGTAAATTGGTAAGGGTTTACATAATTGACACTGCCAGTTTAGGCCTTAGGCGACACAGAATTCTTGATGCATATCAAGAATTTTCAAGAGATGTGATGAAACTGATTTTGACATTTAATTAACATGATGCAGATCTAATTTCGATTTTGCTAATGGGACAAAATGTCGCACTTTTAACCTTTTTTCTGTTGCAGCTCACTTTGCAATCAATTGATACGGCAAACAATAACCGCCAACGCGAGCTTAAATTTATTCTTCTACAGTTTAAGCAAACCTTAAGATTCAGTTAATAAATTCAAACGCAATTGTGATGGATGGACCTAGTATGAAAAAACTCTTGTTGTTACTCAGTTTGTTAAGTCTTGGCGCCCAGGCTGCACCGTCGCTGGAGCATCAGGTGTTTGATGCAAATAACCAAAGTGTTTCCTTGACTGAGTTTAAGGGCAAAGTGGTCTACGTCGATTTTTGGGCGTCTTGGTGTGGTCCGTGCCGTAAGTCTTTCCCTTGGATGAATGCGATGGCGCAAAAGTATCGCGAGCAAGGTTTAGCCGTGGTGGCGATTAACCTCGATACTGATAAGGCGCTCGCCGATGAATTTTTAAAGCAGGTGCCAGCGACTTTTACTGTGCGTTTTAACCCTGAGGGTGATGTAGCACGAAGCTTTGATTTACTGGGCATGCCCAGCAGCTTTATGTTCAATCGCCAAGGCGAGTTAGTCAAAAGCCATGTGGGCTTTTACCAAGATAATGCCGCCGATTATGAACAAGAACTCGTGAATCTGTTGAAGGAGTAAGTTATGCGTAACATCGCGTTAGTTACCATGTCGTTAGTGATGTTAGGGGTGAGTGGGTGTTCGAGCCTTGGGGTGCAGCCTTGGGAAAAAGGACAACTCGCACGGGCGGATATGGCCCTTGACAGCGAAAAGTTAGATCAGGCGTTAGACGATCATATCTACTTCAGTAAGGAAGGCAGTAGCGGTGGTCGCGCGTTTGCGGGCGGCGGCTGCGGTTGTAACTAAGCCTTGTACATTCAACAAGTGGTACCTGAGGTTTAGCATAAATTAGGTTTTTAGTCTAAAAACGCGTTAATGACATAAAGGTGTTGTCTGCCATGACAAATAATAACAATAAGTTAGACTTAATCGCCCCACAATCGCTGCAAATCACAGCACAGGTAAAACCCCAGACTAAGCATATTGCCAGCGCTTTAGCCTTAGCCAGTTGTGGCCTGTTTGTCTCAAGCGGCCATGCCACTGAGCTTGCAAAAAATGCCGATGATTGGAAAGTCGATGCCGCGCTGATGTACTACGGCGAGCAAGACAGGGTACAAGCGGTTGAAGCCATAGGTACGGCGCAGAAAAACTTTGGCGACGACAGTGTGCTGGATTTAAAGCTGGTGGTCGACAGCTTAACGGGGGCCTCGGCCTCCGGTGCGGTCGCCCAAAGCGACAGCCAAACCTTCACCCGTCCTTCCGGTAATGGCCAATATAAAGTGGCGGCCGGTGAGACTCCGCTCGATGATACCTTCCACGATACCCGAGTGCAGGGCAGTGCCAATTGGTCACAGGCGCTCAATTCCGATTGGAAAGTCAATGGCGGCGTGTATGGCTCAAACGAATTTGACTATATGTCGATGGGTATTAATGCAGGGGTAGAACGTGGTTTTAACAAGGACAATACCACGCTGTTTTTGGGCACGGCCTACAGCTTCGATGTGGTTGACCCCGTCGGTGGCAGACCCGTGGCCTTATCCTCTATGGCCATTCGCGACAATTTTACCAGTGATGAAGCTTACCGCAGTGCATTCGATGCCACTCGCCAAACGGGCAGTGACGATAAACAAACCGTCGATTTGATGCTTGGGATCACCCAAGTACTGAATCAACGGTGGTTATTACAGGCAAACTATGGATTATCCAGTGTCAGCGGCTACTTAACCGATCCCTATAAAGTGTTGAGCGTGGTGGACAATAACGGCACGACCGAGGACATAGTCTACGAGAATCGCCCCGATTCGCGCCTGAAACACAGTTTTTATGTGATGACCAAAGGAGCACTCGATTCCGGCGTTGTGGATTTCTCCTACCGCTATAACACGGATGATTGGGATTTAACTTCGCACACCTTAGAAACCCACTATCGCTATTACTTTAGCGGCAGTTTCTACGGGCAATTGCATTTACGCTATTACCAACAGTCGGCGGTGAATTTCTATCAACCGTTCCTGCTTGCCGATACGCCGTTACCCGAGTTTGCCAGTGCCGATTACCGGATTGGTGATATGAGTGCCTATACCATTGGCGTTAAGTTTGGCCATCGTCTGTCGGGCGGCCATGAAATGACATATCGCTTGGAATATTACCAACAGGATCCGAAAAACAATGGCACAACTATCCCGGGTGAGCTGCAAAACTACGACTTGTTCCCGACCCAAAAGGCGATAACGGCGCAGTTTAGTTATTCTTTTTAAAGGTATACTCTGTTACTGAGCCGCAAACAAAGCGCATCAATATGGGGTGTTGCCCATATTGAGCGTTACGCGAAGTCACAGACTAAGGATACGAAGATGCCAGCAGTTTCCCCTAATCCGCCATATCGACTCGTGCGTCGAGATTGGGGGTATTTAGGCGAATTTAGGGCCATGGCCAGCCCATGCGAGCTATTAATCGCAAGCCATGATGAGGCTATTGCCTACGATATGCTCGATATGGCGGCGCGCGAGGCGCAAAGAATCGAGCAGAAATACAGCCGCTTTATCGAGGGTAACCCGCTATGGCGGCTTAATCATGCTCAGGGGCAACGCAGCGCTATTGATGAAGAAACCTGGCAACTGTTGGCTTTTGCGAAACAATGCTTTGAGTTGAGCGATGGGCTCTTCGATATTTCGGCGTGCCCATTGATGCAGCTGTGGCGTTTTACGGCCGATGCCAAGATGCCCGACAAAGCGGATATCGAGGCTGCACGAGCCTTAGTTGGCTTTGAGCGCATCGAATTTAATTCCCATGAGTTGTTGATGCCCCAAGGCATGCAGCTCGATTTTGGCGGTATCGCCAAAGAATATGCGGTCGATAGGGTCGCCTATGAGCTTGCCGAGTCCTATGCGGGGATTTCGGTATTGGTCAATTTTGGCGGCGATATCGCTTGTCCAGTGGCAAATGCCGTGCCTTGGCAGGTGGGGATTGAAGATCCGCATCAGCTCGACCATGCCGCGAAAGTGCTGGCAATAACCCAGGGCGCTTTAGCTACCAGTGGTGATACACGGCGATTTATTGAAGTTGATGGCAAGCGTTATGGGCATATTGTCGATCCGCGCACTGGCTATCCGGTAAGTGGGGCGCCGCGCTCGGTGACAGTTCTTGGGCCAAACTGCGTCACCGCAGGCATGTTGGCCACCATGGCCATGTTACAGGGTGAGCAGGCCGAAGCCTTTTTAGCCGAGCAATCGGTGCAATCTAGTATTTTTCGATAGGGCATTATCAATGCGTATCATGTTAGTGGAAGACAACGAGTTATTAGCCCAAGGGATCTGCTTGAGCCTTGCCAAAATGGGGATGCAGGTCGATCACCTAAGTAGTTATCAGCAAGCATTAGTGGGCATTAAGAATGAAACCTTTAGCGCCATAGTGCTCGATTTAGGCTTACCCGACGGCAATGGTAAGGAGCTACTTAAAGCGTGGCGGGCAGAGGGCGTGTCGATTCCGACCATTGTGCTCACGGCCAACACGGATTTTGATACCAAACTTGAGTGCCTCGATATCGGCGCCGACGATTATTTAGGTAAACCCTTCGATGTGCGTGAGTTAGCCGCGCGCATTCGGGCGATCGTCCGCCGGCAATATGGTCTGGATAATAACAGCTTGAATATCGGTGCATTAAGTATTGACCTCAACACCCGTGAGGTGAGTTTTCGCGATCAAAATGTGCCGCTATCACGTCGGGAGTTTCAGCTACTACTCGAACTGGCGCAATCCGCTGGCCGAGTGTTAACTCGTAATCAGCTAGAGCAGTTAACCTATGGCTGGGATGAGGTTGGCAGCAACTCGATTGAGGTCCATATCCACCATTTACGTAAAAAGTTAGCCAATGACTTGATTAAGACCGTACGCGGCATTGGCTATACCCTAACCGAAGTCAATTAACCTGAAAATTAACGCGAGAGTCAGGATTTAAGTGACAAACTCGGCGTTTATCGGTATTTAGTAACAGCCTTTTAGGCATGTTTACTCTCACCATAAACGACGGGGACTATGGGGTGAATCGACTCAAGGTGCTGGATGTGTACTCATTACGTTTGTTATTAACCTTGCTGATGCTCTCGGGGATTTCGGTTTCCGTGGGTATTTCAAGCTGGTTCAGCACCCGGGATTCTAAGCATCAAATCGAAGAGTTATTTGATGCGCAAATGCTGCAAAGCGCGAAAATGCTTGAGCTTTTTTATCACGATGAGGCGGAATTTAAAACGCCACAAGAGCTGCCGCAAGTTCTCCATGTCCCCGATAGCCAGATCAGTACCTTTGCTCAAAAGGCCGATGCATTAAAGCTGGCCTATGAGCACAAACTCGCATTTCAGATCTGGAGCGAGGCGGGGCAAGCGCTGGTGTTTTCAGACAATATCGGCCGACAACCCATAACTAAGTTTGTTCAAGGCTATAGCAAAAAAGTGTTTGAAGGGGAGCTGTGGCATGTGTTCAGTTTTTTTTCGGTCAAACACAAAGTCTGGATAATCACAGCCCAGCAAGATGAAGTGCGCCAAGAGCTGGTCTCGCAAATTATGCACAATGCCGTAATCGTGCCGCTGATCGTTGTGCCCTTGACCTTACTTATCGTCAGCTTGCTGTTTTACATCTTGTTCCGGCCGTTGAAGTCCTTCGAGCGCGAGTTAATGGCACGCTCGCCTAACGATCTCACGCCGCTCACTATGTCACTGCCTAAGGAACTCGTGCCTGTGCGCCGCGCGCTAAACCAATATATCAGCAGCATTGCGCACTTTATTGCGAGGGAGCGTCGCTTTAGTGCCGATGCGGCCCATGAGTTAAAAACCCCCTTATCCGTGATTAAATTACATCAACAGGGGTTAGAAGGTTTAGTGGGCGAGGGTGATGCGGAGCGTATTCACCTTGCCGCTATCGATGCCGGTGTGAAGCATATGAGTCACACCGTTGAGCAACTTTTGTTGCTTGCGCGGGTCGATTCGATTGCCGAACTCAATGTGCAACCTCATCTGTTACTGCCAATGGTGGAAGATGCGCTGAATCAGCTAATGCCACTGATCACCGACTATGAATGGCAAATCGAGATCGATGCGGCATTAACGCTCAACTGCGATCGGTTTTACCTGCTGATCGTGCTAAAAAACATCATCGAAAATGCCTGTAAATACAGTCCTGTCGAAACTGAGATTAGTATCAGTGCCGCAGTCACCCACACCCATGTCGAGATAAAGATCGCCGACCGCGGGCAGGGCATGACTCTGGAGCAAATCGCCAGTGCGACGGAGCGTTTTTACCGCGTCAATGAAAATGAAGGAATAGGCGCGGGATTGGGGCTGTCCATCTGCCACCACATCATTGATTTACACCAAGGAGAATTGACGATCACGCCCCGTGAAAATGGCGGTTTAGTGGTCACGCTTGCGCTTCCCCTGTAACTCACATTTCAAATGGTATTTCAACGCGATTCGCAGCCTTAACATAATTATTTTATGCCCGCTGGCTCGCGTATTGGCAGGCATCATCTAAGATTTGTAGTTAGGGCAAATCGCTAAGATGAGTGATACCGCAAATTTGCAAAACAGATTGATTTTGTTTCTATTATGCGAACTTGGCAGCACTTTATTAGCACTTGTAACTTTTAAAGATCAAATTGGTATGTTAATTCGAATTTGATATTCTTTATTGGTATAAGTATATTGCTAAATAGTATCGTGCAAAAGGAGTTAACTGCATCTTTATTTATGAGTTTTTTACTCCTTCTGATATCTTTCGCGATATGTAACAGCCTGTGTTTTTTTTCGTTCAAACAGCGGTAAAAAAATTTCACTGTGCACACAAAAAACGTTGATTTCTTAGTTTATTTTTAGGTTACCTATCCTATGGTTAGCTTGTTGCGTTGCCAATCGTTTAAACCTTCTTCTTCACTCATTTGCTCACTGGCGCTTAGCGCAGCATTTGCGCTGTCGAGCTCGGCATTTGCTGAAGAGACAAAGCCTGCTGAAAACAAACCCGCCACACCTGTGGTGAGTCCACCTAAGGCGACGGCTCAGCCGGCGAACAAAAATCAAGTGAGATTTACTAAAACGGGCACCTTTGATGGCGACTCAGTCGTGAAGTTAGCTCGCAAGTTGGCTTCTAAACCCTATGTGGTACTAAAGGATCCGCTGCCAGCAGGCCTCGCTAAGTTAACCTACGATGAATACCGTGACATTCGCTTTAACCCGATTTCGTCGATTTGGCGCGATCAAGGTTTACCCTTCCAAATGCAAATGTTTCACCGTGGCTTCTATTTCCAAGATTTAATCGAAATTGCCATTGTTGAAGCTAACCAAGCGACTCACTTAGCCTACGAGCCTAAGTATTTCACTGCGGGTGAGGTTATCACTCAAGCGTTGCCAAATGATGACATTGGTTACTCAGGCTTTCGCATTCATAACCAGTTAAACACCAACGGCGTTTATGACGAGTTGATGGTGTTCCAAGGTGCGAGCTATTTCCGTGCCTTAGGTAAAGGTAACTCCTATGGTTTATCTGCCCGTGGTTTAGCCTTGAAAACCGCAGATCCAGAAGGGGAAGAGTTCCCGATTTTCCGCGCATTTTGGGTTGAACGTCCTTCCTACGACAGCAACCTGATCGTGGTTCATGCATTGCTCGATAGCCCAAGTGTAGCGGGTGCGTATCGCTTCTCGGTGCGTCCTGGTGACAACACCCAAATTGACGTTGAAGCGACATTATTCCCTCGCGTCGAACTCAGCAAAGTGGGTCTAGCGCCAAGTACTAGCATGTTCTTACATTCACTCAATGGCCGCCATGATACCGACGACTTTAGACCCGAAGTCCACGATTCAGACGGTTTGTTAATGTTTAACGGCCGCGGTGAGCACCTATGGCGCCCACTGGCTAACCCACGCCAATTACAGGTAAGTGCATTTTCTGACAACTCGCCACAGGGTTTTGGGTTAATTCAACGTGAACGCAATTATGCCTCTTATCAAGATCTCGAAGCCCACTACGAGCGTCGTCCAAGTTTGTGGATTGAACCTGTGGGTAACTGGGGACAAGGTGCGGTCGTTCTGACAGAAATTCCAACAGAATCAGAAATTCATGATAATATCGTGAGCTTCTGGAAGCCGCGTCAGCCTATTCCTGCGGGCAGCGAATATCATTTTGCTTACCGTATGAGCTGGGGCGAGGAGCCAGTGGCGAAAACCAATTCTGTCGTGGTGAGTCGTACAGCCAGTGGTCGTGCCGACATCGCAAAAGCGACCCCAAGACGTTTGTTTGTCGTGGATTATCATCTTAACGGCGCCATGCCCGATGAATTACCGCTCGCGAAGGTTGAGTCTTCCGGTGGGGTGATTTCAAATGTGGTTATTGCGCGTAACGCGGCCAACAATGGTTATCGCCTCGCGTTTGAGTTGGAGCCAGAAGATAAGGAACTTATCGAATTACGTGCCGAACTCAAGTTCTCAACACCGCGTCAGGTTGAAACCTGGCTCTATCGCTGGACGCTTTAAGGTCCATGACGGAGCGACATAATATGACTGTATCCGAGAATTCGGTTCTTGAGACTGAAGTGCTCGTGGGTGGTAGCGCCATGCCTAATGAAAGGCCTGGCGCAATGGAACCCCAAAGCTTAAGCCAAATGCCTGAAGGATTTCCGCGTCGTAGCACCGTTGCCAATGGTGTACGTTCTAAGGTATCCCGTCGATTCTTTGTCGTGGGCGGAGCTCTGGCGCTGTCTGCTTTTGCTATCTACGAAATGGGCGCTGTATTCAGTATCGGAGGGATCACTCCCCTCGAATATCTGATGTTGGCGCTGTTTGCGATTAATTTCTGCTGGATTGCCTTGGCGTTTTGTAGTGGTATCGCAGGCTTCTTCATGTTGCTGAAAAAGCCCAAGCCAAACGAGCTTGAACAGACTGAGCTACATACCCGCACCGCGATTTTGATGCCAACCTATAACGAGTCGCCTGATCGGGTGTTCTCCGCGGTATCAGTGATGGCGGAAGCCTTATCCCAAACGGGGCATGGCCATGCATTCGATTGGTTTATCTTAAGTGATACCACAGATCCTGAAATCGCCCTGTTAGAAGAACAGGCGTTTTTAGTGCTACGCCAAGAAACCCATAAACATTCTCGCGTGTATTACCGCCGCCGTCGTAAGAACGTGGCGCGTAAAGCGGGTAACGTGGCGGATTTCTGCCGCCGATGGGGCTCTCGCTACGATCACTTATTGGTGCTGGACGCTGACAGTTTGATGGAGTCATCGACCATCACTGGCTTAGCACAACGTATGCAGGCCGATCCTGACGCCGGACTTATCCAGACGATTCCATCGCTCATCAATGGCACCACCTTAATGGCGCGTCTGCAGCAGTTTGCGGCGCGTATTTATGGTCCTGTGATTGGTACGGGGCTTGGTTGGTGGGTACAAAAAGAAGGTAACTTCTGGGGCCATAACGCTATTATTCGTACCGAAGCCTTTATGGGCGCAGCAGGTCTACCAAACCTTAAGGGTAAACCGCCATTTGGTGGTCATATCCTAAGCCATGACTTTGTCGAAGCGGCGCTGATTCGCCGTGCGGGCTGGAGTGTGGTCATTGCCTACGACTTACCCGGCTCTTATGAAGAATGTCCGCCATCTATTGTCGATTTAGCCGTGCGCGATCGCCGTTGGTGTCAAGGTAACTTACAGCATTCCCGTATTCTGCCAACTAAAGGTTTGCACTGGGTCAGCCGTTTGCACTTAATGACGGGCATTATGGCGTATCTGTCATCGCCATTCTGGTTGTTATTGATTCTGACTGGTTTGATGCTCGCGTTGCAGGCACACTTTATTCGTCCTGAGTATTTTACCGACCAATTCTCGCTGTTCCCGACATGGCCAATCATGGACTCGGATAGGGCATTAAGATTGTTCTATATCACTATGGGCGTGTTGTTTGGACCTAAGATTTTCGGCGTATTATTGCTGCTAAAAGATGGAAATTTTGCCCGCAGTGTCGGTGGTCGCATCAAGGCGATTTTGAGCGTGATCTTTGAGGTGATCCTCTCTGCGCTAATCGCACCTATCATGATGTTTATCCACTGCGGTGCGGTGATGTCGATTCTGATGGGGCGTGACAGTGGCTGGTCTCCACAGCGCCGTGACGATGGCAGCATGCCTTGGTTAACCCTGATCTATCGCCACCGCTGGCATATGCTGGCGGGCGTGATGTTAGGTTATGCGGCGATTTTGGACTCCTTAACATTGCTTGCGTGGATGAGCCCCGCCTTGATTGGTCTGTGGTTAGCCGTGCCGATTTCGGCGTGGACGGGGTCAATCAAAATTGGTGAGTTCTTTAAACGCATTGGCATTTTGGCCACGCCAGAGGAGCGTAATCCTGCGCCTATCTGTATTCGTGCTCAAGAGGCACGTGCCGCTTATCAGGCGCATATCGAGCAGCCTTGGACATTAGCGCAAGTGTTAAAAGATCCAGCGTTAATGGAACTGCATTTAGCTATGGTTGATAAGCAGCCACTGCGTGCGGCGGGTACACCCATTGAACCGGTTGAAGCTATTGTGCACGTAAAAGTGCATGAAGCGCAGTGCCAACAGAGTGCCTTGGCGTTATTTAACCGTCAGGAGATGGCGCTGGTGCTAGCCAATCCGCTGATGCTGCGAAGCTTGCAAAAGCTGCCAGAGCAGTTTGTGCCAGAAGACTTGGTCTCTTTCTGCTAGGTAACACGTTTTTAGGGTAATAATTCACCTCGCTTAATGGGCTTAATTGTTGTCAAATAATTGAAATGCCACTGACGTCTGTCAGTGGCATTTTTGTTTTATCCCTTTGCTCGCCTGCATTTCGGCAACGGCTTCAGCTATAGTGAACACAGATTACTGGTGAATTGAGTGTCGATGTTTGCACTTGCGGTAATTTTACGGTCAAGAATCTGCTGTGACAGGGGACGTTTATGATGCCTGTGAGTCGATTAACGCTAAATCCTAATACATCCAACCGCAGCTTTAGTTCACTTAAGCGCTGGCCACTCGGTGCATTGTTGATGGGACTTTCGCTTGCAGTCATAGAATCCTATGCCGCCGAACCACTGGTAACAGCACCTTTAAGCGTTGAAGCAGAAAGGGTTGAACAGCCCGCTCTTACGCCCTCCGCTGAAGTCGCTGACCCAGACACTGCAGTTGAGCAAATTCTAGGGCAAACCTTACTCTTGAGTCTTGCCGATGTTAGCCCGGTTTTTAGCGCCAATTATCAACAGTTGATCCAGTGGCAACATAGGGCGCTGAATAACGAGGAGCAATTGAAGCTTCGCCAAATGCAGCTGCAATTGGATAACTATTGGCAGTATCTTGATGCCCAAGCTGAATGCACTGCGCCATGCCTATCGGCAGCACTGATCCCTAAGGATACGTATTTTCGCGCTGTGGTCCTCAAGTTGAAGCAATTGATGGCGTTAGCGGAATCCTCTTCGTGGGAGACACTCATCCTTGAAGATAAGCTCAGTCCAGGGCAAGAGAGCCCGCTCATTGCGCCGATTGCACAGCGCCTTTTCCTATTAGGTTTTCTAGCAGAGATGCCTAGCACGGCTTCCGAGTCTGTAGCCGATGAAGCAGCTTTGCCAGTATCTGAACTAGGATCTAAGCCAGTCATTAAGTCAGACATTGATCCAAACATTGAGTCAGACCGAATTTCACCAAACGCAACAACTTATGCTGGAACGGTTGCACGGACTGAGCAGGCTGCAACTGATAACAATTCCATGCCTTATGATGATGAACTGGTTCGCGCGATCAAAAACTTTCAAACCCAGCATGGCTTACAGGCGGATGGGGTGATAGGTAAACAAACCCTGTATTGGCTTAATCAATCTCCCTATGCTCGGGCAAAGCTGCTGGCGAAAAATACCCTTAGGCAGCAGCTTTTTACTCGCACCTTACCTGCAAGCTATCTGGTGATAAACATCCCTGCATTTGAGCTGCAATTCGTCGAAGCGGGGAAGGTGATCCTTAATTCAAAAGTGATAGTAGGCAAAGCATCGCGGCCAACACCGCTGCTAAGTAGTCATATCTCCAGCGTGGTGCTCAATCCACCGTGGCGCGTACCGCGCACCATAGTGCGGCGCGATATCATGCCCCATATACGCCAAGATGGTCATTACCTGCAGGACCGCGGGTTTGATGTTTACGACTATGACGGCGCGCGAGTCGAACATTCGCCGCAGGAGTGGCAAGAGTTAGCGTCCAGCCATTTTCCCTATCGTTTAGTGCAACGCCCCGGGGCGAAAAACGCCTTAGGTCGATATAAATTTCATTTCGACAACAGTTTTAGTGTGTATTTGCACGGAACTTCTGAGCCAAGTCTCTTTAAAAAGACCGATAGGGCCTTATCATCGGGTTGCATTCGGGTTGAAAAGGTCGAGGAGCTGGCCCGCTGGTTTCAAACTCACTTAGTTAAAGATACGCGCCTTTGGGACAAATTAACGCCTAATACCACTCAATCCCAATGGTTTGCGCTGTCAGATACCATGCCTGTCTACACGGTTTATTGGACAGCATGGCTTGATGATGCTGGGCAAATTCAATATCGCAATGATATTTATCACTTAGAAGTTGAGTTTACCCAGGCGGTGCCTGCAGCAATTTTTTACATTCTATAACGACCTGAACTTTTAAGAGATTTTGAAATCTGAAATCTTGTGAGCCAGTCAAGGCTTGATCTGAATGGCGATTCAGTATAATTTGCGGTTTTAGTGTCCAAAAAACGAACAAAAGGTGATGATGTGACGTTACTTTGTCCTGCCCGTAGGCAGTTGTTGTTAGGCCTCAGTGGTGTGGCATTGTGTTCTTTAATTCCTTCTAAAGCGTTTGCAAGTCGGTCGACCAAAGGGGTTCGCGATCTCAGCCTCTACAATCGCCACACGGGCGAGCATAACAATGGCAGTTATTGGATTGACGGCCATTACCAGAGCGAAGTGTTGAATGATTTTAGTCACTTGCTGCGGGATCATCGCCAGAATGTGGCGGCGCCCATGGATAAACGCTTATTCGATCTGCTTTACACCCTCAAGAGCACCCTCAATACGGAGAATGAGATCCATGTGATTTCTGGTTATCGTTCGCCCAAGACTAACGCCATGTTGGCGGGTAAGAGCAGTGGGGTGGCAAAGAAAAGTTATCACATGCAAGGCATGGCAATGGACATCGCTATCCCGGGTGTGAACCTAAAGACCCTTCGTGATGCGGCGTTATCGCTTAAATTAGGAGGAGTGGGTTATTACCCTAAGTCAGGTTTTGTGCATGTTGACTGTGGCCCAGTCCGCCACTGGTAGTCTTATCGTTTTGCACTGAGAGCTGCTGATAAAACTGCAGCTCGAGTGCTTGAATATCCTGCAAATAATGTTTTAACAGCGGCAAAAAGAGTTGCCCAAGCTTGTTCATTTCCCGGTGTTGTTGCCAGTCGTTCACATGCTGATTGAGGCACTGTGAAAACTTAAATTGCCTGAGTCGTTGGCCTTCAACCGCGGATGATTCACAAAGCTGCATCAACATCAGTAAGCTACGATTTTTTTGTTGAGTGCAGGCGAGCAGTTCTAACAGTTTCAATTCGATCGTGGTCTGCTGATAGGGTACAGTTTCGATAAGTGAGACGAGTTCACGGGCTAATTGGCATGAAAGACGATTTTCTTGTTGCAATAAATACAGCTCGTGACGCATGTTTGACAAGACTAAAGTGACAAAATTTGCCCGAGCTTAGCAGGCATCGACTGGCTTAAGTGTGATCAAGATCGCGGGTTTTTTGATTCAGATCAAAGCCGCTTCGGCTATTTAACAGGCTACAAACAAGTTTTCCAATTCAATAAATACTCTTTGTGATTTATAACGATAGCCGCTCGGTATCATTCAGGTTTAAGAGTGGGGCTGTTCTTGTACCTGCTGAGTAACTGTGTTAGTATGCGCGCGCTTTATATGAGTCACCATTGGTCGAAAATGGTGACGGTTTTTACTCTAAATTTAAGTGAGAAACACATGTCTTACACTATCCAAGCACAAACCCGCACTGAAATAGGGAAAGGTTCGAGCCGCCGCCTACGTCATGCAGGTAAAGTTCCTGCTGTTATCTACGGCGCAGGCAAAGAGCCAGTTTCTATTGTTTTTGATCACAAAGACATCATCAACATTCAAACTAACGAAGACTTCTACACTTCTGTTGTGACTATCGTTTTAGATGGCAAAGAAGTAGGTGTTCGTGCACAAGCTATGCAACGTCACGCGTTCAAGCCAATGATCGAGCACGTTGACTTCGTTTACGCTTAATCGCGTGATTGAAGCAAAAAAGCGCCTATAGGGCGCTTTTTTTGTGGCTGTTTTTTAACGAACAAGAACATAAAATTATCCCCGCGCAACCTAACTACGCGGGGGAGCATCACTTGATATTGAAGTTGTAATAGATATCGAGGGATTGGCCTAAGGTACCTGATACCGTTTCCAGATAGAGTTGCGATAACAGGTAGTATCTGACCGTCATCTCATAGCCTGGGTTAAATACCCCAACACCATATTTCACCATCAGGTTATCACCGATAAAGCCACTGATCGCCACGCGGCCCTCATCGTTGGTGTCCAGTTGTACGTTAGAGAAGCCAAACTCTTCAATAATCCCAGTGGCGGTACTGCCAATGTTATTGATGGCGCCACCGCCGCCGACCTGTGAACCTAAGCCCAGCGCCGCTCCCATCATCAACGAATTGTTCTGCTCGTTATTGCTGCTGTTAAAGCCGCTGCCTTTGATAATGTAAGACAGGATCTCTGCTTGCTCCTTAGCAGGGTTAGAGAACAGGGTTACCACTGGGCGGGCGGGCGTGCCCGTGACACGGACACCCGCGACTAGATCTTCACTCTTAATTTCACGAATAGCTTCGATATTTAAGTTAGGCACGGATGTCGGGCCGACAAACTGCACTTCACCGGTACGGATTTTCAGGGTTTGTCCCATAAACTTATAGCTGCCTTGTTTGACTTTAATATCGCCAAATAGCAGTGGTGGGCGGAACGCCTGTTGCTGCAGTTTTAAGGTTCCTTGCAGTTTACCTTTAAGGCCCATGCCATCGACTTTTAAGTCGTTACCGACATTAATGTTTAGATCCGCCACAATGGCATAGGGGCTAGCTTTAGGTTGCGCCGCGGCAATCGAGTCATCGAAGACCACATCTTCCGACAGGGCAACACCGCCTTCAGCGAGTTGGACTATCTTGATATTACCCGAAGGCACATCGACAACCCCTTTAACTTCGAGCTGTTGACTGCTAAAGGCGATGGTGAGATCGGGCGAGACATCAAGTAGCGTAAGTGGCGGTTGGATCACGGCTAATTTGTCGCCCTTAATTGCAAGCTCGCCACTGAATTGGCCCTGAGGCCAGCGCATATCACCCGTAACACGCCCCAAACCATTGCCCATCATCCAGCGGCCTTTGAGGGATGCCTGTTGACCGCCCAAGTCCATCGACATGTCGATTTTATTGATAAGCGTAGGGTTGGCCGTCAATGCGAGGGCGCCTTGGGTTAAGGACACATTGCCCGACACTTCTGGCGCATCCAAGGTGCCAGCAAAGTTTAATCTGCTGGTGAGCAAGCCTTCGAGAGTATTGAGCTGCGGGAAAAACTCACCTAAAGGTTGCAGGTTAATTTGCTTGATATTGGCGTAACCCGACAAGGTTCTGTCCGGCGTTACGTTGACCGTGACCTCACTCTGCCAACTGGCGACATCTTCCGATTCAAAGCTAATTGACGAGAGGAGTCGTTTAGCGTCTAAGTTAGCTTTGAAATCAAGTTGTTGATAATTAATGGTGACTTCACGGTTTTTGGCTCGTTTAAGCTTGATGCTACCGGGAGTAAAATTAAAGTCGACATTGGCCGTGGGTTTACGTCCCGCCGCCCAAGCAAAATTTGCCAACAGTGAAGAACTGCCATCCCACTGCATATTGTTGGGTAATACAGGCACTAATAGCTTGCCTAGATTGCCCGCATAACTGAGCTGAGCCTCGCCAGTTTTGCCAATAGTCACTTGATTATCGAGGCAAACCTTACTGTTGGGATTCACTAGACAGAAGGGGCTGATATTGCCTTTGGACTTATTTTGATCCCAGCCGACAAGAATATCCTTATCTATCTCCCAACGTCCGACGGGGGTTGCCAAGTTGATTTTATTCACCTGCGCCTGCAGTTGGGATTTTTTCATATCGTATTGGCTAGTGACGCCAAGCTCGAGCCCAAGATCCCCTGTGGCGCTGAGAGTCAATTTTTGGTTTTGAATATCGCCTTTACTGCCCAAGGTCACGGTATCTAAACTCTGTGAGCCAAGTTGCAGTGCCTTTGACTTGAGTGATAGGGCAAACTCATGGGCATCCAAAGGCTTATAGTAAGCCTTGAGTGTTGACTCCCTGAGCTTAATATTTTGATGCACCAGATCGACCAGTTGCGCGGTTAACTCGACTTGTGGATGTTTCTCTTCCCCAGTGACATTGATATCGGCCTGCAATTGACCACTGGCCTGGGGCAACCATAAACCGAAATCGGGGACTTGCAGTTTACCCTCAAGGTTCCAGGTTTTGTTGGTTTCGCCCGCTAAGGTTAAGGTGGAACCCAATACCTTGGCATTGACACCTTTGGCGCTGATATACAGTTTATCGTTGATGCTGACATCGGCTGTGATATCAAACGGATAACCCTGCATTGTGCCTGACAGTTGGGTGTCCGTTAGAGCCACTTGCCACTGTTTATCTAACAGGCGCCCGGTGGTCTGCAATTGGCCCGAGATTAAACTGTTTGGCAAGCTGCTCGTTGCACTTGCACTTGCACTTGCACTTGCACTTGTAGTTGTAGTTGCTTTTGCATTTGTAGTTGCAGCTGCAGTTGTTGTCGCAGGAGCGGGAGCATTTGTTATTGCTGGCGCTGGCTTATCGGTATTTGTGCTCGGTGCTTTAGCGTCCTTTGTAGGTGTTGATTCTGGAGTCTGTGCAGTTTCCGGCAGTGTGATTTCCTGTAATTTCAGATTATCGAGCAATACCTTGGCTTTCCAAGTGATCGCCTTAGCGTAATCTAGCTCACCAGTCACATCGACCGAACCTAGTTCGCCCTTCGCAGTAAACTGCTTAATATCGAGCTTTGCACCCTGATGATGAAGCTCACTGCTAATGGCTAACACTTTATGGAAAGGTGTGATGACATTTCCATTGAGCGTCGCGGCCTGTTGAGTGAGGGAGCCTTGGCTGTCGAGATTGAGGTCGCTCACAAGATACTCGGCATGTTGCAGCGGCCACTGTGCGCGGACTTTTTCCAGTTTCACCTTGTAGGGCAGCGTGGGATCTTTGAGGGTCAATTGTCCATTGAGACTAAAATCCACATCCCCTTTGGCAAGGGCGTGGATCCCCAGTTGTCCGACGCTTTGGCTAAGGGTTAGGCTTAATTGTTGATGGGTCAGTTCTGGCAACTCGGCAACCTGAGTGACATTGGCCTGAACCTCAAGCGCGAGCGGATAGTCCTGTTCGAGGGCGAGTTGACCCACCACAGACACTTCGCCATAACTATGGGCAAGCAGCAGTTTTTCTAGAGTTAACTGATACTTGGCAAATTGACCTTGAAGCTCAATATGACTAAATAGATCTTCGCGCGGACCAATCTGTAAACGGCTGTTGTCTAAACTGAGGTGCTTGACATCCACCGGGAAAGGCATAAAAACCTGTGGTAAATGGGCAAGTGCCCATTCCTCTGTAGATGCTTGCTTATCGGCGTTTTCATCCGTTTGTTTATCTGCTTGAGGATTTGCGGCAGTTTCCGTAGAAGGTTTCTTTTCGACAATTGGCTTGTCCGCTGAAGCTTTAGCACTTGCAGTCGCCACTGTGGTTGTTGATTTTTCGGTCTCAGGCTGAGTTGTCGCCGCTGCGGTCGTGGTTTTTGCCGCTGCAGTTGCAGCTGTCTCGGCTGCCTTGGTGTCAGTGACTTGTGTGCCTGTGATTTGAGTGTCAGTGGCTTGAGTACCTGTAGCTTGAGTGCCTGCGCCTTGAGGATCTGTGTCTGGCGCAGGACTGTCGTCGGTTGGAATTAACACGGCCAAGCCTTCACTGCTAAGCTGCTCGACCGTCAGTCCTTCGGCAAACCAAGTTGCAGCGGTCTGAATATGATTTGCCGAAAAGCGCATCTTATCGACCGCAATATTGATGTTGTTCAGTTCGGCGCTGTCGAGCTTTATGCCAAAGGGCAGAACCAGTTCACTCGGCTGATCATTTTCGGGGGTAACGTCTGCTTCAGTGGAACCTGAGCTTAAGGCCTCGGTATCGATATTGACATCGATTTGGCTCGCCGTTAAGGCATTCACGCACAGCTGCTTTTGTAGCAGACAAGTGGGTTGCCATGCCAAATGTAAATCCTTGAGCTCGACCTTAATCCCATCCATCGACCAACTGGCGTGGGCTAAGGTGAGATCTTTATTTAACGAGCCAGAGGTGTAGGTGAGCGCCAGATCGGGCACAAACTTATCGGCTAAACCCACCGTTATCCGCGAGCCAATTTCAGTCCCGAGCAGTAATGCCGTTAACACCAAAAGACTTAAGGGAACGTAAACAATAATCCGCGTGCAGAGTTTAAATATTTGCCAAATGCGCAGCTTAAGTGTTTTGGGCTGCACGCACGTTGGATTTTGTTCCAAAGACAATTGCTCAGGGGTTTGATTCTCTTGTTGAGCTGTTGCATTAGGCTCATGAATAGGGGGCTTGCTCATAGCTCTGTCCCCATGGTTAAGTGAATGCGCCATGAACGGTCAATGGTGTCTGTCTCTTTCAAACCAACCCCTAAATCTAACTTAATTGGGCCAATGGGGGAGATCCAATGGATACCACCACCCACTGAGACTACGGGTTCAAACTGATTGTTATCAAAGGCGTTACCCGCATCCACAAAGGTAGCAACACGCCAAGTTGGGGTGACGTAATATTGATATTCCAAACTGCCGACCATGAGATAACGACCACCGATAACTTCACGATTGACTTTGCCATCGGCATCGATGTAATCGAGATAAGGCCCAAGTTCTTGATAGCCATAACCACGTATGGTTTGGTCGCCACCGGCAAAATAGCGCAGTGATGGTGGGATAAAGGCCAGCTCATTTTCATTGGCTAGGTTGGCGGCGAGATCCATACGCGCCACGATTCTGTGGTTATCAAAAAAGGTGTCAATCCACTTAAACTTGGCCTGTAAGCGGGCAAGGCGTGTCTCGGAGCCAAGATAAGGATCGGCATAATCTAGGCTATACATTTGCCTGAAACCAGACTTGGGATCGAGTGAGTTATCCCCACGGGTCGTTTTAGAAAAGTTGATTCCCGCCAGATAAAAACTGGGGCTGTAATCGGTATCGGACTGAGTATATTCCTCGCGAATCGCATCGAGGGAATAGGTCATCAGCCATTGATTATCTAAGCGTTGCTGCCTGAGTAGCCCGAGCAAATACTTAGTCGACTCCAATTGGCCTGTGTTACGAAAATCGCGGTTCTCGGGCTCGTAAATCTGGGTTACTCCGTATTTATCCCGCAGCAAGCCTAGGCGAATTTTCAGTTGATCGTCTAAGGGATGAGTCAGCGGAATCGTATAAGTGGTTAAAAACTTAGGCCTGTCAGGCGACCACTCTAAACTGGTCTCCTGGGAGTGACCGTATTTATTGATTTGTGGCGTACGCCAAGTGACCCGCACCCTAGGGTCGAAGGTTTTATCGGCGCTTTGGCCTATATCGCCACCGAGACCTAATTCTATCGAGTGGCTGGCCTTATTGGTAAGCTCCACCTTGACGGGCAACTGGTTATCCTTTGCCTGATCGATCTGCGGTATGACCTTGATATTGGCGAAATAGCCCGTATCCAGCAACTGGCGGTTTAGGGCGCTGACCCGACGGGTCGAATAGGCGGCATCTTCCTTGAAGGGGATAAGCTTAGTGAGAATATCCGGCTCTAAGGTATGGCCCTCAAAGCTCACTTGTCCAAAATGGTAACGTGCGCCTGAGTTAAAATGCAGGCTAATTTGCGCCGTGTTTAAATCGCGGTTGATTTTGATTTGCGACTCGGTGAATTCGCCATCGAAATACCCCCTCGCGAGGGCAAGCGTCACCAGTTGGGATTTCACATCGGAATACACTCCATGGTTGAGTGTATCCCCAGGCTTGATATTCACCTCCGCAAGCCACTTATCGAAGGCGCGATCGTCGAGCATCTCGCCGGAGAAATTAATATCAACCCATTGGATCTTTACCGGTTCACCCGCTTTGACCGTGAGCTTTAATTCCCACGGGCCTTTTTCTTTTTCGACTAACTGTTCTTCCACTTCACCATGGTAATAGCCCATGGACTCGAGGGCGGTGGAGACATTGTCTTCCACGTTAAATAAGAAGGCTCGGCGCTGCACTTCGGAGTCGGGCATAGCACCTAAGTGGGCGAGAATATTACGCTTTAGGGCTTCGTCGACCCCGTTCACTGAAAGCGTTAACAAGTTATCGGCGGCCATCGCCCCCGATGTCACTAAACTCAGGCCAAGTAGCAAATGAAGACGAAAAGATAATGACGTTATTTGCAAGTATCGCTGCACTTTATAATCCCTGTGATGTGAGTTCATTGTCGCCAGAATAGGCGCAACAGGCAAGGAGATGATTGAAATTAGTCATTGAAATGGTTACAAAGGACGTTACTGTTTAAGGGGATGTAAATAATGAAAATAAAATTAGCGACCTTTAGTTTAATTCTCTCGAGTGCACTTTTTATGTCAGAAAATACCCAAGCGAATGAAAAACCTTTTGCCATTGCGATCCACGGTGGCGCTGGCACGATTTCTAAGGCCAACCTCACGCCAGAGCTGCGTCAGGCCTATAAAGACAAGCTCAAAGAAGCCGTCGACAAAGGCTCAAAAGTGCTTGAGCAGGGCGGTGATAGCTTAGTCGCGGTGCAAACCGCTATCAATGTATTAGAAAACAGCCCGCTGTTTAACGCCGGTGTCGGTTCGGTTTACACCTATGATGGCGGCCACGAGTTAGATGCGTCGATTATGGATGGTAAAACCATGAATGCGGGCGCCGTAGCGGGTGTGCGCCATATCGCTAATCCCATCGATTTGGCCTTAGCCGTAATGAATAAGTCAGAGCATGTCATGCTGTCGGGCGCAGGCGCCGAGGAGTTTGCCTTAACCCAAGGTTTTAAACTGGTACCTAATAGCCATTTCGATAGCGATGCCCGTTATCAACAATTACTCGATGCCAGACAAAAACTGCAGGCGGCTGAAAAATCAGATCAAATTGCGGGTATTGAGATGAAAGATCTCGATTATAAATTTGGTACCGTTGGAGCTGTCGCCTTAGATAAAAACGGCAACTTAGCGGCGGGTACTTCTACTGGTGGTATGACGGCCAAGCGTTTTGGTCGCATTGGAGACTCGCCCGTGATTGGGGCTGGCACCTATGCCGAAAACGGCGTTTGCGCTGTGTCGGCCACGGGCCACGGTGAGTTTTTTATTCGCTACCAAGTGGCGGGCGATATCTGCGCTAAGGTGAAATACCAGCAAAAATCCATTATTCAAGCGGCAGATGAAGTGATTAATCAACGCCTTATCACCGCTGGTGGCTCTGGAGGTGTGATAGCTGTCGACCACAGGGGCAATATTGCCACGCCATTTAACACCGAAGGCATGTACCGCGCTACCCGTAGTAATGGCGAGCCTGCCCAAGTGATGATTTGGCAGGACCAATAAGGTTACAGCCTATTGCCTTAGCGCGCTTAACATGCGCTAAGGCAATATCTCTAAGCCATCCTTTTCAAAATGGCGTTTGTAGGCCCAGTGTTACCCCTCTAAATCACCGCTTTTATCCGCCCAATTTCCTTTCCGCTGAGTAAATAGATAACTCCAATCGATATTAATCGCTTACCACTTGCGAGATTTTGACTAGACTCAAAGCGTAAGCCGAGTTGAGTTGGTAAAGGATAGATTGGGGAGATTGCTATGGATTCAATAAAAATACGCGACCATATGGATCGTCAACCCGTATTGCTACGCGCCAATATGTCGCTGGCCACTGCGGTTGAAAAACTGTTAGACAATAACAAGATGGGTGCTGCTGTCGTGGATGATAACGGCGATTTAGTGGGCTTTTTATCCCAGCAAGATTGTTTAGCCGTGATGCTAAAGAGCAGTTATCACTGTGATATGACCTCAGTGGTAAAAGATTGCATGCGCACCGAAGTCTTGTATGTCGGTCCCGATGACAGCATTTTGCAATTAGCAGAGCAAATGCTTGGCTCTAAACCTAAGATTTATCCCGTGGTCGAGCAGGGTAAAGTCGTCGGCACCATTAACCGCACGAATGTGCTGCGCGCCATGAATGTGTATATGCAGCAATGTTACTTAGCACCCGCCTAAGCGCTAAGCCTTTCAAAAGGTGATTAATTTGCCTATTTTTCATCCTTTTGAGGCCAAATTAGTCGTACCAATACATCCCGTTCCTTGCTAGGATCGCTGTTTTCGATGCTAGCAATGGAATTTGGTTTTGAACTCTGACAAACATCCGTTATCGAGCGACTTTCTCAAGCAGTGCTTTCAAAGTGATGCCTCGCGGATCCGCCGCCGTTTATTTAAGCTCAATGAAGAAGTCGATTCTGATAAGAAAACCCAAGAGTTAGCCAAACTTGCAGAGCAGGCGCAAGCAGCGTTCGAAAAGGTCGAGCAGCGCCTTAAGGCGCGCCCGAAAATCCAATATCCAGATAATCTGCCCGTTAGCGGCATGCGCGAAGAGATCGCTAAAGCCATCAGTGAAAACCAAGTGGTGATCATTGCGGGTGAAACCGGTTCAGGTAAAACCACTCAGCTCCCGAAAATCTGTTTAGAACTGGGCCTTGGTAGTCGCGGCTTTATTGGTCATACCCAGCCGCGGCGATTAGCGGCGCGTAGCGTGGCGACACGTGTTGCTGAAGAATTACAAAGTCCGCTCGGCGAAGTGGTGGGCTTTAAGGTGCGTTTTGCCGATGCCTTAAAGAGCGAATCCTATATCAAGCTGATGACTGACGGGATTTTACTGGCGGAGCTCACCTCGGATCGCTATTTAGATCAATACGATACTATCATTATCGACGAGGCGCACGAGCGCAGCCTCAACATCGATTTTATCTTGGGTTACCTCAAGCAAATTCTGAAAAAACGCCCCGATCTTAAGATTATCATCACCTCGGCGACTATCGATGTTGAGCGTTTTTCTAAGCATTTCAATAATGCACCTATTATCGAAGTTTCTGGCCGGACGTATCCGGTGGAAACCCGTTATCGCCCGTTGGTGCAAGATACCGAAGCGGATCTCGACCAAATCGAAGGGATTTTTGCTGCCGTTGACGAATTAGTCGCCGAAGGCTTGGGCGATATTCTGATCTTTATGAACGGCGAGCGCGAAATTCGTGATACCGCCGAGCAGCTTAACCGTCGCAATTACCGCGATACCGAGATTTTGCCGCTGTATGCGCGCCTCTCCTACGGCGAGCAGTCCAAGGTATTCAGCAGCCATACTGGGCGTCGCATCGTGCTTGCCACTAACGTGGCGGAAACATCGCTCACCGTCCCTGGTATTCGTTATGTTATTGACCCAGGCACAGCGCGGATCAGCCGTTACAGTTATCGCACTAAGGTGCAGCGCCTGCCCATCGAGCCCATTTCACAGGCCAGTGCCAATCAGCGTCAAGGCCGCTGCGGCCGTGTTGGCCCGGGTATTTGTATTCGTTTATACGATGAGGCGGATTTTAACAGTCGTCCCGCGTTTACCGATCCCGAAATCCTACGCACCAACTTAGCCTCGGTTATTTTGCAGATGCTCGCCATCGGCCTTGGCGATATTGCGGCGTTCCCCTTTATTGAGCCGCCCGATCCGCGCCATATTCGCGATGGCTTCTTACTGCTTGAGGAATTGCAAGCCGTTAAGCAGCAGAAGGGCAATATCGTGTTAACGCCGCTTGGGCGTCAGTTATCGCAGATCCCGGTGGATCCGCGTTTAGCGCGTATGGTGGTGGAGAGTCATCAGCTGGGCTGCTTGCAGGAAGTGTTAGTGATTGCCGCGGGTCTGTCGATTCAAGATCCCCGCGAGCGTCCCATGGATAAAAAGCAGGCGTCCGATGAGGCCCATCGCCGTTTTGCCGATCCCCATTCAGATTTTGTCAGTTGGGTGAACCTATGGCAGCACTTAAAAGAGCAGCAAAAGGAATTATCCGCCAGCCAGTTCCGTAAAAAATGCCGCGACGAGTACTTAGCCTACCTGCGTGTGCGCGAATGGCAGGATTTATATACTCAGCTAAAACAAGCGGTTCACGATTTAAAGTGGCGCTTAAACGAGACGCCAACCAACTACGATGCGCTGCACCGTGCGCTGTTATCTGGCCTGCTGAGTCATATCGGCTTTAAGGACAATAACAACGAATATTTAGGTGCACGCAATCGTAAGTTTTTTGTGTTCCCAGGTTCACCGCTGGCGAAAAAAGGCCCGAAATGGATCATGGCGGCGGAGCTTACCGAAACCTCTAAGCTGTTTGCGCGCTGCTGCGCCAAAATTGAACCAGAGTGGCTCGAGCCGTTAGCGGCGCATCTGATTAAAAAGAATCACCTCGAGCCGCATTTTGAGGCAAAACAGGGCAGTGTCATTGCCTTTGAAAACCAAGTGCTTTACGGTTTGACCGTGGTGCATCGCCGCCGCGTGCAATACGGGCCGATTAATCCTGTTGAAGCGCGGGAAATTTTTATCCGTAGCGCGCTCGCCGAAGGGCAATTACAAACCAAAGAAGCCTTCTTTATCGCTAACCAAAAGCTATTAGAGGATGTCGAAGCGCTCGAGCACAAGTCCCGTCGCCGCGATATTTTGGTCGATGAACAAGTGTTGATGGACTTTTACGAGCCGCGCATTCCCGAAGGCATCTATAACGCGCCTAAGTTCTTTAGCTGGTGGAAAGAAGCGCGCCGAACTCAACCCGATTTACTCGATTTTAATAAGTCACTATTGATGCAGCGCAGTGCCGATCATATCTCGGCGCTCGATTTCCCCGACACTTGGCACAAGGGCAATATTCGCTTGCAACTGAGTTATCACTTTGATCCTGCAGCGAGTGATGATGGCGTTTCTGTGCATATTCCAGTGGCACTACTCAATCAAATCGATGATACGGATTTCGATTGGCTGGTGGCGGGGATGCGTGAGGAGAAATGCGTCGCCCTGATTAAGTCTTTGCCTAAAGGACTAAGACGTAACTTTGTGCCTGCGCCCGATTATGCCCGAGCCTGCGTGCAAGCAATGCAGCCCTTTAGCGCCAGTTTACTCGACGCCATGTGCAAACAGCTTTTGCGTATGAGTGGCACCCGCGTCAATCCTGAAGATTTTGATGTCACGCAGATGCCCGCGCATTTGCAAATGAACTTTAAGATTGAGGACGACAAGGGCAAATTAGTCGCACAGGGGCGGGTACTCGATACCTTAAAGGCCGAGTTACAGGGCGTGGTCGCTAAGGCGATTCGTCAAGTAGCGGATAAGGGCATTGAGAAAGAAGCGCTCACCGAGTGGTCCTTTGGCGACTTACCAAAACAATTTGAACAGCGTAAGGGCAACTATCAAGTGCGGGCTTTCCCCGCGCTGATTGATAATAAAGACTCAGTTGCCATCAAATTATTTGATGATGAATTTGAGGCGCAGGCGGCGCATCGTCAGGGGCTTCGTCGTCTGCTGTTGCTCAACATTCCATCGCCAGTAAAACACCTGCAACAGGCTCTGCCGAACAAGGCAAAGCTGGCAATGTATTTCAATCCATTTGGCCAAGTGCAAATTCTGATTGATGACATCATTGCCGCAGCCGTGCAGCAATTGCTTGATGAAAAGGCGCTGGATGTACGCGATGCCACTCAGTTCGAACAGGCCAAGGATTGGGTACGCCAAGAGCTGAATCCAACGGCTGAGCAAATCGCCCTAAAAGTGGAGCAGATTTTGACGCTCTATCAGGGCATTAAAAAGCGGACTAAGGGTAAAATTAGCTTAGATATCGCTTTTGCGATGAGTGATATTCAAAGCCAATTAGACCAATTAGTGTTTAAGGGATTCGTCGAAGCCTGTGGTTGGAATCGCTTAGCGGATGTGGCGCGTTACCTAAAGGCGATTGAAACCCGTATCGATAAGTTGCCTGTGGATCCGACCCGTGACCGTTTGCATATGCAGAGTATCACTAAAGTGCAGGAGGCCTTAGCGGCGCAACTTGCCAAAGTGCCGCGCTCACAGCCCGTACCTGCGGCACTGATTGAAGCCCGTTGGATGATTGAAGAGTATCGGGTGTCTTGCTTTGCACAGGCGCTGGGAACGGCTTATCCCATCTCGGAGAAGCGTATCTTAAACCATATCCTGCTGAGTTAATGATGTTGATACATTACGGATTGAATCTGTAGATTCAGTGAGTTGAGCGTAACGCGTCATCTTTAGCATTAAAAGCCGAACCTTTGGGTTCGGCTTTTTTATTGTTCATTTTCACCTAACTACCATTAGCCACGACAGACTTGCCCCTTACTGCATAGATTTTCGCTATGGGCTATCAGGCTAACCCCAAAGGGCAAAGTCGGTGGCGAGTAAATTGGCCCTAATGGCGATATTAAAAACCTCAAATTTGCGTGGTCAGTTAGCCAATACGGTAGGGGATTTGGCTGTCTCTTGAGTGAGTTAACACTTTGACGAAGATGTTAAGCCGATTTTGCCGTGGATAATCGGTAATTTGTGCCTTCCTTTACCATCCCCTAATACTCCTTAAGGAATATTTTGTTTAAATCTTGTGCGCTTTACTTGCTGAGCGCCTATATTTTTTCCATGCTTTAGCAATTGGTTAATAAAAAAATATAACCAATCAATCGATTTACAATCTAAAAAAACGCTTAAAAACCATGATCTAACTAAATCTATCGCCAAATTGATGATCTGGATCAAGCATCAAAGGGTTTACCGATTTGGAGGTATACAGTTTGTTAACACCTTAACGCTATGATCATTTCGTGGATCAAAGATGTAATTGAGATACCTATAAATCCTGCATTGGTCAGAGCAATCCATCACAGGAACGAACCTCTTGGAGGACGCATGAGTGCTAACAGCGCAGCAGAAAAATCCTTAGAACTGAAAATTTTTATCTTTTTAACCGTATTTCTCGCCCCCCTCTTATCCGTGTTGTTGGTGAGTGGATTGGGATTTGCCATATGGTTTAGCCAAATCTTCACCGGCCCACCGGGTGCAGGTTGAGGCCTAAAGAACAATAACAACAGCATGAATAAGCGGAGTGTCGGATGAGCAAAGAGCTTCATATCACGAGTCTAGTGGTGCAAGTCATGCCACAAAAAATGGCGGATGTTAGGCAACACATTATGGCGATTGAAAATGCCGAACTCTCTGTCAATAACGAAGTGAAACTCGTCGTCGTACTTGAAGGTGACTCCCAACGTGCCTTGATGGACGGTATCGAACAGATTAATGCCATTCCTGGCGTCTTGTCCGCCACTATGGTTTACCACCAGAGTGAAGAGCTCGAAGAGGGTGAAGAATGAACATGAATAGACGTGACTTTATCAAAGCCAATGCGGTGATTGCTGCAGCGGGCGCCGCAGGCTTAGCGCTGCCGGCATCGGCGAGCAATTTAATCACCAGCTCAGAACAAACCAAATTAGAGTGGAACAAAGCCCCATGCCGCTTCTGTGGTACGGGCTGCTCTGTGATTGTCGCGACCCGCGAGGGCAAAGTGGTTGCCACCCACGGCGATGCAAACAGTGAAGTGAACCGCGGTCTTAACTGTATTAAAGGTTACTTCCTGTCGAAAATTATGTACGGCAGCGATCGTTTGACTACGCCAATGCTGAGAATGACCGACGGCAAGTATGACAAGCACGGTGAGTTTACCCCCATCAGCTGGGACAGTGCCTTCGATATCATGGCGCAAAAATGGAAAGAAACCTTAAAAGCCAAAGGCCCGACTGCAGTTGGGATGTTTGGCTCGGGTCAGTGGACCGTTTGGGAAGGCTATGCCGCGGTTAAATTGATGAAGGCAGGCTTTGGTTCTAACAACATCGACCCGAATGCGCGCCACTGTATGGCGTCAGCCGTTGTCGGTTTTATGCGTACCTTCGGTATCGATGAGCCTATGGGCTGTTACGATGATATGGAAGCGGCCGATGCCTTTGTGCTTTGGGGCTCCAACATGGCCGAAATGCACCCGATTTTATGGACTCGAGTGACTGACCGTCGTTTAAGCGCATCCCATGTGAAGGTGGCAGTTCTCTCGACGTTTGAGCATCGCTCCTTCGATCTCGCGGATTTACCGATAGTATTTACGCCACAAACCGACTTAGCCATCCTAAACTTTATCGCCAACTACATCATTCAAAACGATAAAGTGAACTGGGACTTTGTGAAGAAGCACGTGAACTTCCACCAAGGTACCACGGATATCGGCTATGGTTTACGTCCAACCCATCCGCTGGAGCAGAAAGCCAAAAACGTGAAAACGGCAGGGGATTCGACTCCGATTGATTTCGATACCTTTAAGGCTTTTGTCGCCGAATATACGGTGGAGAAGGTCAGCAAGATGTCGGGCGTGCCTGAGGCTAAACTTATCGAGTTAGCCAAACTCTATGCCGATCCCGAGACTAAAGTCACGTCCTTCTGGACCATGGGCTTTAACCAACATACCCGCGGTGTGTGGTGTAACAACCTGATTTATAACATCCACTTACTGACAGGTAAGATTTCGACTCCCGGTAACAGCCCATTCTCGTTAACCGGTCAGCCTTCTGCCTGTGGTACGGCTCGCGAAGTGGGAACCTTCTCACACCGTTTACCTGCCGACATGGTGGTAACAAACCCAGAGCATAGAAAACACGCCGAAGAAATTTGGAAGATCCCCAGTGGCATTATTCCGCCAAAACCCGGTTATCACGCCGTCGAGCAAAACCGCCGCTTAAAAGATGGCGACTTGAACTGCTACTGGGTGCAAGTGAACAACAATATGCAGGCGGGGCCGAACATCAACGAGGAAGGCTTACCAGGCTATCGTAATCCTGCCAACTTTATTGTGGTATCCGATGCGTATCCCACAGTCACGACTCAGGCTGCGGACTTAATTCTGCCAACCGCCATGTGGGTTGAGAAAGAGGGCGCCTATGGTAATGCCGAGCGTCGTACTCAATTCTGGCATCAAATGGTGCAGGCGCCGGGCGAATCCCACTCGGATCTGTGGCAGTTGATGGAGTTTTCTAAGCGCTTTACGACCGACGAAGTCTGGTCGAAGGAAGTCTTAGCGGCGAATCCACAATTTAAGGGCAAAACCTTATTTGAAGTGCTGTACAAAAACGGCAATGTCGATAAGTTCCCGCTGGCCGATACCGATCCTAAGTATTTGAACAACGAGGCGAAACACTTTGGCTTCTATGTCCAAAAAGGCCTGTTTGAAGAATACGCCACCTTTGGCCGTGGCCATGGTCACGATTTAGCACCTTTCGATGCCTACCACGAAGCCCATGGTATTCGCTGGCCGGTGGTCGATGGTAAAGAAACCAAATGGCGTTTCCGTGAGGGCAGCGATCCTTATGTCAAACCTGGATCAGGCTTTGAGTTCTACGGTAAACCCGATGGCCGCGCAGTGATTTATGCCTTGCCCTTCGAGCCGCCTGCAGAGTCGCCAGACACCGAATACGATATGTGGTTATCCACCGGACGGGTGCTCGAGCATTGGCACTCAGGTTCGATGACTCAACGCGTGCCAGAGCTTTACCGTGCCTTCCCGGATGCCGTGTGTTTTATGCACCCAGAAGATGCGAAAAAACGCGGTTTACGCCGTGGTGACGAAGTGCGCGTGGTGTCTCGCCGCGGTGAAATCAAAACCCGTGTCGAAACCCGTGGCCGCAACAAACCGCCTGTGGGACTCGTGTTCGTACCTTGGTTCGATGCCAGTCAGCTCATTAACAAAGTCACCTTGGATGCGACAGACCCACTGTCAAAACAAACCGACTTTAAGAAATGCGCCGTGAAAATCGTCAAGGTATAAGGAGTACAGGATGAAAACATTCAAATTAGTCTCAGCATTCAGTGTGCTTGCCTTCTCCACCCTGATGATGCCCAGCGTGACTGCGGCGAGCATTCCAGAGGACAGAATTGATACTTTGCGCCAAGCGCCAATCAACGTTGAGCCTACTCCGCCCGCGATGCAGGCGGTGCTGAACAAAGATATCAAAGAGATGCGTAACTACCCGATGCAGCCACCGGTGATCCCGCACAAGATCGACGGCTATCAGCTCGATCTTAAGGTCAACAAGTGCATGTCATGCCATGCTAGACACCGCACGGGGGATTCCCAAGCGCCTATGGTCAGCGTGACTCACTATATGGATAGGGATAACAACTTCTTAGCCGAGCTTTCGCCAAGACGTTACTTCTGCACTCAGTGCCATGTGCCGCAACTGGATGCCAAATTACTGGTCGAGAACGACTTTGTGGATATGGATCATCTGATTAAAGCCAACACTGAGCAGAAAACACACTAGGAGTCAGCATGTTAGATAAACTCAAAAAGATCTGGCAAGTTCTCAATCGTCCGAGTGTGCACTATAGTTTAGGGTTTTTAACCTTAGGTGGCTTTGTGGCGGGGGTGATCTTCTGGGGGGGCTTTAACACCGCGCTTGAAGCCACCAACAAAGAAGCCTTCTGTATCGGTTGCCACGAAATGGAAAATAACGTCTATCAAGAGTTACAGTCGACTATCCATTTCACGAACCGCAGTGGTGTGCGTGCGACTTGTCCTGACTGCCACGTACCGCACAACTGGACCGATAAGATTGCCCGTAAGATGCAGGCATCGAAAGAAGTGTGGGGTAAAGTGTTTGGTACCATCAATACCCGCGAAAAGTTTGAGAACAAACGTCGCGAGCTGGCCGAACATGAATGGGAACGGTTAAAGGCAAACGACTCGCTCGAGTGCCGTAACTGCCATAACTTTACCTACATGGACTTTACCAGACAGTCACCACGCGCCGCCCAGATGCACTCGACATCCTTGGCCAGTGGTGAGAAAACCTGTATCGATTGTCATAAAGGGATTGCTCACCATCTTCCCGATATGGCAGGGGTTGAAGGCTTCTAAACTCGAGTCATATTCCATCTCCAGCCAAAGGCCAAGTGCTCTCCACACTTGGCCTTTTTTATGGCGTAGATAAATCCGTATGTGGCATAGGCGGGATTTAGTTCGCTATCGCCTTTTCGGACTTGTTTCAGCCCCAAAATGAGTTAACAAATTGTCTGTGGTGCATTCGAAAGTAGATTATCTCACCTAAAAATTTTCATCCTATCTTCTTGCGTGTTCTCACATTTTTATAAGTAAATGCCTTTTAAATCAGTTATCTATAAATTCATGGATTAGATAATAGGTTTGGAAAACGCGCATGCGCGTTTTTCCAGATGGTATATTTAACAGAGTGCTGATAAGTTCTTTGCATACAGATAGTTAATTGTTCACGTTTTCACTGGTCCAATGTGCTAAACGCTCATGTGCACTAAAAAATGTTATAGCGGTCGTTGAAATATCTAGGAGTAGCCTTGAAATCAATAAAGTATCAAGTTTTCTTAAGCTCAACTTACTCTGATTTAGCAGAAGAACGGGAAAGTATCATTAAGGCTATCTTGGAGATGTACCATATACCCATCGGCATGGAGATGTTCAGTGCTGAAGATGAAGATCAATGGGAAATAATTAGAAGAACCATAGAGGTGAGCGACTATTACGTTCTTGTTTTGGGTCTGAGATATGGGTCAAAAACATCTGAAGGAATTAGTTTTACTCAAAAGGAATATGAGTATGCACTAGACAAAAATATACCGATCCTTGCATTTGTGATGAAAGACACCGTGTCCTTGTCAAGGGATAAGCGGGATGATGATCTCTCAGAAATCAATAAATTTAGGGAGTTGGTTTTAACCAACTCAAAAATGGCCCAATTTTGGGAAACAAAAGATCAGCTTATAAAAAGTGTTTCGATTTCATTAATGAAACAGATTATGCAAAAACCTGGCATAGGGTGGATTAGAGGAGATAAGGCCCATGCCGATGAGGCTCTTTCTAAGGAACTGACGGCTCTTAGCAAGGAGAACAGAGAGCTCAGAGAAAGAGTGATGGATCTTGAGTCAAAAATATCATCTAAGCTTCCGGCTATGGGAATCGATATAGTACCCCCGGCTATTGATGAACACTTCAATTCATATAGAACGACTCAAATGCCTGAGCCATTGAGATTCGATAGTATTGAGGCGCATCTGCTAGAGTTTGTTTCAGAGCAAGACATTGAAAAATACAATAACTCTATCCCTAGTCAGCAGGATTTAGAAGATTACAACAAGAAGTGTGAAACGCTTTATAAGATTAAAAATTATTCTTCTGCGCTGGTCATAGATGTCGCCAATAACGGTTCCGCTAAAGCAAGCAATGTGTATGTAGATATCGAGTTTCCAGAGGGGATTCTTATCTACGAAACTGGTGAAAAACATAGTGAGCCGAAAAGCCCTATCCCAATTAATCCAATAAAACGCGCTCAAGCAAAATACGTAGAGCAATTGAATGCTAAAGCCACTGCGTTATCAGGTTTACATTCTAGGTTTGGTCTCGGAAATGAATTGATGGGCCTTACAAATTTAGTTCGTCCCGAATTTGATTTTCCGAATATCCACCCTATTAATCAACGTTGGTGGACAAAGTTGGAAGGAAGAAAAATCACGATAAAGATCGATAGCCTGCTTCATACAAGACACATGACGTTCGATGATGAGTATATGGTAGTCCCTCTAATAGAGGGAAAGCATACGGTTGTCGTTCGTGTAATCTGTGAAGAGTACGATGAAATAGTAAACACGGTTGTTGAGCTCAATATCTGAGGAAAATGCTATAACAAAGCGCTACTGTCGGACCAATTTACAGCAGAGCGCGACGTTAGGAGACTAGATCGGTGGTTACATTTAGACCAGCTAAGGATTTAGCAAAAGCAGCATATTTTACTCTGTCGAATATGCTGCCATATTATGCACAATACGCTGTAGATTGGGATGAAGCTCAGATTGAGCAAATGACACAAGATCTTGTGAACTTTGATATTTTATTTGAAGAAAAGCTTGTTGGTGTTGTTAGATTATCTTTTGACATTGAAGCGTGCTGGTTACGAGATTTGCAAGTGGATCAGAGTTACCAGAATCGTGGGATTGGCTCAATCGCTATTGCTGAGGCGGAACGTCTGGCTAAAGAGCATGGTTCTCACATTTTGAAGCTTAAAGTGTTTAAAAATAGCCCTGCCGTTCATTTGTATAAGAGACAAGGGTTTGGTTTAACAAGTGAAGATGATCGGTTTTACTACATGAGCCGTGCCGTCTGCTAATCATCAAATTTTATCGCCAGCAAAAAGCGCTGGCGACGATGTCAACCCACTGCGCGGCTTTACTCGCTAAATGTGGGCGTTAACCCATAGACATTTTTACTCGAAACTCACCTGATACAGCTGACGTCCTGACACGCTTTTTTGCCTTTCCACGCGGTCTTGCTTCGATTTGTATAAAACTTCAATACATGAGGCTGTTCTTTTCCTGACGCATTTTAGTGGCGAGTATTATTCTTGATAATTCAATACTTCATCTTTGCTGTGAAAGATTGGGCGTATACGCCAAGCTATACCGAAACATTATTTCTCACCCACAAAAAAGGCGCTATTGCGCCTTTTTGATGGATAAATCAGAGGAGTAAAGCGATTCGCTTAGGGTTTATCTTGCTCAACTTGGGTTGATTTATCACGATTTTCAATCGCCGTATCCGCAGACTTATCGGCATCGGGTGAGGAATTCGCGCGATTATCGGTCTTTAACTGCTTTTCTTTATCGTGCTGACCAAACTGTGGCAGTTTGAATTTGGCACTGTATTTCAGTGCGGCAAGATTGCTGGCAATCACACCCACCACCAAAATAATAATGATCCACACTTCTAAGCTCGACATGACAACTCCTTATTGAGCAACGCCCTGATTAATCAACGGCTAAACGCTGCTCACACTTACGAATATCTTCCGGCGTGTCAACTTCGATTGAGTCGAAGGCGCTGATGGCGACTTTGATCTTATGGCCATGTTCTAGGGCACGTAGCTGCTCTAATTTTTCCAGATCTTCGAGACGACCTAAGGGGAGGGCGGCGAAGGCTTGCACGAATCTGCGGGTGTAAGCATACACGCCTAAGTGCTTGTAAACTGGATAATCTTTGGTATCGCGCCCGAAGGGAATACGTGCGCGGGAGAAATACAGCGCGTAGTAGTCGTTATCGAACACCATCTTCACATGCATAGGATCGTCGAGCTCGGCTTTGTTGACAATTTCATAGCCGAGGGTCGCCATTTCAAACTCGCCTGGATGGCGTTCGAAGAGGCTGATCACTTGCTCGATGGAAGTGGGGTCGATTAGGGGTTGGTCGCCTTGAAGGTTGATGACTAAATCGTCATCCTTCAAACCTAATTGGTTAATCGCATCATTGATACGGTCTGTGCCCGATGCCGCATCAGGGCTGGTCATGACCACTTTGCCACCGAAGCCTTCTACGGCGCTTTTGATACGCTCATCATCGGTTGCAACATAAATATTGGTGAGGCCTTTGGCTAACGACGCGCGTTCGTACACGTGTTGGATCATCGGCTTGCCGTTAATCGGGGCTAAGGGCTTGCCCGGGAAGCGGCTTGAACCGTAACGCGCCGGGATTAACAGAGTCACATTCATTAAATTATCCTAATTTATCAAAGATATGCAGTGTAGATAGACAAAAGGGCTCACAACGAGCCCTTGTCATCTGCTTGAGAGCTTAAATGCGACGGAACAGGGCAGTCAACATTTCGTCAGTGACTTTCTCTTCCCATGTTGGGCCGTACACGTTTGCCCATAATGGACCCATGCTCTTAGTCACGGCAACCATTTTCGCGATGGTTTCATCTGGCAGATCTTTACAGATGTTCTTCGGCAGAGTGATGTTGTGCTTCTTCATCATCAGACGGAATTCAGCTACACCTTCTGGGTAGAATTCTTCTAACACGTCGAAGGCGATACAGTTACCGATACCATGGTGGTAGCCGAGGATGTAAGACAGACCATAAGATACCGCGTGGCATGCACCTACTTGGCTGTAAGCGATACTCATTCCGCCCATAAATGACGCCATCATCAGCTTGTCGTCTTTTTCTGGGTGATCTTCTAAGTACACTTGGCGGCAAAGCTCCATGGCTTTTTCGGCGTATGACTTAGAGAATTCGTTTAAGAAGGTACCTTCTAATGATTCAACGCAGTGGATATAGCAATCCATACCTGTGTAGAACCATTGGTCAGTTTCAACACCTTCGATTAACTCAGAGTCCATGATGATTTGGTCAAACACTGTGTAATCTGAGTTCAGACCCAGTTTACGCACTGGACCACACAATACTGCGGTGCGTGACGCTTCAGCACCCGTACCTGAAATCGTTGGAATACCAATGTGGTGAACCGCTGGATTTTTGATTAAATCCCAACCTTGGTACATGGCAGAGCCGCCTGGGTTGGTCAGCATCAGTGATACCGCTTTTGCGACGTCCATGGTTGAACCGCCACCTAAACCGACGACGCTAACCGGTTGTTTGCCGTTGAAGGCTTGAACTTGCTCGGTCAGGGTGTCGATTTGCACTGTGCTTGGCTCATCATCTACGTTAACCCAAATCAGTAAGTCTTGGGCTTTCACTGGGATGCGTGCTTCGAGTGGTTTGCCTTGGTGAACGTCATCGACTAAAAATACCACGAAGTCATCGTCGGCCTTACGCTGTGCAGCTAATACTTCGTCTAATTGTGCGAAGGAGCCACGACCGAAGATCATCTTTTCAACTACTTTAAAATTTTTAAAACTCATTGCAAAAACTCCCGTTTAATTATTGGGCAAATGCTTTCTTAATGTTTTCAATACGCTCGGCAATCTGAGCATCGGTCCAAGACAATTTAATGAGCATGGAAATAGTGCGGCTCATAATGGCATCAGATTTCGGCACAGAAATTTGAGTATAGTCAGGTCTGTCGGCGATTAATGTGATTGGCAACGCAGCAGGGGCCTTAAGCTCCTGAATGTGTTTCCAGTTTTTCAGATAATGCCAGTTGTTCACGTACCAGTAGAAGCAACCGTCAACGCCATTCTCAGCCAGTTTTTTGCTGATCTCTTGGGTACGTGCTTCTGTTGGTAACATAAAGCTTAAGAAGCCAGCTGAATCACCCTCTGGATCGGGGATTTCGCGGAAGCTGACTTCAGGAATGCTCGCCATCGCTTCTTTAATGACTTTTTTGTTTTTACGTTGAATGTCGATAATGGTATCGAGTTTACGTAACTGGGCTAAACCTAAGGCCGCGTTCATTTCAGAGATACGGAAGTTCAGACCCATAATTGGGTGTGACTCGGCGCCACGGTCTTTACCAATATGGTCATGGCCGTGATCGGAGAACATATGGGCGTGATCGTAGATTTCGGTGTTATTGGTGATCACCGCGCCGCCTTCACCACAGGTGATGGTTTTAACAGAATCGAAAGAGTAACAACCTACATCACCGATAGTACCTAGGGCTTGGCCCTTGTAGCTGCCGCCAATGGCTTGGCAAGCATCTTCTAACAATACGATGTTGTGTTTAGCGCACACGGCTTTGATTTCGTCCATCTTGGCCATAGAGCCACACATGTGTACTAAGTTCACTGCTTTAGTGCGTGGGGTGATCGCCGCTTCAATGCCTTCTGGTGATAGACACAGTGTCTCGTCGATTTCGGCAAAAATTGGCACAGCACCGGCCATGAAAATCGCTTCTACAGAAGCAACAAAGGTAAAAGGTGGCACGATAACTTCGTCGCCAGCACCAATGCCTGCCGCCATTAAGGCTGTTTGCAGCGCAGCAGTACCGCTAGATAAGAGGTGAGCATGCTTAACATTCATTTTCTCGCAGAGCAGTTGCTCCATATCGCGAGTCTTCCAGCGATCATTACGCATATGGTCGAAGTTATAACGGAAGGTAAAGCCGTGCTCCATCACATCGGCGACTTCTTGCTTTTCTTCTGGACCAAATAATTCAAAACCGGGCATGGAAGGTATCTCCTTAGAATTTGTGGCGCATGGTCGCGCTGCAATTAACTGGCGGATTATAACTGGGCTAAAGATCCCTTGCGATGTTTTATTGATGAAAATAAGGTCATGTTGACGTTTCGAGCTTAGATTTTGCTCACTTAACACTGTGTTATTGCATGTGTTCGTGCTTGTTAGCCTTTGCGAGCCGTTGTATTAGGGCATGCGAGTCCATTAAGCGAGGTGCAGCTCGAGGTTTAGCCGATGGGTTGAGATGAACTGCGCCATTCAGAGCCAATGGGGCGAGTGTGGAAGTACCTTGGCAACAAGTTAAATTAGGCGGATGGAGCTTGTATGTGGCGTGCATAGATATTGGCATGCATTAAAACAAAAAACCTGCACGGGGCAGGTTTTTGGCGTGTTTCACTCAAACCGATTTAAATCTTTTGCGCGCGATCGACAGTCACATCAAGGTCGGTTAACAGACCATTATCGATACCGTAAATCCAACCGTGGATCGCCAGTTCTTGGCCGCGAGCCCAAGCTTCCTGCACGATAGTGCTGCTGGTGACGTTAGAAACCTGTTCAATTACGTTGAGTTCACACAGACGGTCGAAACGCTTGGCATCATCCATTTGCATTAATTCATCTTGATGAAGACGGTAAACATCACGTAAATGACCGAGCCAGTTGTCGATAAGCCCTAAGCGTTGATTCCCCATGGCGGCACGTACACCACCACAGCCATAGTGTCCTACCACCATAATGTGCTTCACCTTAAGTACATCAATGGCGTATTGCAGAACAGATAGGCAGTTAAGATCGGTGTGGATCACCATGTTGGCAATATTGCGGTGAACGAAGACTTCGCCCGGCATTAAATCGATGATTTGGTTTGAAGGTACTCGGCTGTCGGAACAACCAATCCAAAGATATTCAGGGTTCTGCTGTTTCGCCAGCTGTTCAAAAAAATCAGGGTGCTCTTGGCGAATGCGTCCGGCCCAGCGACGGTTGTTATCGAATAAGGGTTTGAGTAGTTTCATTTTAACCTATTGTTTTATTGACATATTAAAATGTCTTTATTGCCCTAAGTGATGCAAGCAGCACATTTTTAGCAAGAGTATACCAGTAAATTTACGCTTGCTGGTCTATCCAATGTGCCGCAGTTGGGTGGCACCTTGCTGATACGGGCGCTGTTACAATACCTTCGCTAAAAACTGAGTTAAATGCTCAGTGACAAACTCGGCTTGCTCTAGGCTGGAAATATGCCCTGCGTTAGGAATATGCACTAACTGACTGCCGTCGATGGCATCGCTCATCAGGTAACTCTCTAGCACGCTGCGGGCCTTGTCTTCAACCCCGACCATGACTAAACAGGGCAGAGTTAATTGCTCGGCAAATTCCATCGTATCGCGGCGGCCAAAAATCATTCGGCCAAGCTTAACTATGCTCGGGATCGTCTCTGGCGTTTGCGCGGCCAAGTAGGCCTCAAAACGCTGCACTAATTCGGGATTATTCGCTTTGGCATTATCGGCGAAAAACAGTGGCGAAATGGCGCTGATAAGCGGCGCAGGTATGCTGCCGGCGGCTTGGATCGTGTCCAGCATGCCATAATATTTAGCACGGGTGATCTCTGGCTCAAACCCAATAAAACTGTCGAGCATCACCAGAGCATTGACGCGCGCGGGGGCTTTAAGCACGAGCTCGGCGCCCCACATGGCACCCACGGATAAACCGATAACCGCAAATTGCTCGATGTTGAGGCTATCCATCAGAGTCAGCATATGCTCGCTGATGTCTAAGAGGCTGTTGCAGCTTTCTGGGACGGCGCCCGATTGGCCGTGTCCCCAGAGTTCGGGCACGATGCAGCGATACTGTTGACTTAAGCTGGCAATTTGCGGCGCCCACATGGCGCTATCCCAGAGGTAACTGTGGCCAAATAACAGCGCTGGGCCTGAACCTATATCGAGGTAACTGAGTTGGCTACCGGCGATGTTGAGTTGTTTTCTGTGTGAAGAAAAATCCATAAAACCTACTTTTAAAGATAAGCGCCGAGTAAAAGGCGCCATCGAGTTGTGCGAATGGCGACACCTTAAGGCTGTGCAATTCGATGTACATATTCCGCCACAAGCACAGGTAAACGGGCGAGCACCGCTTCTTTAAGCAACATATCGCTGCGCTGGATAACCTGCGCTAAGGCCTGCACCTCAAATTGGGGTAACAGGGTTTGAGACACGGGGAAATAGCTGATATGCCAAGGCTCGGCGCTGACGGCGCTTTTACCGCGCTGAAAAGGAAAATAAAACCCAAAATCCTTGGCGTGCTGGAGTAGCCACTGGTGCAAGTGGGCACAAGGGCCGCCATCAGTGTATTCCGCTTCCACTAATCGCAGGGATTTCACCTCGATTTGCTTGGCATCAAACACATCGATATCCGTGCCCCAGTGATGGCGTGACGCGCCTGGCAGTGCCGACCAGAGCAAAATCAAATCGACTAATGCATCATCGCTCAGTGGACTGATATCCACGGGCTGTTCGTTAATATCCAGCACAACACGCTTACCGCTGGCTTTGGCGTTCCAAATGGCGAGTTGCCTGTCAAAAGGACGATAGGCCGAGCAAATCGCGAGGGCTATCCCATCTTTGGCGGCGCTGTCCGCCATCGCCTTAAAGGCGAGGGCGGTTTGAGCCTCCAGCATGAAGCGTGTTTCGCTCGGGTGATGGGGACTCAGCAGTTCGACTAATTGCAGTCTCTGCGCTGACTCTTGGGTTACAGCAGCGGATAAGTCGGTATGTAAGCCCGTGTCTAAACTGCTTGCTATCCCACTCTCTATTCCACTTTCTATTCCATAGAGCTGGGCTGTGTTCCTTAAGCGTGGCGTGGCGTTTAACACAGCAACTGTTCCAAAATCACTTCGTAGCACAGGGCTAACTGCTCGAGATCGTCGATTTTCACGCACTCGTTCACTTTATGGATAGTGGCGTTCACTGGACCGAGTTCCAACACTTTGGCGCCCGTTGGTGCAATAAAGCGTCCATCAGAGGTGCCGCCCGTGGTTTGCGGATCGGTATCATAGCCAGTGATCTGACGTATAGCATGGCGAGTCGCGTCTAACAGTGGGCCTTCGCCGGTTAAAAATGGCAGACCGTTGAAGGTCCAGCTGATGTCATAATCCAGTTCGTGGGCGGTCAATAAGGCCTCCACGCGCTCGATTAATATCTCGGCGGTCACTTCGGTCGAATAACGGAAGTTAAACATCACCTCTAGGGTGCCTGGGATCACGTTCGATGCGCCCGTACCGCCATTAATATTGGCGATTTGCATGCTGGTGGGCGGGAAGAATTCGTTGCCATTATCCCAATGGGTTTGGCTTAACTCGGCTAAAAACGGCGCGGCTTTGTGGATTGGGTTATCCGCAAGGTGCGGATAGGCCACATGGCCCTGAATGCCCTTAACGGTCAAGTTGGCGGTCAGGCTGCCACGGCGTCCATTTTTGACCACATCACCGAGTTTTAGGGTCGATGAGGGTTCGCCCACCAGCGCCCAAGTGATTTTTTCATTGCGGGCTTCTAGGGTGTCGATAACCCGTGTGGTGCCATTGATAAAGGGGCCTTCTTCATCGCTGGTGATCAAAAACGCAATCGAGCCGGGGTGATTTGGGTGCTTAGCCACAAAACGCTCGGTCGCGACGATCATCGCCGCCAATGAGCCTTTCATGTCTGCCGCGCCGCGGCCATAGAGGTAACCGTCGATAATGGTTGGCTCAAAAGGTGGGGTATGCCAGCGGCTTAAATCGCCTGCGGGCACTACATCGGTATGGCCAGCAAAACAAAATACTGGGCCTTCATTACCGCGACGCGCCCACATATTGGTGGTGTCTTCAAAGACCATGGGCTCAATATTAAAGCCAATGGCGGCAAGACGTGCGGCCATCAGGGTTTGGCAGCCTTCATCCAGCGGGGTGACCGAAGGACGGGCGATTAACGCTTTAGTCAGTTCGGTAACTGGGTGGGTGTTCGAAGCGTGCGTCATAGGGAAAAGGCCTTCTTATATTCGGCTTCGTTAAAGCCCACCAGCACTTGTTCACCCACCACTAGCACTGGGCGCTTGATCAGCGTCGGGTGAGTGAGCATCAGTTGAATGGCTTTGGCTTGGTCGATATTGGCCTTATCTGCATCACTCAAGGCGCGAAAACTGGTACTGCGTTTGTTAAAGACAGTTTCCCATCCTGCAATTTGACACCAATGCTGAAGATCCTTTTCTGCTAATCCATCTTCCCTAAAGTCATGGAAGTTGACCGAAAGTTGATGGGTTTCAATCCATTTACGTGCTTTACGCACTGTATCGCAATTTTTAATACCAAAAAGGGTCAAGATGATGCTCCTATCGCGGGGCGCCGTTGGCACGCATTGATTTTGCTCGCATTGTGGCATTGTGCGTTAGATGCCACAAGGGGGTTATCGTATTGTATGGTCATCAATTGCAGCCGATGCAGCCAATGGCAAAAGGATTTTTTAGCACAAGCGCTTAAGCGTCACTTAAGTATTGGCTTCTAGCCTAAGTATTGAACCTGAGCATTGAGCCTAAATCGACAAGGGGATCGCTATGAATATCAGTGCAAGCAGCCCAATGTTAGCGCATAGCTATGCTGCCAACCGTTCATCTTCACCCACTGCGTTACCCGCTCAACCTGCACCAGCCAAAGTGGAAGAGGTGAGCGAGTCCGCCAAAGAGCGCGCCCGTGAGGCGAGTCAAGGCGAATCGATTGATACCTACGCGTAACTGAGTGTGAAGCCAATAGATAAAAGCCGAGCAGTTGCTCGGCTTTGTGTTTGAGGAAGCAATACTAATCAAAACATGAGGTTGATTAGAAGTTCATCTCTACCGCTAAATAATATTCACGCCCAACAACGTTGTAGTAAGAACGTGGATAGTGCGGCCAAGAGTTTTGGGTTTCATCAATCTCAGGGCCTGCATCGAAGATATTATTAATCCCGCCGGAGAACTTAATCGCATCGGTTAACATATAGCTGGCGGCCCAGTTCACTTCGACATGGCTATCGATAGTGACGGCATATTTATCCGCTAACCCATTGTTAATGAATGCCTCTTTACGCTGGCCATTCATGCTGTCGGTGTACTTGACCAGCAGGTTGGTAGCGAAGTCATCGTAGTTCCAACCCAGATTTAAGTTACCACGGATTTGCGGGGCAGAGCCGTCACCATCGATCAGATCTAAAGGCTCTGAATCTGGGGTTAATTGCTCCTCCCACTTCAATAAATAGGTGCCTTCTAAGCGGGCGGTGACATCGCCGTAGCCTGAAGTCTCATAGCGATAGCCCACCGAGAAGTCGATACCCGAAGTTTCTTGGGATGACATGTTGATGGCTTGAGTATTCACTTGAATTAACTTGCCGCTTGCATCGCGGAAAATCTTATCGGCGAAGGCATCAGAGTGATCCAAGATATACTGGGCGCTTGGGCTATTGACTAGGTTATCGATTTCAACAATCCAGTAGTCCAAGGTTAAATTGAGATCGTTATAATCCCACACAATGCCGAGGTTATAGTTTTTACCGGTTTCCGCTTCAAGTTCTGGGTTTGCACCGATAGTAATTGGCAGTGAGTCAATCTTCTCACAGGCAGGGCCCGTGCCACCCGCGGCCTCACAGGTTGGAGTGTCGATCACTGTGCTATAGGCTGCCGTTGGTTCACCAAATAAGCGCTGCATGTCTGGCGCTCGGAAGGTTTCTGCATACAGACCGCGTAACAACAGATTATCAATCGGGCGATACTCGACTGCGACTTGTGGGCTGAATTGACCGCCGACATCGGATAAATCGTCATAGTAGTCGTAACGGCCCGCAAGGGTGACGGTGAGGTTTTCAATCACAGGCACGGCGACTTCGGCATAACCTGCATATTGCTCACGTTCACCTTGGGCGCTGCTGCCGCCTTTGCCAATCACGCCACCATTGCTGGTGAAGCTATCGGACTTATCGTAGAACCATTCTTTACCGTATTCGACGCCCACGGCATAAGCCACTGTGCCTGCTGGTAATTCAAAGGCATCGCCACTGATCCCCGCGTTGAAGCTCGATAGGGTAGATTGCCCCTTCTTACCACCTTGGAAATCCAGCATTGCGGCATCGTCCGGTGAAATCACATCCAGCAGCGAATTGCCGTTTGTGCCTGCGGTGAGGTAATTCCACATGCTTTGGTAGGTGGGTGAACCTGCGGTGGTGGAGTCTACCGTTTGGCGCGCAATCGACCACGAGGTGTCGTACTCGATTGAATCGGTGAGGTAACCTTTGCTGCCTAATAAGAAGGAGAAGTTATTGGTCTCAAAATCAGAGGTGCGTGGACCTAACTCCGACATACGGCGAGTGTAGTAATAGTCCCCATCGGCAGCGCCGGCAAAATCTCCGCCGAAGGCGGTATTTTTATCGAAGACTTGAGATAACCCATTGAGTTCATCAACAATAGTGACGTTATTGCCCGATACGTTGAACATAAAATCTTCGCCGACCGTTGCCGATTCAATCTCAGTGTAGGTCGAGGCATGGGTGTAATCGAGGCGCGAATACAGCTGATGATTGTCGTTTAAGTCTTTGGTGAGGTTGATCATGGTTGAATAGCGTTTTTGCTCAGGCGAAAAGTCGCGCTGTGCGGAGCGATCGAACCCACACTTACCATTGGCCATCATCACATAGCCGCGCGCATCACATTCTGCGGCGCTTAAGGTCTTGAGTAATTTACCATTGCTATCCACAAGGTTGGCGCCATAGGAGCTGTAGCTGGAATAGTAGTTACCCGGAACAATATCGGTCCCCCATTCAGGACGATCCGAGGCTTTTAACGCTTGGCGATCTTCATATTCGGCGAAGAAGGTCAGGTTCGCTTTATCACTGCTGACACCCGTCATAAAGGAGAACTGGTTATTTTGCAGACCACCATCGAAGGTATCAGAGTGACGGTATTTGAAGGTGCTTTGTTCAACGTCTTTTTTCAAGATGATGTTAATTACACCGCCCATCGCATCTGAGCCGTAAATTGCCGAGGCGCCCGTGGTTAAAATCTCGATGCGTTCAATGGCCCCTAACGGAATGTTAGCGGTATCGACAAAGCTGTCTGTACCACCAGCACCAAACGGATATTTAGGCACACGTTTGCCATTGATTAATGTCAGTACGCGGCCAGCGCCCACACCACGCAGGTTGACGGCCGATGCCGCTGGAGTAAAGCCGTGCACTTCCTGCTGGGTCATCGACCCACCGGAGTTTTGCGACAGGTTACCTAACACGTCTTGCACTGAGTTAAAGCCGCCTTTTTCGATATCTGCTGCGCTCACCACCACGATAGGGGAGGCATTTTCAAGATCGGTACGTTTAATACGTGAACCCGTGACTTCGATACGCTCCACTTTATCATCGATAACGGCCGCTTCATCGGCGGCAAATACTTGCGGTGTCACCGAGGCGGAGACCAAAGCGAGTAAACTAAAACGAACCGCACGTGCCACGGTTGTTTGCGTAGTCATATTTTCATTCCCTTAACAATGCCATGACGATCAGGAAGGGTTTCATCACGGCTTATATTTATTTGCAACTGCCCTCCATAGTCGGAAAATTATCATTAACAACTTTAATATCAACAGCTTAATTGTTGTTCGTATGCTGTCTAAATGTTGTGTTTGTAAAAGCGAGGAGGCTAATTAAGTGCGAGGGGAAATAAAGAATGACGGCACGGTATGCGCTATGGCGTGGTTGTATCTCAATGTAACGAAACATTGTCTTTACAATGTCAATTTATATCCTAGGTATTTAGTTTGATTGAGTTTTAGATTCTGTGAGCTGAATCAAGGTGGGATAAAAGTGGTGGATTGGAAGTATCTTATTAACTGTTGAAAAATAGCGCATTATTGCCGCAGCTTTAGGGATTTAACAAACCTTAACAGGTAAGCAAATAGCGTGTTTGCATACTATGGCTTATTTTACTGTCGGAATGTGTGCCCACTGTGTGGTGTAGCGGGGGGAGAGTTGGTTACGCTTCATGCTCCAATCTGCATTAAGTCCTTGACCTGCAAATTGGATCTTGGCTTTACCGCTGTGATTCACGCTATCCAGTAGGTTCATTAAGGCTCTACTTTTTGGCTGTGGTTTGACTTCATCAAATAATCCTAGTTGAAACACACCTGGCGCATAAAAATCCCCCAGCATGACGCCCGCCTTGGCATAGGCATATCCTTCACGCCAAAGCCTAGACAAGAGCCGCTGCGCTAATGCGATAAAATCGCGGGTATCGTCACTGGGATAAGTTAAATTGCCTGTGAGCACCTGACTGTACTGGGGTTGATGTTCAGTGAAATAACTGGTCCGAATAAATACGGATAGGGTACGTGCAAATTGACCCTCAACACGCAGTTTTTCGCAGGCTCGACAGGTGTAATCATTGATGGCCTGCTGCATTGCCGTGAACTGGGTAATGCGTTCACCAAAAGAGCGAGAACTGACGATTTGCTGTTTTGTCGCCACAAGTTGTTGAATATCATCACAGGCAATACCGTTTAGCTCATGCACAGTTCGTTCGACTGTGACCGAGAAGCTGTCTCGGATGAGCTTAGGTGGGGCATCGGCAAGCTGTAGGGCGGTATGTATACCCATAAGCTTTAAACGTTGCGCAATTTTTCGGCCAATCCCCCATACCTCATCAATTGGCGTCAAGGCCATTAATCGCCGTTGGCGTTCCGTCGTGCGTAAATCGACAACACCTTGAGTCATGGGATATTTTTTAGCGGCATAATTGGCGAGTTTGGCTAAGGTTTTACTCGGACCTATGCCAACACAGACACTGATCCCAATCCATTGTTGGATCCGTTGGCGAATATCCGCGGCTAACTGAGTGATATCTTGGCATCTATCGAGCCGAGACAAATCTAAAAAAGCCTCATCAATTGAGTAGACTTCTACCCTTGGCACCATGTGCTCGAGAGTGGTCATCACTCGATTTGAAATATCGGCATAAAGTGCATAGTTGGAGGAAAATACCGCTATATTATGGGCGCGGATCATGTCCATCACCTCATACACGGGGACGGCCATTTTGACGCCTAATTGTTTCGCCTCTGCTGAGCGTGCAACCACGCAACCATCGTTATTGGAAAGCACAACAATGGGTTTGCCTTGAAGATCGGGGCGAAACAAGCGTTCGCAGGAAGCGTAGAAGTTATTGCAATCGACGAGGGCAAATAGCGTAGCAGTCATTTGAATTTCTTCACCACACAGGTGACAACACCAAATAGGTTTAGCTCGGAATCATGGTGGATGTTAATGGCTTTAAATGCCGGATTACGGGGTATTAATTGCACTATTGGACGTAACTGCAATTGTTTAACGGTAAACTCACCATCGACGGATGCGACCACAATATCACCGTGCGTAGCCTGTAATGCTCTGTCCACCACTAATATGTCGCCACTCGAAATGCCCGCATCGACCATTGAGTCTCCCTGTACCTTCACAAAAAATGTTGCTGTGGGGTGTTTAATACAAAGTTCATTGAGATCGAGTGAATGCTCAATGTAATCATGGGCAGGAGAAGGAAATCCAGCCGCAACGGAGGAGCTAAAAAGTGGATACTGTGTTTGTGTGAGCATATGCATAATGAAAATCAAAATACTGTATATAAAAACAGTGTAGCGTATTTTGATGACTTGTCGAAAGTGTGTTGAGTAAGACGACAGGCAAACGTTGAGGTCACACAATCAGATGCAAAGGAATAGTAAGCACGACGTGGGGAATGACTTTAGGTCACAACCTTCTAATTCACTAACGTTAACGCATGGGGTTGTCGCTAAGTTGGTTGCGGCACTCCTTTGCCGCAATTTTGAGTCTTGTTTGGCTCATAAAACTAGGGTTATTTTTCTATACCTCAAAGGCTTAGCTTATCCAGCCTAATAACTGCCACCAGAGGTAGTCCAGCGGCATCAGCACTAGTAAGGTGATCAGCGCTAAGGGTAAGGTGACTTTCAGCAGATGGGCGAGGGACTCCTGAGATAATTGCATCGCCAAAATCAGCGGCGGCGCTTGATAGGGGAAAATCACCGTCGAAAAGCCGATCACTTGGGTCATCAATACCGCGGGGAGAGAAAAACCTGTCGCATTCGCTAAGTCGGCAGCCATTGGGGTTAATACCGTAGGCACACCAGGCACGGTTGCCACTAATCCGGTTAAGGTCGATATCAGTGATAAGGACATAAAGTTGAGGAAAGAGGCGCCTTGTGACAAGGGTAAGTATTGGCTGAATGCTTGGCCGAGCGCGCTACCTAGCCCAGATTGATTGACTAAAACGCCTAATCCTAGCGCGGCGGCAACAAAGATAACCGTTGAAAAATCAACTGATTGATTAAAACGTTTTGGCTCAATAATGCCCCATTTCGGCAGCAAGAGGATGATGGCGGTCGTTAGCCCCACCCATGCCGGATTGATCCCATGCCATGAGTCTGTTATCCAAAATAGCAGGGTGATGATGAGTAACACAGCGAGTTTAACTTGCTTGGTCACATCATACGCTTCGATATCCGTCGCTGCCGCCATCTGGGTTTTATCAATTTTGGCCGGAAACAAATACACCACGATCACCACGATAATGGCTGATTTGAGCAGACCTAAAATCGGAAAGTGCAGAAACAGATACTCAGCATAGCCAAAATGCACGTTAAACAGGTTTTCGCTCGCACCTGCCAAAATCATATTGGGAATATTGGCGGGCAGCACCGCAAGGCTTGGCATATTACAGGCAAGTGCTAGGGCGGTTGCTATGCCTATCCGGCCATTGCTGCCTCGACTAAATCCGAGTTGCTCGGCCAAGGCCATACCGATGGGCAGCATCACTACCGCGCGCCCAACCGAGGATGGCATCACAAATCCCAGTAGCATCGCGCTGATGACGAGTCCCGCAATCATGCGTGGATAACTCATAGTTAACGCGGGGGCGATAACGGCCGCGAGGCGGCGACTCAACCCCGATTCTGCAATGGCGCTGCCAATCACAAAGCCAGAGATAATTAACCACACCGCCGTCGAACCGAATCCCGAGAACAACGCACTGGGGTCGATCAGTTTAAAAATGGTGGCCAAGGCAAAAAAGATCAGTCCCGCCATAAAGGGCGGAATAAAGCCGGTGCTCCAAAATAACAGGGTGATGAGTACGACCGATGCGCTGTAGGAAAAAAGTGATGGGTGCTGCTGGAGTGGAAATATGGCCAGCAAGACTGCGACGAGCATGGCGCTAAAGACCAGCCATTTTTTAATACTTAACTTACCCATAGGGGATCACCTTAATATTGCGGGCATTGATATTGCGGCCTAAGATAGCCCAGTTAATATGGCGTTTTAAGGTGGTAATGTGTCAGATGTTATTTCTAAAGCGACAATGTTGGCGCCCAGCCAATTTGCGTTCACGTTAGATGCAAATCGTCCCGTATTGAGTAATGCGCGCAATCTTGAGGCCGAAATGGGCGTTGAACCCCATTCTCACCCTCGGGGGCAGTTACTTTGGGCGGCAAAAGGGATTTTACGGGTTCAGAGCGATAATGCGGTTTGGGTGGTACCATCGACCCATGCCGTGTGGCTTCCCAGTGGTTGCCGGCATCAAATTAACTGTGAAACCCAAGCTCATCTTCGCAATTTATATATCGATCCCAGTTATCGCGTAAGAGTGCAGGACACGCAGGTGGTGATGGTTACTATGACGCCGCTAATGCGTGAAATGGTTCTGAAACTATGCCAAGACGCCACAATGGAACCTGCCAAATATTTTCGCTTGGGTTTAAGTGCCATAGACGAGTTAGATGCGCTCGACAGTGTGAATACCTACTTGAATGCGGGCTCGGATCCGCGTCTTGGCCGAGTGATCCAGTTATTGATCAAAAAACCGCAGTCGGAGTATACCTTGGCCGAATTAGCTCAAAGTGCGGGGGCGAGTATTCGAACCATAGAACGACTCTTTAAAGCCGAAACCGGGCAGACCTACAGGCAATGGCGCCAAAGATACCGATTACTCAACTCCCTTGAGCGGTTAACCCAAGGGGAAAGCACAACAAGCGTGGCCCATAGCCTTGGATATTTGAGTGTCAGTAGTTTTAGCGCAGCATTTAAAGTCTTATTTGGTTGCACGCCTCAGGAATATGCCCAAAAAAGCGTGCAAGCCACACGGTAGCATTACTATCTCTCGCTTTGTACTCAATCTAACGGCTACCAAGCAGGCTTCTTTGAATAGCTGCAAAGATAGTTCTTTAAGCTAGTTCCTTTAGATTGCTCTTAGGGCTAGATCTTAGAGATAGACCTTAGAAATAATCCCTTAAGAGCGTTCTTAAACAGAGTCCTTTAGTGCTAATCAGCACTAAAGGACACAATTAGATTGTCTCGAGTAGGGTTTATTTCAACGCTTCTGGGACGATAGGGTAGTTATCCCATACTCGACCATCGCTCATTGAACGCACCAGCTTGATATATTCAGCGTGGGTCCAGGCGAGCGGGGTGGCGGAGTTAGTGCCTTGGCCGAGTTGATATTGGTAGCGTGTGGCGTTACCCACACCGTCCCATGCTTGCTCGGGGAGCATTAGACCCGCGTTGGCGAAGGTTTCCATCCCTTGTACATAGGTATTGATAAGCTGCTGTTTGGTTTGCTGCGCGTGAACACCGCTTAGCTCTCCCTTAGCGCTGGCGAGGGCCAATTCAAAATGGCCACGCTCGCCGGTGAAGAAGGGCCATACGCGGCCGCGTTGGTTGTCGCTATTACTGCCTGATTCGGCGTAGTTTGCGCCAGTGAGGATATCTTCACCGTAGCCATCGTTACCGTAACGTCTAAACCCAGGAACACTGCTGCCATCTTTTGCAGTAAAGTTGTATTTGAGGCGTAAATTGTCCTCAAGCTCAGTGTTATCCACCAGCGCTAGGCTTTGATTAATCAGCTTATCGGTGGCGCCACGCACGCCGTAGCGCACCAGCTCTAAAAAGCCGCCATCGAGGATCTGACGTTGATCTAATCCCGCACGACCATTATTAGCGGCGAGTTGCTCGGCGGTGTTTGGTTCGCCATTCGGGCTTAATCGCAGATAATAAGGCGCCTTAATGCCTTGGCTATCGGTAAGCAAACCTTGGGTCGTCACTAAGTGTTTTTCAAGTTGTTGATTAAGCGTTTTAGCGGTTGCGAGATAACGCTGACTGGCATCGCTGTCGTTTACTGCCTTAGCAATATCACTCGCGGCCACTAAGCCTGCGATCACTGCGGCCGTGGTGGAGGGCGAATAACCAGCTTGTTCTTCCCAACGTTCTTGCTGGGTTTTCGGTGGCGTAATTTGCGTGTGATTCCAGTCAAGATTCACCTCTCCGCCGCTGACTAAAAATTCCGCCGCGGCTTTTAGCATCTCTTGATACCAATGGCTCAGTTCCGCTTGGCTGAGTACGCCTGCCTGCCAGAGTTTCCAGCCGAGCATGATCGGCATCGCCGTTTGGTCGAGCTGTACGCCCACCCATTCGATTTGGCCATCCACATGGGTCTTTTGTAAGAACCAACCGGGCGTGCCACTATAGCCTGGAGTTTTGTCACTCACTTGCACCTTTTTAAGGTACTCAAAGGCGACTTTAGGCGTTTGTGTATCGCCCATGGCGAGAAATGCCATGGCGCACTGGTAAAAGTCTCGGGGCCAAACGGCCTTGTAGCCCGTGCTGGGTGTGACAGCAGGGACGGTATCGCCCCAAGGATTAGAAAGCGAAGCGATAAGGGCGCCCGCATAGGTTTTATCTTCCTGCGCCTTGAGTACCATGGCACTGGTATACAGCAGCTTGCCATTATCCGTGGTGCTCTGTGCCATATCAGGCATCGCGGGTAGCGATTGTAAATAACTGTGCCAACCGGCGTTGTATTGGCTCAGCACTGCATCATACCCCGCCGTTAAGCTGGCGTTGGCATTGGCTAAACTGCTGGCTTCATCCTGGCCAAAACCAATCGCCAAATTCACATTAAGAGGTTGATTAGCTTGGAGTGCAGGATAACTGGCGGTAAAGGCAATGTTGCCTTGAGTGGGCTTTTCAGCGTTGCTGGTGGCCTGATACAGGGTATCGAGCTTACCGTTATCGGCTAAATCGGCCAAACCGTCGGATACACCGACAAAGCCCGTAGTCGCCTGCGTAAAATCGATATCCGATTTCACCGTCATTACGCTGCTGTGGGGATCATTGGTGCGAGCAATAAGGGCTTGATGATCGATTCTGCCAATATCATTCGCGCCTGCATTATCGATATGGGGGTTAACGTATAAATGCGGTGTGATGCCTGCTTCAAAAGCGGTAAACGTCACGCGCATCATCAGCGTATCGCGGTCGGGATCGGTAAAGATATGTTTTTCTATCTGATACTTACCTTCAACATCGCGATTGATAATCTTATAGGCCAAGGATTGTGGGCGGCCATTGGCATCGGTATCTAAGTATTCAATGCTGCTGATAGTGTTGTCTTTTTCGGTATCGACAAAGCCATTGCCTGTGATCACAAATTGCAACTCTTTGAGCTGAGCATTATGAATAAGGCCGTACATGGTCTCGGTTAAAATCCCCTGTGCGACGGAGAACCACACTCGGCTAATGGGATTTTGGATGCTGTCTTGGTATTGCCCCTGAGTATAAGGCTCATAGGAGGTGCCGATACCGGTTTTGCCGGAAAACGCCCAGGTTGGGGCTTTGCCGGGGGCGCCGGGGGCAATCTGTGCGTCTGTGACTTTGATGACGGCCGCTGTTGATGAGTCTGCATTGGTGGCCGAGGGTGAGCAGCCCGTTAAGCTGGCAACGCCGATAAGGCTTGCGGCAATTGCGAGCGCAATCGGCTTACGAGTTAAGTTGCGGCGGTCAGTTAAGCTGCGAGCCTGCAGTGAAGGTACTGTTGTCGATGCCATATTCTTCAAAATCTCCCCAATCAATAGATGGTGCTAATTGCGATTTATTCTTGTTGTAAGCTATGTGGTCATGCGTCTTGGCGTTTAGTTGCCCAAACGCCAAGGGTGCCGAGTTGTAGGATCTGCGATTTACGCTTGAGTGTGCTGAGTATTCGGTTGCTCAACAAAGAGCACGGCAATCCCGGCGCAGAGCATCAGAACGCCGCCAGTGATCAGGGCGTAGATGGGCTGACCATCAAATAATCCATTAAGAATTAAGCCTAAAACACTGGCCGCGAGCAGCTGTGGGATCACGATAAAGAAGTTAAAAATCCCCATATACACCCCCATCTTTTTCGGCGGTAAGGCGCCAGATAACATGGCGTAGGGCACGGAGAGAATCGAGGCCCAAGCGATACCCACGCCAATCATGGGTAGCCATAACAGACTGGGATCTTTGATAAAATAGAAACTGATCAACCCAAACCCGCCGCAGAACATATTAAAGGTGTGGGTCAGTTTGATGCCGATACGTTTAGCAAGCAGTGGGATAAACAGGGCCGCAATGGCCGAAAATCCATTGTAGGAGGCGAACAGTACGCCCACCCAATCGGCACCATCGTTATAGGCCTTAGACAACACATCGCTGCTGCCAAAATGATAGGACGTCACCGCCGAGGTGGTGTAAATCCACATCGCAAAGAGCGCGAACCAAGAGAAAAACTGCACTATGGCTAACTGATGCATGGCCTTAGGCATATGGAATAAATCATCGACCACATTAAAGACAATGCCCAGTTGCGCGCGCTGTGAGGGCGTTGATTTGCCTAAACGCAGGGCGCAGTAAAGTTGCAATGGGCCAAAGGCAAAAATCCCTAAGGTTAAAATATACAGCTGCTTATCTAAATCCTGTGTCAACACCGCAAGCGTTAGCAGTGCGCCTACAGCCATCCAAACGATAGCGGCAAATTGATAATTCTTGTGGGTGCGTGTGCGGTTTTGTTGCTCATCTATGCCTGCGTCAGCATTGCCATGGAAGGCGGCAAGTTCATCGGGGGAATATTCTTTGGTAGACACAACAGTCCAAGCCACGCTAAGAAACAGCACTGCGCCGCCAAAATAGAAGGCATAACGCACCGAATCGGCTATTTCGCCCGCGGGCGCGGTATTGGCGACAGCAAAGAAGTTGCTGAGAATATAGGGCAGGGCCGAGGCCACAACCGCGCCGATGCCGATAAAAAAGCTTTGCATAGCATAGCCTTGAGTGCGCTGCTTGGGGGGTAAATTATCCCCCACAAAGGCACGGAAGGGTTCCATGGCGATATTGATTGAGGCATCCATAATCCACAGCATGCCCGCGGCAATCCATAACGTAGGGGAATGCGGCATCACAAAAATTGCGAGAGTCGTACAAATGGCGCCGATTAAAAAATACGGCCGGCGGCGACCTAAGCGCCCCCAAGTGTTATCGCTCAGATAACCAATAATAGGTTGAACCAGTAGACCCGTTAACGGTGCAGCAATCCACAGAATAGGAATATCATCGATAGAGGCGCCAAGGGTTTGGAAAATGCGGCTGACGTTGGCATTTTGCAACGCAAAGCCGAATTGGATCCCCAAAAAGCCAAAGCACATATTGAAGATTTGCCAGAAATTCAGCTCGGGTTGCACCCTATGCACGGCGCGCTGCGCCACCTTGGGCGAGAAATTCTCTAATGGGGTAACCGTTTGTTGATCCGCGGACATGCAACTTCCCTTCAGTAGCGGGCAGCGGGGCTGCCTTGAGTCATTTATCGTTATAATGTGTGGCCTATTCAATGGCCTTTGCTCAGTTTTACGCGTGTTGTGCTAGCTTCCCAAACGTGCATCAGCGCTTGACCGTGTGGGTGAAAAAATGGCGAATATACCTCTCCCTCAGAAGCATATTCGCCAATAAATTCATTTTCATACTCAATGATGCAAATGCTCAATAGCAGAAAAGAACCTAAGCCTGACAGCTATCCTCAAAGGCAACCACCAGAAACGACCTCACAGTGTTCAACCCCACAAGCAGAGGGTGAAACTAGCGAATTTATAGTAGCCGCAGCGCCAATTGACGCACAACCGCTTACATACGTATTCATCATTCCTTGATAACCCTGGCGAAACAGCCCTGTAACTAATAGTGTGTGGATTTTACGTGAGGCGTGGATGGGTTTAAACCCTCGATTTATCCTGTTATCACATCGGTGGGGGGCGTTCAGAACCTTGCTCCATGGGTCACTCGCGCTGTGATGAAGGGCTATGCATTCAATCCACTCAGATATGTGGGTAAGCACGTGGCTCATCTTTCAGCTTAATCAACAGACTCATCTTTATAGGCTATTGATAGCGAAAGTATAATGCATCACTATGTCGCCAGACTTTACCGACTTGCCGCCATTGATGTTTGTGGCAAGAGCAATTGAGAATTCATTCTGGCTTGTTATTACGCCATTAAGGAACGCTATGTTTGTTATTACTTTAACCTACAAAAAACCGCTGGCCGATGTGGAACTGCATTTGGCGGCCCATATTGCCTATCTCGATGAATATTATGCCAAGGGCACCTTTATCGCCTCTGGCCGTAAGGTACCCCGCACAGGTGGAGTGATCCTTGCCAAAGCGGATAATCGCGCCGAGCTTGAAGCCATTGTCAAACTCGACCCCTTCTATATCGAAGAGGTGGCCGAATTTGAGGTGGTGGAATTTGTCCCCACTCGAGCCGCAGCAGGTTTAGAGCCGTTGATTGAAGTGATTTAATGGCCTTTAAGTCTGTCATAGAGGCTGATATCGGCAGGCTAGATTTCGTCGCTTTAGCGAAAGGTGCCAAATGCTGAGATTGGGTATTTCATCCCGCTTAACTAGCACAGCGGAACGCGATAAGAAGGATTTGATGGATCAAATTTGCAATGAGTTACAACAGGCAAAGGTTTTTAAAACCTTTTCAGACACTGGTGAAGGTGCGCATTTTTACCATGCTAATGGGTTTCCATTGGGTGTTTATGCGCCCTTATTAGCCAAGTTGCAGCAAGCATTCAGCCTGAGTGCACTCGAGTTAAGACCGACATGGCCCGATGTTGGTTTGCCGCCTAAGCGCCGAGATTGGCAGCTATATGCCGATGATTTGATCTCGCATATAGAACAACATTGCAGTGCGCCAATTGTGGGCATAGGCCATTCGATGGGAGCAACCAGTACTATTCTTGCCGCCAGCAAAAGACCCGATTTGTTTAAGGCATTGGTCCTTATTGAACCCGCAATGGTATCGCGCTCTATCGCTTGGTTTGCCAAGTTAATGCCTAAATCACTAATGTATTTTACTGCGCCCGCAAAAAACACCTTAAAGAAGCGCGATATGTGGGAAAGCCGTGAGCATTTTCTTGAATATTGCAAAATGAGTAAGCTATACAAACGCTTTGATGATGAGGCGTTTACCGCCTTAGCCCAATTCGGGGTTTATCAAAACACTGATGGACAGTTCACGTTGAAGTTTCCTAAACAGTGGGAAGCGCATAATTACACTCAACCGCCGAATGTATTATCGATATTGCAGCAGCTAAAGCTTCCCTGCGTCGCCATCAGAGGGAAACCGTCAGTTTTCTTTTCTGAAGCCACTTGGCAGCGCTGGCAACAGCTCGCGCCAGACACAGTGTTTTTAGAAGATAAGCGGTATGGACATCTGCTGCCATTAGAAGATCCCTCAGCCTGCGTTAGCCTTATCCAAAGTGGACTCGCTGAATTGCACCGAAACGGAAGGTATAAATTAGTCTGAGCATGCATTTAGCGGTAACGACCAAAGCGAAAAAACGAACTAACAATCGCGGCGAGCCAAGATGCTAAAGGCCATTTTTTCGCACAGGCAGGGTGAATTTATCCGATATTCTGCGGCCTAGTTTGATATTATGCCGTTTTGCCCTCGAAACCTTACGCAGGTTTCCGCTGTATGAGTCCCGCTTTTTATGTCTATTCAAACGCTGTTATCGACGGCTCTGGCCAAGCGCCATGATTTTTTACTGCAAGCAGAACAAGACCATACCGATTGTTTTCGGGTGTTCCATGGCACAGTCGAAGGTGTCAGTGGCTTGAATGTCGATCGCTACGGCGATAATTGGTTAGTGCAGAGTTTTCACCAAACCTTAACCGATGCGGAATTAGCTGAAATTGTGGAAGTGCTCACCCAAGAAGTGGCTCTGCCTGTGGTGTATAACGATCGCTCCGCTGGTCATTCCCGCGTGCTCAATGCATTAAGCCCTGAACTGGATGATATTGCCTGTGCGGAGTTGGTAATGCAGGAAAATGGGATCAAATTCACCACTAAGCTGCGCCACGAAGGACAGGATCCGCTGCTATTTCTTGATATGCGTATTGGTCGTGAATATGTGCGGGCACATAGCCAAGATAAAACCGTGCTGAATTTGTTTTCTTATACCTGTGGTATCGGAACCGCAGCTGCCATGGGCGGCGCAGAACGAGTTGTGAATGTTGACTTTTCCTCCTTTGCACTCGCCGCAGGGCGAACCAATGCCGAGTTAAACCAAGTGTCAGAGGTATGTGAATTTGTGCAGAGTGATGCGTTTCCGGCCCTGCGCCAATTAGCAGGTTTAAATGTGGGCGGACGTCGTAATCAAAAATTGCCGAGTTACCCCAAATTGCCGCAAACCCAGTTTGATCTGGTGTTCCTCGATCCTCCTCGTTATGCCAAGAGTGCCTTCGGAATTGTCGATTTGGTTAATGATTACCAAGGGTTATTTAAACCCGCGTTATTATCAACCAAGGCCGGTGGCACAATCGTGTGTTGCAATAATGTCGCCAAAGTTGACCGACAAGATTGGTTTGATAGCCTAGTACGCTGCGTTGAAAAACAAGGCCGAGGCGTGACTGAGCACACTTGGCTCGATCCCCATGAGGATTTCCCGTCATTCGATGATAATCATCCACTTAAAATTGTCGCGTTGACCTTAAACTAACGACATAGCGATACGAACGACACAGTGATATTAACAAGCAGGGCACCCGATTCGGTGCCCTGTTTATTTGTCGATTTATGTGCCACTAGATGGGTTGTAAATGGAAGGCGATCGCGACGCGGTTCCAACCATTAATGGCGATGATTAGGCAGGTGAGATCGACAATTTCTTTCTCAGAATAATGCTCGGCGAGCGCGGCATATTCACTGTCGTGTACCGGCGATTGGGCGACGCGGGTTAAGGTTTCGGTCCAGCGCAGCGCTGCTTGCTCCCGTGCATCAAAGAGATCATCGACTTCGTGCCAAGCGGCCAGTAAATCTAAACGCCGCTGGGTTTCACCATCGTGGCGCGCCTCCTCGGCGTGCATTCGCTGACAAAACGCGCAGCCATTGAGCTGCGATGCCCTAAGCTTGACTAAATGCACCAATAATGGCGAAAACGCCGAGTCAGCCGCCGCTTTATCTAGGCTAATGAGTGCTTTGGCGAGTTCGGGTTGGAGTTGGTAAATCTGTTGGCGTGGAATTCGTTCTGACATAAAGCCTCCTGTAAGTTGAGGCTTCAATCTAAGGGCTTAATCGGGCGTTTTATTGGAGATTTGCGACATCTTGCGTTTTTTATATTGCCCCGGTGTTTGCTGCATTACCCGCAAAAAATGCTGGTGTAGGTGGGCTTGATCGTAAAATCCACAATCGAAGGCCACTTGCGCGAGACTAAGGGATGGCGATTGGCTCAATAAGTTGCGGGCGATTTTGACTCGATTCAGCTGCAATAATTGCGCGGGCGATAAACCCGTTTCCTGCTTAAATTTACGTTCAAATTGGCGCCGACTCATGGGGAGTTGCCCGTAAAACGTGTCTAAATTGGCTTGGGTGTGGATGAGTCGAGGTAAGGTTGCGGGGACTAGACTCATTCGCGTCGATAAGCTTAAGTCTAATTGCTTCGCTCGTTGCAATAGCCAGCATTCCACGAGGGCGATACGCTCGCTAGGCTGTGATGTGTCGACGAGTTGGTATAAGAGCGCCGTTAAACCCACGATGGGCCACTGGGTCACATCGATAACGTTTGTTGTCGTATCGACGCGGATAGCGGCTAGCTCAAGACCCAATAAATGGAAGGCGCCACCGGGCTGAAAACGCACCGTAATTTGCTCGGTACCCGGTGCGAAGCTGTGATAATGCCGCTGCTGTCCCGAGTAAAAATACGCTAAAGGCGTATCGCCAGTACCGGGTGATGGTAAATAGAAATGCAGGCTTGTGCCGCCGTCAGGATAGAAGCTTTGTTCGATTGACTGTGGTAAATCCGCTGCGACATGCAAATGAAAAAAACGCTGCACCCAAGGACGCAGTGGGGCAATGGCTTGAAAATGATTAAAGCCTAAGTGGGCAAATTGGGTCTCGAAACGCTTAAAACTGCGCATTTCGAGTTCATTAGCCGTGTATCGCAAGGTCGTCACCATTAAGCATTGGGGGAGTTTAGCTTAAGCTAACTTAAGGCAATTTGCATCTGTGTCGCGTGTGACTCAGTAGTGGAGGGCAGTGGTACTGCTTACATGCAATCCGCCAACGGTTGTAAGGCGCTGTAACTCAAATTTAAGCAACTCAAACTAAGTGACTAAAATAAAGGAACTTAAACAAAGTAACTTAAACAAGTAACGAAGTGGCTCAATAAAAAAATAGTCACCAAGAAGGGTTTCTCGGTGACTATTGTAATGACTACTGTCGCTAGGATTGCTGTTGCAATAGTCACTGTCGCAATAGTGACTATTGCTCGGGGTTTTTAAGCGTTCATGTTAGCGCTTGTCGTTACAGCGCTTTAAAGCGGATCGCTGTGCCGCCACTGCTGGCTAGCTGTAATGTCAGACTATCCTTGGCGCTAACCTCTTTGATTTCAATTACATAATCATAGGGATTGGTTTTCCAATCGGCTTTAGCGCCATCACGGTAGATCTGTGCTTGATAGCGTTTATTTGGGTCGAGGAAATCCAGTTTGACCTTAACCTGACGGGCATTTTCGTCGGTCAGCGCGCCTAAGTACCAATCCTGTTGATCCTTGGCCTGACGGGCAAACACCACATAATCACCCACTTCGCCAGCCAGTGCGATACTTTGATACCAGTCTGTTGGTACATCGCGGATAAACTGGAAAGCATCTAGATGTTTTTGGTAATTGCGCGGCAAGTCGGCGGCCATTTGGATTGGGCTATAGAGCACCACATACAGGGCGAGCTGCTTCATCAAGGTGGTTTGCACGCGGTTTTCGGCATCTAAGCCTTTCGGGGCTAAGTCAAAAATCCCCGGTGTAAAGTCCATTGGCCCCGCCAGCATGCGGGTAAAGGGCAACATGGCAGTGTGTTCTGGGTTATTTGGTGGGCTGCCCCAGGCATTGTATTCCTGTCCGCGTGCGCCTTCGCGGGCAAGCCAGTTTGGATAGGTGCGGCGAAGTCCGGTATCTTTAATCGGCTCATGGCTGTTGATGCTGATATGGTGCTTTGCGGCTTCGGTTACACTGTGCAGATATTCACCGACCATAAACTGTCCATCGTGCCATTCGTGACGGGTGATGCCGTTTTCATCGATGCGTTTGATTTGTCCACCGTCAGCCACATAACCGGTTTTGACTTGGGTCACGCCATGTTTTTCATACAGGGCGAAGGCATCATCCATTTGATTACGATAATGGGTCACTGAGCCTGCGGTCTCATGGTGACCAATCAGGCGCACGCCTTTATTCGCGCCGTAGGCGGTAATGGCGGGTAAATCGAAATCATCGTAGGCCTTGGTAAAACTGAATTGATCGCCATTATGGAACCAATCGCCATCCCAACCTTGGTTCCAACCTTCGACCAAGACGCCATCAAACTGATACTTGGCGGCAAAATCCATATAGCGCTCTGTTTCGCTGGTGGTTGCGCCGTGTGTTGGACCCGAGCCCCAAGTGTTTTCATTGAGGTGCATCCCCCACCAAATGCCGACATATTTGCCCGGTTTTACCCAAGAGACATCCCCCAGTTTATTGGGTTCATTCAGGTTGAGGATAAGGTGAGAATTAAGCAGTCCCGTGGCCTTGTCGGCGATTTGAATCGTGCGCCATGGGGTATATAAGCCCGCTTGGGTTTTAACCCGAATACCATCTGACCAAGGGGTAAGATCGGCCTTAAGTTTGCCATCGCGCTGTTGATCGAGGGTCATCGAGGCAAAATCAACTAACGCCGCCTCGTGAATGCTTAAATGGGTGCCATCGACCAGTTTAAAGGTAAAAGGGGTGTGGGCTCGGTCGACTTGATTGAGCGCGCTGGTGCGATACAAATATTCGTAGCGGTTCCATCCACGAGAAGGGATCCACCAGGCGGTGGCCTTATCACTCTGGCCAATATTAAATTCGGTAAGTTCATCGGTAATGGCAAGCGGCGTATTGGTCGGTAGTGCGTTTTGGGTCGCTAAGTGATAACGAAAACCGATGCCATCGTCAAAGGCTTTAAACTCGAGATTTAAGTCGATTTTGCCGTCGGTTAATACCACGCTCAGCTGATTGTGTTGATCCTTTATCCACTCTTGCTCACCCCAAGGTTGCTGCCATTTGCCATCGGCGCTGGCGCTGTTGCTCGATTTGATACGTAGACCTTGGCCTAATTCGCCCAGTGAAGCAAAGACTAACCCTAAGCGGCTCGGTTCGATAATCGATTTGCCATGAAAATGGATTTGGTATTCGGGGCGGCCCGTATCATCACTCAGACTCAAGACGATTTGCTTATCGGGGGAGCTTAGGTTGAGAGTCTGCGCTGTGGCACTAGTGCAGAACAGGCTGCCAATGCTGAGTGCTAGCAAGCTGGGTGTAAATAGGCTGGCGGCCCAATGGCGGCTATTTCGCGTTGGCGAGTTGATATGGCGTGCATGGGTAAGAGGATTGCTGAACATTCCCTGATCCTTGTTTTTATAGTGAATATGGGTCAATGCATACTAGTGGCGATGGGTTTTTGCTCGCAATGGTTTGCATACGTATTCACCATAGTGACCAGTTATGCCACAGGCGGTTAGTAAGGCGTAAAGAGATGGGTTTTAACCGCTGACTCGGGTAGAATGCGCGGCTTTCTTATTGTGTTTAAGGGGCTTTAGGTGTTTAAGGCGCTTAAGCCGATATAGGCTGTGATATCAACGGGTTTTGGAGTGAGCGGTGAAAATCAGTCAGCGATTACAGCAGATCAATCGAATGGTGGGCCCTGGATACGATCATATCTGGGACTGCTGCTGCGATCATGGTTTACTCGGCATGTTGTTACTGCAAAGAAATGCCGCACTTAAGGTGCATTTTGTCGATTGTGTCGCGCCCTTGATGCAGCAACTTAGCCTTGAGTTAGCAAGGTTTTTCCCTCAGCAGCCTATCTCTACCACTCAAAATGCAATTGAGCAAACCACCAATCTTCAAAGTGAATGGCAAGTGCATTGCCTCGATGTGGCGGCCTTGCCACTGGCGCAATACGGCAAGCAAGCCAAGCACTTAGTGATTATTGCGGGTGTCGGTGGTGAGTTATTGGTTGAATTGGTGCGCAGTATTGTGGCGAATCAGCAAAGTCAAAGTGATGCTCACAGTGGAAATGATTCGAGTAATCATGACCTTAGTCAAGGCGCCTGCCAGCTCGAATTTATTTTGTGTCCCGTGCATCATAATTACCATGTGCGCAGCGCGTTGGCAGAATTGGGCTTATCCCTTAAAGATGAATATTTACTCGAAGAAAACCAACGTTTCTACGAGATCCTGCATTTAACTCAGGCCAATGCCTGCTCAAAAACGATTACCAGTTCAAAAACAACTGAAGCTGTGCCCTTAAGTGCGACGGGCTCAATCATGTGGCAAGGGTTAGATGCGGATAAAACCAACCAAGCCAAACGGTATCTTGACCAAACCATAGGCCATTATCAGCGTATTCCTGCGCATCGCATGCCAAACAAGTCGCAAATTGTGGCGGCCTATCAGCACATTTTGCAGCAACTGAATTGTTAACCTCATAGGTCAACATGTAGTCATTGAGCGCTTAGCCTTGGCGTTGAAACGGTTTTACTCTGTAAATCCATCGAGTTGGTTTATGCTATTAGGCCGTTAATCTTGAGTTTTATTATGCGTTTATTGAAGTCCAACCAAGCCACCAATCTCAATCTTAAACAGGCGAAGATTTTTTATCGCCAAGCCGCCCGTGCCATTGTGCTGTCGGGGGAAGATATTTTGCTGCTCTATACCCAAAAATATCGCGATTACGGTTTGCCTGGTGGTGGGGTAGATAAGGGCGAGAGCCTTGAAGTTGGACTTATCCGCGAATTGCAGGAAGAAACCGGCGCCATTACCGCCAAAGTGTTAGCGCCCTTTGGTCGTTATGAGGAATATCGTTCCTGGTTTCGTGAGGGAGCAAATGTTGTACACATGGACTCTTACTGTTACCTGTGCGAAATCGATACGAGCCTTGGCGAGCGCGGCCTAGGTGAGCCAAGACTCGAAGCCCATGAGATTAAAAATGGCATGCGCCCTGAATGGATCAATATCCACCAAGCGATTGCCCATAATGAAGAGATCCAACGAACGTTCGCCAATAAAGGGCAATCCATCGACAGGGAAACCTTTCTGCTCAAACGAATCGTCGCAGAGTTGCTGTAGATAAAGTTAGCTTGATGGCTGCCTTAACGGTTAGATCACTGTTAAATAAATACAAAAGAAGTGGCTCATCGCGCCCGCCAATACAAATAAATGCCAAATCGCGTGATTGTATGGGATGCGTTTACCGACATAGAAGACCACCCCTAAGGTGTAAAACAACCCGCCTAATAGCAGAAGCTTAAATCCTAGCGGCGACATCGCCGCCGTCAAATCGCCCATCACAGTCACACACAGCCAACCCATCACCAAATAGAGCACTAGGCTCATTTTTTTAAAACGATGAATAAACAAGGTCTTAAATAAAATCCCACCAATAGCCAAGGACCAAATCGCCGTCAGGATAATGGTGGAAAGTTGTCCTTGCAGGCTGATTAACATCAGAGGGGTATAGGTGCCTGCAATTAAGCAGTAGATGGCACAGTGATCGGCAATCTTGAGTTTATGTTTCCAGCCTACATGCGTTACGCTGTGATACAGGGTAGAACTTAAAAACAACAGGATAAGGCTTGCACCATAAATAATAACACCTGTGAGCTGAATGCTGGTGAGGTGGTCGGCGCCCTTGAGGATCATAAACACTAAGCCGACCACACCCGCGATCACTCCAAGGCCATGGCTGATGCTATTGGCTATCTCCTCACTAAGGCTATAGCCACTGATATTCAATGGTTTTTCATGACTCATTTGCGGCTCTATCAAACTCTGGCTTGGCATGCTGTTGATCCACTCGATGGCGATAATGACTGAGTCTATCAGTTGATAAATTGGAAAGCCATAATTAGCTTACACGTGTAAGCTAATTTATTTTAAGGACCACATCATCAACTGAGACTTAGGCGAGCCCTTATCTAGTTGTACAACATTATGGTGCCTGTTTACGACTGATTAATGTCAACGCCTTGGAACTTTGTGCTGCGCACTTTCTCTAATCTCCCGTAGATGTCATGGATTTGTTAAGTACTTTGTCCATTAAGTACTAAGGGATGGATTTTGCCTATTCGTTCGAATATTACCCCAGAAGATGATCTTAGTTTTGACGCGTACGGTCGTGTGACAAACGACGAGACCGCACCATTTTCCGTTATGCCTTTTTGTGCAACGTCTTTCAGCGCTACAGCCCAAGGCGCTACAGATTTGAATACTAAGCCTTTTAGCGCTCATGCAGAGCCTTTGGGGAGCGATATAAGCCTTAATTTGCATGAGGCTAACCAAAAAGATATCGATAGCACATTTCAAACATCTTCAAAGCTAAGTGGGCGAGAGTGGTCGCAGTATTTCAATCTTAAGCCATTGTTTGGGGTCATTCTGGGCCATGGCTTACTGCTGTTGTTATTAATTTTTTTATGGCGAACTCAGTCGGAACACTTAGGGCTGTCGTTTACCGAATCATCTTCCAACGCACGGACTACAACCAAGGCGTTAAAGGCGTATTTTATTTATGCGCCGCCAACGCAAACTGCTCCAGCGGATCCGCCTCAAGATTACTCCGTTGAAGAACCTACCGTTTCTAGTGAGCCGATCACTTCGCCGCCTAACACTACGCAGCTGACAGTGGATGTTGAACCAGCCGCAAAAGTGATACCAAAACCCACGGAAAAGTTGGCGCCAAAAACTACAGAGCAGATTGCAAAACCTCTTGAAGTCAGCGCCCAAGCGTCGAATAGAGCAGTTTCAAAGACTCCAACACAGGGCCAAACCCAGCAGAGTGCAAAAGAAGCTATTAAGCCTCAAAAGGCAGAAGTCCAATCAAGCTCGGCTCAAGCGGCAAGTACTCAGCAGTCAGATACTGGTGAGCAAAGCAGCGGTGCGGCTGGCAGTGTCGGTTTATTTACCCAGCGTTATTTTGAACGCCAGCGTGAGCAAGCCTTAGATGATTTAGTGTTAGAGCAGGCAAATCATTACAGCAAACGGTCGACTATGTCTGAAATGAGCCCCGAGATGGAGGTGTTGATTGTGCCCAATGCCGACGATTTTAGCGGCCCCACCAGTTTAGATTTAGAACTGGATCCCAATCGAATTGTCCGTAAAGGGGATACCTGCTACCGGGTCGTTAAAGTCGGCACCCAAATTAATCCCTATGCGGAGAATTTAGGGTTCCCCTTCAATTGCAGTGGCAAGAAAATGAATCAAGAAATTGATGATGCCATTAAGGCGCAGCTCGATAAAATGATGGTAAAGCGGCCAAAAGATTAAAAAATAGTGATGATAAATTTTCACTAAAAATGATATTTATTGTGGATTATAGAGTTTATTAAAATTAAATCTGTTTTATACAATAGGTTATTTGTTCTTTATTTTTGATTGGTAATTTGATTTTTATCCTAAAATTACGCTTGTTTGTTCGCAGCGCTTCTGCCTATACTTTTGCCCATCTTGTCGGAGTGCCTCTTGGCTGAGACCGTTTATTCGGGATCCGTTGAACCTGATCAGGTTAAAACCTGCGAAGGAAACAAGCATAATAACATCCATTAAATCGTATCAGCGGCCACCTTTTGCCCTGTATTAACCCATCGATTTAGTTGTTATTGAGTCCGTAAACCCGCTTAGGGTTTGCAAGGCTCAGCTTCAACACTCAAGTCTCCAGACAAGCAACCCCATTTTTATTTGTTAAAGTGAGATTGCTTATGTCCAGTTTAGAATCGTCCTCAGAATCGATTGCCGTGAACACCCAAGGGCAAACGAGCCGCCGTGCGGCGCGCGCCCAGGCGCAAGCCTTTATCGATACCCTTAAACCATTACAACACCCTAATTCGCAAAAGTTATATTTGCAGGGAAGCCGTGAGGATCTCCGTGTAGGGATGCGGCAAATTCTGCAAACCGATACGCGGATTGGCGGCACTGCGACCGCGCCCATAGTCGAGAAAAATCCTCCCATTCCGGTGTACGACTGCGCAGGGCCTTATTCCGATCCGGCTGCGCAAATTAACGTGCGCCAAGGTTTAGCTAAACTCAGATTACCTTGGATTATCGAGCGGCAAGATACCGAAGTGCTTGATTGTGCGACCTCAGATTTTACCCAGCAGCGCCTCAAGGATGATGGGCTCGATCATTTGCGTTTCGAAGCTGGCTCAAGTGCGATTGTTCGTCCTCGCCGTGCCTTACCGGGTAAACGCGTGAGCCAATTACACTATGCCCGCCAAGGGATTATTACCCCTGAAATGGAATATGTTGCGATTCGAGAAAATATGGCGCTCGCCGAGGTGCAAGATGAAATCTTAAACCGCCGTGGCCAAGGTGAATCCTTCGGCGCTGTGATTGGTAAACCGATTACCCCAGAGTTTGTCCGCGATGAAATTGCCCGTGGCCGCGCCATTATTCCGTTAAATATCAATCATCCAGAAGCCGAGCCTATGATTATTGGTCGTAACTTTCTAGTGAAAGTGAATGCCAATATCGGTAACTCGGCGGTCACGTCCTCCATCGAGGAGGAAGTCGAAAAGTTAGTCTGGTCAACCCGTTGGGGCGCAGACACTGTGATGGACTTGTCCACTGGGCGCTATATCCATGAAACCCGCGAATGGATCATCCGCAACTCGCCAGTGCCGATTGGCACAGTGCCGATTTATCAAGCATTGGAAAAAGTGAATGGTGTTGCCGAGCACCTGACCTGGGAAGTATTTCGCGATACCTTGATTGAGCAAGCGGAGCAGGGCGTCGATTACTTTACCATCCACGCGGGCGTGTTATTGCGCTATGTGCCCATGACTGCCAAACGGGTGACTGGAATTGTGTCCCGCGGCGGCTCGATTATGGCCAAATGGTGCTTGAGCCACCATCAAGAAAACTTCCTCTATACCCATTTCCGTGAGATTTGCGAGCTGTGCGTGGCCTACGATGTGTCGCTGTCATTAGGCGATGGTATGCGTCCAGGCTCGATTGCCGATGCCAATGATGAGGCGCAGTTTGCCGAGCTTGAGACCTTAGGCGAGTTGGTCAAAATCGCTTGGGAATACGATGTGCAGACCATTATCGAAGGGCCTGGGCACATCCCGATGCAGCTTATCAAAGAGAATATGGATAAGCAGCTTATCCACTGCGCTGAGGCGCCGTTTTATACCCTAGGCCCACAAATTACTGATATTGCACCGGGTTATGATCACTTCACCTCAGGGATAGGCGCGGCGATGATCGCATGGTATGGCTGCGCCATGCTCTGCTATGTGACGCCGAAGGAGCACTTAGGTTTGCCCAATAAGCAGGACGTCAAACAAGGGCTGATTGCCTACAAGATTGCCGCCCATGCCGCCGATATTGCAAAAGGTCACCCGGGCGCGCAGATCCGCGACAATGCGTTATCTAAGGCGCGTTTTGAATTCCGTTGGGAAGACCAATATAACCTGGGACTCGACCCTGATACCGCCCGAGCCTATCACGATGAATCCCTGCCACAGGAGTCGGCCAAGGTTGCGCACTTTTGCTCTATGTGTGGCCCTAAGTTCTGCTCAATGAAGATCACCCAAGATGTGCGCGACTATGCGGCAAGTTTAGCGGCGGGTACGTTAACAGGGGCTTCGTCAAGCCTGAATGTTGAGAGCGCTGAAGCGCTTGCATCGATAAACCCTGCTCCACAAGGGCAAGCTAGCAAAGAAGCAATCCAGCAGATCAGAGTCAAAACTCAAGATGAATTAGCGGCGGCCATGGCGCAAAAATCGGCTGAGTTTGCGGCCTCGGGCGCCAAACTGTATCTGCCGCTGGGCGATGCTAATACAGCCAAAGAATCGGCCAAGCAACAGGATGGGACAGAGCTCCAACCCACAGTACAGGTAGCGGAGGTTTGATAATGAGCCCTGCTAAAGATATTAGCCTGGTGGCGCCTAAACCTATCGTCTGGACCATTGCGGGTTCAGACAGCGGTGGCGGCGCGGGGATCCAAGCCGACTTAGCCACCATCAAGGATTTGGGCGGTTATGGATGTAGCGTAATCACTACGTTAACGGCCCAAAGTTCGGTGGAGGTGGCGTTAGTTGAGCCTGTGAGTGAGGCAATGTTACTTACACAGCTCTCGACCCTGTTAGCCGATCTACCGCCTCAGGCGATTAAGATTGGTTTACTCGCAAATCAGCAGCAACTGCACTTAGTTGCCGACTGGTTGGCTGGTTTTAAAACCCAATTTCCACTCGTCCCCGTTATTCTCGACCCTGTGATGGTTGCCAGCTGTGGGGATGAACTGGGCGATAAGAGCACTGCAAGTAAACCTATGGATTTTACTCCCTTTAAGGGCTTGATTAGCCTGATTACGCCGAATGTGCAGGAGTTGGCAAGGCTTACTGTCGCCACAGATAAACAAGCGTCAGCAATTCACACAAAAGCAGAGTTCGCCGCTGCGGCAATGCAACTCTCTGAACAATTAGACTGCAGCGTATTAGCCAAGGGCGGCGATATTGATTTTGCGGCTCAGGCAAGCGTAGGCATTAATACAAGGGATAGCTTAAGCGGTCACAAAAGCGATATCACAAGTCATCGCAGTGCCACAGATAATCAGCGTATGGCGGAAGATTTGTTGATTTGTCATCAGGTTACAGGTTGCACACCGCTCGACGCGAATGGCGGTTTTTGGCTCAGCAGCGCGCGGATAAACACGCGCCATAACCACGGCAGTGGCTGTACTCTGTCTTCGGCCATCGCCTCGGTGTTAGCCTTTGGCTTTGTATTGCAGGATGCGGTTGTGGTAGCAAAAGCCTATGTCAATCAAGGCTTAACTTATGCAGAGGGGATTGGCCAAGGCCCAGGGCCACTCGCGCGTACCGCTTGGCCGCACAGCTTAACAGCGTATCCTCAGGTCACTGCTTATTCTCAAAACAGCTTGAGTGAATCCAGTGATTTGCAATGCGGCGCGTTTAAGCGCCTTGATCCTGACTTAGGGATTTATCCAGTTGTCGATAACTTACTGTTACTCGAGCAGTTATTGGCGGCAGGCGTGAAGACGGTACAGATCAGGATAAAGTCTAATGTGCCAAACTCTAATGCGCTGACGTCGGACGAACTTGAGGCACAAATCCAAACTGCGATTGCCTTAGGTAAGCATTATGATGCGCAGCTTTTTATCAATGATCATTGGCAGCTAGCGATAAAGCATGGCGCATTTGGGGTCCATCTTGGGCAAGAAGATTTGGCGGTAACGGATCTTAACGCCATTCATGCAGCGGGCTTGGCTCTTGGCATCTCTAGCCACGGTTATTTCGAGTTGCTGCGTGCCCATCAACATGCACCATCTTACATCGCCCTTGGGCATATCTTCCCAACGACCACAAAGCAAATGCCATCGGCGCCGCAGGGGTTATGTAAACTCACTTATTATGTTGAGCTGTTAAATGCGCACTATCCCTTAGTGGCAATTGGCGGCATAGGATCTTCGAATCTTGACCAAGTCAAAGCGACTGGGGTGAGCAATATTGCCGTGGTGCGGGCGATTACTGAATCAAGCGATCCAATAATGGCCTTTGCCGAATTGACGCGAGCTTGGGAGTCAAGCCTATGAGCATCACACAAGAGCAGGCGCAATCCCTTGCCGATAAAGACTTTATTCGCTATTCGCGGCAAATATTTTTACCTGAAGTCGGCGAGGCTGGCCAGTTGATGCTTAAGCAGGCTCATGTCCTTATCGTAGGCCTCGGCGGCCTTGGGCAATTGGCGGCGCAGTATTTGGCTTGTGCCGGTGTTGGGCGCTTAACGCTTGTCGACGGCGATAGGGTGGAATTGTCCAATCTGCCAAGGCAATTACTCTTTAGTGATGACGATATTGGCCATCACAAGGCCCTCATTGCTAAACAAAAATTGGCCGTGTTGGCGCAAGGTTGTGAGATTGATGCCTTTGCCGAGCATTTGACTCTTGAGTCTGCGAACACTGTATTTTCTGGTCTGTTAGCCTATGGTAAAGAGACGAGGTTAGTGCTTGATTGTACTGATAATCTTGCGGCGCGCCATTGTATCAATCGGCTGTGTATTGAGCATGCCTTACCTCTGGTGAGTGCCGCCATTGCCGCTTTCAACGGCCAACTGTTTGCGGTTGATCAACAGCGTTTCCCAATGGGCGGTTGTTATCACTGTATTTTCCCCTCGAATACTCGCGCGCCACAAAATTGTAGCAGCCAAGGTGTGCTTGGCCCCAGTGTCGGCGTGATGGCATCGATGCAGGCGCTGCTAGCAATGCAATTGTTGCTCCTAGCCACGCCGCCAACCTCTGCAACAAAGCAAACAGCCAATCAGACTTTCGAAGAGGCAAGCCATTCAATCGCCTCCACGAGAGCGCTACTTGGGCGATTCTGGCGCTTCGATGCCAAGTTGCTGCAATGGCATTCGGCCGCATTAACCCGTGATCCCGAGTGCGAAGTGTGCGGATTAAAACCGAGTTCATTAAAGCTGAATTCATTAAAACCGAGTGAATTCATGCAACGCCAATCAAGCGAGCGCGTAGAAAAGGCGAATGCTAACACTCAGCATTCGACCGTAACCGTTTCATTCAAATCTGTCCCTAATCGAGGTTTGTTATGATTTTAATTCATCTCAATAATATGCCCCAAACACTGCAACAACCGCTGAGTTTACAAGCCTTGTTAGAAGCACAAAATATTTGCCAACACTCGGTTGCCTTAGTGCTTAATGAGGCTGTTGTGCCAAAACACCGATGGTCATCTATCCAGTGCCAACACGAGGATAAGATTGATGTATTTGCCGTTGTAGCTGGAGGTTAAGATGTTAACGATTGCGGGTGTGGAATTTGAGTCACGATTATTTACGGGCACGGGTAAGTTCAGCTCAAGTCAGCTGATGCTGGAGTCCATTAAGGCGTCTAAATCGCAGTTGGTTACAGTTGCGATGAAAAGAATTGATTTGAAAACAGGAGCCGATGATTTGCTATCGCCACTAAGGCAAGCGGGCGTGCGACTCTTGCCTAATACATCGGGGGCGCGTAATGCGAAGGAAGCGATATTCGCCGCTGAACTGGCGCGGGAAATGCTGGGAACACAATGGGTTAAACTTGAAATTCATCCCGATCCCAAATACCTGATGCCCGATGCAGTCGAGACGTTAGCGGCGGCCAAAACCCTGTGTGAACGTGGGTTTATCGTGATGCCCTACGTGCATGCCGATCCTGTGTTATGTCGCCGCTTAGAAGAGGTTGGCTGCGCTGCCGTGATGCCACTGGCAAGCCCAATTGGCACTAATCAGGGGCTGGTGACTGAGTCTTTTATCAAGATGATTATTGAGCAGGCAAAAGTGCCCGTGGTGATTGATGCGGGAATTGGCGCGCCATCCCATGCGGCCCACGCGATGGAGCTGGGAGCCGATGCCGTTCTGGTTAATACCGCCATCGCGAGTAGTGCTTCGCCCATTGAAATGGCGCAGTGCTTTAAGGATGCAGTAGATTGCGGGCGACGCGCCTTTGAAGCGGGGCTTGGCCGAGTGCAAACCCAGGCTGTCCATACCAGTCCATTAACAGGATTCTTGCAGCAATGAGTTTTGTTGACCAATTTGCCCGCATTGAACGGGATAAGTTATTGCTGGCGTTATATTCCTGCACGGCAGCGGAGGTTGAGCGCGCCCTGATGCAACCCGAGGGTAATCTAGAGAGTTTACTCGCCTTGTTGTCTCCAGCAGCAGAGCCCTATATTGAAGAGATGGCGCAGCGCTCGGCGGCGCTCACTCGGCAACGCTTTGGGGCCAATATTGGACTCTATTTACCCTTATATCTGTCAAATCTGTGTGCCAACGAGTGCGACTATTGCGGCTTTAGCATGAGCAATAAGCTAAAGCGCAAAGTGCTCAATGAGCAGGAAATTGTGGCCGAAATGGCGATTATTAAATCCCGTGGCTTTGACTCTATCTTACTGGTATCGGGTGAGCATGAAACCAAAGTAGGGATGGATTACTTTAAGCGCGTGTTACCCATTGTAAAACAGCAGTTTAGTTATTTAGCCATGGAGGTACAGCCGCTTGATGAGATTGATTATCGCCAGCTTGTCGAGCTAGGACTTGATGCTGTGATGGTGTATCAAGAAACCTATCAAGCGGCGACCTATGCTAAGCATCACACCCGAGGCAATAAGCAGGACTTTGCGTATCGGCTGGCAACGCCCGACCGCGTTGCCAGCGCAGGTGTCGATAAGATTGGCCTAGGCGTGTTATTGGGTTTGGATGACTGGCGACTCGATGCCTTACTGATGGGGCATCATTTGGACTATTTAGAACGGCATTATTGGCGGACTCGCTTTAGTATTTCGTTACCTCGTTTGCGGCCTTGTACCGGCGGCATAACGCCAAAAGTGCATTTAACCGATCTTGGACTGGTACAATTGATCTGTGCCTTCAGGCTTTTTAATCAGCAACTTGATATCAGTTTATCGACACGCGAGGCGCCATCACTTCGGGATAATTTGCTGCCACTTGGGATAACACAAATGAGTGCGGGGAGTTCAACGCAACCTGGCGGTTATCAGGCGCCAGAGAGCCAATTAGATCAGTTTGAGATAAGCGATGAACGTACCGTTGAGCAAGTCATGACTCAGATGCGCCTTCGGGGATTTAATCCGGTTTTTAAGGATTGGGAATCGGCTTGGATTGCGGGTTAAATGGCGTGCGAAGATCCTGCAGAAATGCGCTCGAAAATGCCGCTAGAAGGGGCGATAAATCTGTACTTCGCACTAGAGTTGGTTAATAATTAATCCAGTCATTACCAGATGCAGGAATACTCCTATGCAAATCCAATCTGCTTATGCTTCCGGTCTGCAAGGCTTGCAAACGGCTCAATCAGGGCTCACGCAGGCAACGATTGATGTGGCCAAACCTAGCCCATCGCAAAGTGCTGCGCCGACAGAAACCGCTAAGGCGGTAGATGAACCCGATAAAACTTCGGCGTTACTGGCGGCGAATGAATCATTGCGACAAGGTGAGGCATCGACTGAGGTACTCCAGCGAGAGTCAGAAACCATAGGTTCGATAATTAACATCAAGGTATAGTTATGTCGGTTATGGCGCTGTCAGCACAAATTGGCGCGCCATCCACTTCGTTTTTGGGCGCGGATAAGTCTATTGAGCCAGCAAAAGGCGTTAAACCTCAAGGCGGACAGACTTATCAAGGGGGAAATGGTCAGGCGGTTGCAACGCTCTTTGCTTCAACCACTAACCTAAATGCGCCAAAACTCGAAGCGAGTGGGGCACTTGCACCATCACTAAGCAGCCTCGGGGCTGTGATGGACCAAGCTATGCCAATCAGTACGACACCGCCCGCTTCATTGACGGATGTCAAACCTGCTAGTCCTCCGATTTCATCTCATGTTGATACTGTCTCTGTTCAGAAGGCTTTCACCGCTCTCGGTGGAAATGCCAAGGCACAACTCCATTCTAACGAGACTGTTTCGACTCCGTTAAATACAAGCTTACATGCTTCAACTAGCTTTAGCTTACTCACAGGCCCTCGCTCGATTGGCGGAATGAGGGAAGGGCAAATTGCTGCCATAGCCACACAGCCATCAGTTTCAACCTTGGGGGCATCGGATGTAGGTTTTAGCGCCACGAGTGGTGCTGTTACGCCTTTTTCTCCTCCAGCCCCAAGCCTTGCAGCCACAATTGCTACTACCGATAGCAGTGTTGGCTCCGCGAGTGTGGGGTTAGCCAATATTTTCTCCACATCTACAGCGGTTGCTACGAATATTGGCTCAACCGGGTCTAATAGCATTAATCCAAATGCCTCAAGTGCAGTGGTGACTCCCTTTGCGACTGAATTTTCTGGTGCAGATGCGACAGACAAAGCGTCACATTCCAGCGCCTCAGCTTTTGCCAATTCAAATGCGCTTCCTGATAGCAATCAATCAAGCGGTGTAAGCGAGCAGTTGAGCCGTGTTTTTAGTAAACCCTCGGGGGAAAGTGGCCAAGTCGGTGCTGGAATTACCCCAAATGCTCAAACGCAACAACAGCAGACTCAAACAGAACAAATTCAAGCTCAAGATGCGCGAGATGAACAAGCCAAGCAGGCAAGGGCACAGGCGGTACAAGAGCAGGAGCAAAAGCAGCAAGCGTTAGCCGAGGTTTTTGCCAAAGCTGAGCAAACTAAGCAAGCTCAGCAGACACAGGACGAGCAAACTCGTCAGCAAGACGTAGCGAAGGAGCAAGTTAAACAGGCGCAAGAAAAGGCAATTGAGCAGCAAAAAGCCCAAGTGGATGCATTAAAATCAAGGGACACAGAAGTCAAAGCCCATGAGCATGCTCACGCCAGTGTGGGCGGTCAATATGCCCAAAGCCCCAGTTTCAAATATGAAAAAGGTGCCGATGGTCAGCGTTATGCGACTGACGGTGAGGTGCAAATCGATGTGTCGATAGTACCTGGCGATCCACTGGCGACCATCAATAAGATGAAGCAAGTCTATGCGGCGGCGATGGCACCTGTTGATCCTTCTTCGGCGGATATTCGTGTTGCCGCAGAAGCACTGCAGAAAATGAATGAGGCCAAGGCGAAACTTGCAGAGGAACGTCAGCAGCAGATTGTTGATCAACCGACAATGGAAACGCTGATTGGCGCAGAGGCACAGATTGAAGGTTTACCACCGCTTAAGGAGCGACAAATTCAAGTCACAGGCAAGATTGATGCTAATGGCAATATCGCAGCGCCCCAAGAGGAACCATCGGCGCCTGTAACAGACGTGATTGATAAGATTAAACAAGCCATTGCGGCGCAGGTTGCATCGAGTAAAACCTCAGATGTAGCAAGTACCTCTGAAGTTGATAAGACAGAGACCATTGAGCCGCCAACGGCGACCTTAGCGATCGGCGCCGTATCAAATAAGGATGAAGCGCCAGAGCTTGCTATGCAGCGGTTGGCGTCGTCTCGTGACAACAAGGGTACATCGAGTCACACAACAAACGGCAGTAATGCGGTGCGTTTCTATGGCTCGGTCGCTGTAACAACGCTGGCAAGTAAGGGAAACACTGAAGTTAATCAATCAGGTTCGAATGATGTTTCACTTGAGCCGATAGGTGACTCGTCTAGCTATGAGCCAGATAGTATTATGTCCAATGGATTGGCGCTCGAGTCCTCAAGCGGTCAAAATACACGCGGCCTGTTCAATCCTCAAACCTTAGCACTGCACCGTCCACGCTTCTTAGATGTGAATGTCTAGCCTCTCGTTCTCGAAATGCCCGCAAATTTTAACTAACTAGCGTTTGCCTATTAAGGACAATCGCTTAAGCCATGCTCTGCATGACAAGTTCAGTCGCCATTAAAAGGATAAACCCACAATGATTCCCTGCTAGCCTGGTGCTCGTTTTGCCGCACACGGTGGAAGAAGGTGAGCGTGGTTAATCGCTTGTACTCACACCATGATGTTTGAGGAGATAAGAGGCCAGCAGTTTTGAAGCGGGGCCCTGTTGGTCACGATTCGGGATCACTAGGCTTAGCATAATCCGCCGTTTCTGGCTACCTTGAAGGTGTAAGCGCACTAGTTTGCCTGCGGCTAATTCTTCTTGGATAAGGAAGGACGGGATCCAGCAGAAACCAATACCTTGATTTAAAATGACTTTCGCCTCATGGAAGTTAGATACTGTCCAGCGCTGCTCGGCCTTCAACCAACCGATATCAACATTGGGTTGCAGGCCCGTGTCTTTGATCACCAGTTGCAGGTGCTGCGCCAGTAGCTTGTCATCGTCTAAGGTGCCCATTTCTGCCAAGGGGTGGCTCGGGTGGCAAACCAGATGCAGCTCCTGTTCACACAGGGGCTCGGATAAATAGCCCTTCGGTGGAATTCCGGCGCAAATTGCAATATCGACTTTATTTTGAAGGATTAATTCTTGAGTACCTGTGATGACTGAGTCCAACATAATGATCCGAGTGCCGCGGCTATGGGGCAAAAAGTCACTTAGCGCGCACACTAGACTTTCCATCGGATAGACGATTTCGCGGGCAATGGTGAGTGTGGGCTCCCAACCTTGCTCAAGGTTGCTCGCGAGTTGTTCTAACTCATTGACCGCTTGAGTCACATGGCGCGAACGGCGCAATAATACTTCGCCCTGTGGTGTCAGGTAAGCTTTGCGGCCTCGAACTTCGAGTAGTTCTATACCAAGCTGGTGTTGCAACTTAGCCACCGCATGATTGAGTGAGGATTGGCTCTTATTGAGCTTTTCTGCCGCCTGCGCGTAGCCGCCATAGTCGACGACAGCCTGTAAAATACGCCATTGCTCAAGGGTGGATTTCGCGCGAGTCATGGTTGTCCTCATGTCGAAAACGACAGGTTTCTAAAAAAGCGATAGATTGAGGCTTATAGTGGCGAGCTATGATCGTTTTTTCAATACTATTATCGTGTTAATTGAAAAAGAGGTTATCGCGTTGCAATGCTGCGGCGTGACAACCTCTTATCAGTACAAACTATGAGTAATGGGTTAATCGATAACCTTAGGCGTCACGCCCATAGGTAAATACTTTTTTGTCGCGTTAAGTTCGTTCAGATAGGGGCCGGGATAGAGGGTTTCTGGCCAATTAAGTAACATTATCGCTAGCACATTACGATGCTCGCCAAGGGCTAAGTCAGGATTGCCCTTGGGTGAGGGGATAATTTGGCTATCAGGGTCGAACGAGTTGGCAATATACGCCCGAGTTTGAGCCACGACAGTATGGTCTGTCTTGCCCGCTAACAGAAAACTAATGCCGACTTCGGCAATAATATCGTCGGTCGCATCCTGTAAAATTCGCTCAATGTTGGCGTCAAAGTAATCCAAAATCCATGCAAACTCAGTGGCATCCACCCGATGCTGATAATATTCACTGGCGGCAAAGATAAAATGCGTCATGCCGTAGAGCTTATTACGAAACAGTGCTTTGCTGAGTGTGGCATCCTGCGAATCAGGATAAACCCGAGTAAACGCCGTTTTATAATCCTCTAGATAATCTCCCACACCCAATTGTTTGGCCCAATACACATAGTTAATCAGCTGCGCCGCCCAGGCTTTAATCATCGCGGGATCGGTCAAACCTTGGCGTAAGTCGGCCTTTTTGAGGGCTTGGATCATTTGGCTATGGCAAGGACCTGTAAAGCCTAACTCATCGATTCGACTGGCAAATCGCAATAGCACATCGGAGTAAAATAAAAACTCAGGAAAGGGCGCGAGGGCTTTTTTACGGGCCTTGGCTCTGGGACCATTACCCAGTTCGGCGATGGCGTTCTGTGAGGCTTGGCGTACAAACTCAGGGTTATCCATTTGGCAGGCATAAAACGCTTGAGCTTCGGTTACCGTATAAAGATCGACTAACGCCGCGTTGGCATATTGCTCATCGCCCGTCAGGCGATAGAGACGGATCCCATAATGTCCTTGCACCCGAGGCGGGAGTGTATAGAGATGGGTTTCAAGGTTCTGTTGAATAAGCTGCGCAACGTCGCTTTGGCTTAATTCGGTTTTATCTGCGGCGTTTGGCTTGAGTACGTTTTGTGAGTACTCAAGCCCTGCGTGACTTAGGGATGAGCTATGCGTGTTGGCGAAAGCACTCTGTGCGGTAAAGAAGGCTAAACCGCTAAAAAGCGCAATGGGTAGTGTGAGTTTGTGTTTCGGTTGTGGTGTATGGGTGATTTTCAGATCCTGAGACATGGATAATCCTTTGGATAAGCGCAGCGGCATCCACGGGTTCGCCAAGTATGGCGCGCAGTTGCTCGCTCAAGGTGAGTGCGGTCTCATTGACCACGAGGAGATTAAAAAGCCCAAGCTTATCTTGGCAGTCTTGGGTGGATTGATAGACAAGCGTCGCGAGTTTGGCTTGCCACAGGGATTGATAATAACGTGGGCCTTCGTTGGCGATTGCATTGAAACTGTATGGGTAATCAATCGCTTGTGTCCAGTTCGCCCCAAAGCTTTTGCTAAATTCAGCAGGAAGATCCGGATAGCTTTGCTGGTTTAAAGACTGGTAAAAGTTAAGTGCTATCTTAGCGCGAAAGACTTTAAGCTGCGTTGCATAGGCGCTTGCGAGCGTTTCCCTCGGCTGAATATATAGGGTATCAAATTGGGGGAATAGCGTTTGGCGTAATACCTTAGCGAGCCAAAGACTCGGTAATTGATTGGTATCGAGCGTCGGGCCTAAGGTGTTGTTAAGGTAAAAATGACTGCCGCGCGCCAGTGAAGTCATTGCATCGGCGAGGGCTTGGGTAAAGCGTTCGATATCTTTGAAATTATTGAGTGTCGCGGGGAGCTCAAGCGTCTGTTGACCAAATTGCTGTCCAATCACATTTTGCCTGAGGGTGTGTTGACTGGCATTCCTAGGTTTATTCACTTTATCTTGAGCGCCGATAGCCAGATACACTTCTCCTAATAATCTATCCATATGGTAAACGCGGAGGATTTGTTGCTGCGTTTGTGCGAGTGTAGTTTGAGAAAGTGTTGTTTGAGTAGCTTTCGAGTCTAGATGCTCGCCAATGACCTCAAAACGTAAACCAAACTCGCTGAAGCTTGTTAAGGCCTTGTCGAGCAGCTCACGGGTATTGAGGGCGGTGGTTTGCGCGCTGGGTAATTGCGATAAGGTACGGCCAAGATCCCAAGGGGCAACTTGAATCGCTTCGGTTTGGCTATCGAGAAAGGCTTTAACTAATTCCGGGGTATTGAGTTGCTGATCGCTAAGGCTGTAACTGGCGTAATCGCTAAAACCTGCGTCATTGGCAATGCGTTGGCGTAGCTCGGCAATACGGTGTAAGGCGACTTGATTATGTTCCCTGGCTCGACCTTGATAGGCTTGCCACAGGGTTTGCCGACATTCGGCATTAGATTGCTTTAACAGGTAATTGGCGATAGTCCCTGAAAAAGTGCCTGAATTTGCCGTTTCATCTTCGTTATTGGCTGTATTAACCTCTGCTCCTTCATCCGTGAGCTGGCAGTTAGCCGCTTGAATATCCAGTTGAAACTGCTGATTGCCTAAACCTTGGCGAATGCTGGCCTGCGCTGTGTGCAGCTTGGCTTTATCCATAATGGATAAATGTTGGCGTAATAAAGCCGTTAATTGCTCGCCGAGCAAGGCCTGTTCTTGACTTGCTGCAGCATGATTTATCGATGCTGCTTGTGTCAGCTCAAACGCCAATTGGCTAAATTCCGCCTGATTTAGTAAGTCGCTCAGAGTATCGGCCAAGCGCAACTGACACTGCAGTAAACCTTGGCGCTCATCCCCCGACAGCGGCAAACCTCGGTAGTAGGTGAGTCTGTCGTTGACATTATTCAGCCCAATGGTTTGCTGCTCTAACACTAGGGCTTTATCCGCCAATGTTAAGCTTGGGAGCTGGTGGGTGCTGGCGTAACTGGCGAAGGCGCCTGCCAAATCGATATTGGGTTGGCGCAAACACTGCTCTACCAGCAGCGGCACAGGACTTGGCGCAGCATAGGCTGCACCGAGGGAGGATAAACACCAGCCAAACAGGCTAGCCGTTAAAATGGATTTTTGCATAGGCTACACGTTCTGCAACTGTCATTGAATGGGATGACATGGCTTCGACATGCTTAAGTCTAGGCAAAATGCCTTTTCCATTTGCAATCTGGATCGCCAGTCCCGGGCGTGCATTGAGTTCCAATAACAGCGGGCCTTTAGTTTGATCAAGCACCATATCTGTGCCTAAATAACCCATCTCACACATTTCATATGCGCTCGATGCGGTATGCAGCAAGCTGTCCCAGTGGGGGACGACAATATCGGTGAGCTTTTTGCCTGTATCTGGATGAAACTCAATTGGAGCATCAAATTGCACAGCATGTAACCCTTTTCCCGTGGCAATGTCAACGCCCACACCCACGGCGCCTTGGTGCAAATTGGCCTTACCATCGGAGGCGGCGGTGGAGAGCCTGAGCATTCCCATCACCGGAAAACCTTTAAAGACAATCAAGCGGATATCGGGCACGCCTTCATGGCTGTAACCGTCAAACACAGGATCGAATTCAATCAGTCCCTCGACAATCGCCACATCGGGTTTGCCGCCAAGGGAGAATAAACCGCTGAGGATATTGGACACGTGTCTATCCAATTCCGATGGGCTGACTTCGTGTCCGCTGGGTTTATAGTAACGCCCCTGTTCGATATGGGTGATCACTAAAATGCCTTTACCACCAGAGCCCTTGGCAGGTTTGATCACAAACCCTGTGCGGCCTTTAACGCGCTTGGGAATATGCACGATTTCGTGCTGCTCACGCACAACGGCGATTAAATCGGGCACGGCAATATCATTGGCCAATGCCAACTGTTTAGTCAGCAGCTTATCGTCCACTCGTTTATAAAATTTACGCGGATTATAGCGACCAATGTAATCGATATTGCGCTTATTCATATTGAGCACGCCGCGCGCGCGCAGCTCCCATGGCCAAGCAATACTCATTAGGCATCCCCCGCGAGTGGTTTAAAGCGTTTGAGTTCCAGTAGGCGATAACCTGTGTATTGGCCCATTAATAGCACTAAAGCCAAGATCACTAAGTGGATCCCAAGGAAGTTAAATACCCAGTGTTGTACCCAACTGGCGCTCATGGCTAAGTAAGCGAGGGTGGCGACCATCAGGCTGCCACCGCCTTGCACTATCACTTGTTTCGGGCCTTCTTCTTCCCACAGGATAGACATACGTTCGATGGTCCACGCCAAAATAATCATCGGGAAGAAGGTAATCGTCAGTCCTTCGCTTAAACCGAACTTATAGGAGAGCAAGGTAAAGACACCGATAATGCCGATCACAACGATGATCACCGCCGATATTCGCGAGATCAGCAACAGATTTAATTGGGATAAATAAGAACGGATCATCAAGCCGCAGGCTACGATCAGTAAGAAGCCGACTAAGCCCGTGACTAAACTGGTTTGAATAAAGGCGAGGGCGATAAGGACTGGCATAAAGGTACCCGAGGTTTTCACCCCAATGATCACCCGTAAAAACACCACCATCAGTACCCCGATAGGGATCAATAAAATGCCCTTAAATAGACTCTGTTCCTCTAGCGGTAATTGGTAGAGCGAAAAATCCAAGGCATTGTTATTCATCATCATATCGATGGATGTCGCTAATGCCGAGCGGGTGTCTTGCAACATCGAGAAATGCACCTGCGAGTTCACGCCGCCCATCACATCGAGCACGGAATGGCCCGAACGTTCCCACAGCAGTAAGTTCTCAGGGCGGCCTTGCTTGCCTTTAACTAAATCGAACAAGACCCACTCGCCGTTATGGAACACTTCCACAAAGGGCGAGAGGGATTGGCGGCGGCGCTGATCTTCAAGGTAGAGTCCGCTGACTTCACGGGCGGGAATACCCTTGGTTTGCAGCATATGCAAAAACACTTGCGTCGCGGTTTGGCTCGACAGTAGCAGCTCCATATTCTGGCTGCGCTTAGTGGCCGTGATTGCATTCATTAATTGCTGGGCGAAGGACAAGTTCGATGCGCTGCGCGCCCAGGTTTCGTTAATTACTTGCTCTGCAGCGGTTTTCTCGGTCGCGGGCCAGAGGTAAGGCTCTGGTTGACTTGGGATATCGTCGCTGTGGATTTGGGTCACGCCCGTCGGCACTAGGGTCACTTTATAATAAAGATCTTGGCTGCCATAGGCCTCGCGAATCGACCAATTGGCGCGGCGCGCGTCCTTATCATCACTCAGTGACAGCCCAAAGCCTGGGGAGCTGGCGTTCTCGACCAAGACTTCATAGGCGGGATCCTGTGGTAAAGAGAAGGACACTTCGGCCGCATCCCCTGTGCCATCGAAGCTGATTTTGGCGTCTACCGCCCAGCTTTGAACTTGCTCGCCGGGGAGAAAAGGCACCTGATGCTTAACGCCGCGGTAGATGCTGGCGCTTAAACCGACAATAAATAGTAATGCCACCAAAATGTAAAAAGGTTTACGTGAATGCATACGTGTTTCCCATGTTGCGCCAATGGCCGAAAAACGTGGGATTACCCAGGCATTGGCGGTTCGAACTCGTCGTCACGCGTAAGATCCACGCGTGGCGGGTATTAGCTACGTCAGGCTGCGTCAGATTGAGCGGCGATGCCACAAGCTGACAGACCAATAAGCTCAAGTGGTTATTATTTTTTGCCGCTGGAGACGATAGCTGACTCTGCTTTAGGTTGTTCAGGATCGGGTTGTTTGGGTGTGGCTTTGGGCTGTTTAGCTTTACCGTGCACATAGCGCTGGCCGACATCGACTACGGCGATATCTTTGATAAATTTACGGCCGAGCAATAAGGGATAGTCGAGGTGACTACGGTCGGTGAGGTTAAGATCAGTCTCTGCTGAATATTGACCAATCTTAAGGTGCGCGTGGATCACGGGGCGACGATCGTCCTTTTCATTCGCGTCCTGCTTGATCCGTACAAAACGTACGACCTTAGATTCGAAATTTGTCGCGGGCTGTTTTTCCCCTTGGGTATACACATCAAAGCGCACCCATTGGGCGCCATCGCGCTCAAACAGGGTAATATTACGGGCATCGATGGAGGAAGACTCTGCCCCAGTATCAATGCGGGTGGCAAAACTGGCATTGAGTTCATCGATAAACACATTTTCGATTTCACCGAGTAAAAACTTATCCCCAAGGGCGGACTTGGGGCATTGGCTCGGCGCAGGCGTCACCACCGCGGCTTGTTTTTGCGCAGTGAGGTTTTTCGCCGCTTGATTTAAATGATTGATTTGCAGACTGAGCTGCTCGACTTGGCTGTTGAGTGTCGCAAGCGAGGTTAAATCCGCAGGCTGGCATTGCTGATTAATCGCAGCGACTAATTGATCTTGCTGCTGATTAAGACGGGTATTAAAGGTATCAGTATCGAGTGGTTTGGGGGCGTGGGCGGTCGGTTCTGTCGCTGCGCATCCGATTAAGCTGCTGGCAACGGCGATAGCGATCAACTGCTTTAGCATAGTACTTCCTATTGGCGTTAAAACGGGTTTTATGCCTAGGGTTTACCTAGGCATAAGCGTATTAGGCCACTGGAGTTAACTCGTTAGGTCAAATCTTGATTGGGTTGATTTTTCACCGCAATAATCGTTGCGCGTTTCGGCGCGGGGTAACCCTCGATAGTCTTAGTGATATCGTTAGGGTCAAGATATTCAACCAGTGACTCATTCGGCATCCAATCGGTTCGGCGCTGTTCGGCTAGGGCGGTGACATCGGTGTCGACACAACGTATGTCTGTGAAATCACACTTCTTTAGCCAGAGCATCAGGGCCGCGACGGATGGAATAAACCATACATTATTCATTTTCCCATATCTATCTTGAGGGACGAGTACGGCGTTTTCATCACCATCTATTACTAAAGTCTCTAACACTAATTCTCCACCCATACGTAACTGATCACGTAATTGCAACAAGTGATCAATAGGCGAACGTCTGTGATACAAGACGCCCATGGAGAAAACCGTATCGAATGCATCCAGTGGTGGCAGCTCTTCAATGCCAAGTGGCAGTAAGTGCACCGGGTGATTTTCACCACTTAGGCGCTTAACGGCTTCGAATTGGCATAAAAACAACGGTGAAGGGTCGATGCCCACCACGCGTTTAGCGCCCGCGCCAAGCATGCGCCACATGTGATAGCCGCTGCCACAGCCGACATCGAGCACTGTGCGGTTTTGCAAAGGAGAAATATGCGGGCTCACGCGATCCCACTTCCAATCGCTGCGCCATTCGGTATCGATATGAATGCCGTGGATATGAAATGGGCCTTTGCGCCAAGGCATAAACAGGCGCAGTAGGTTCTCAAGCTTTTCCTTTTCGCCGGGCGTGAGTTGCTCGCCTGTGCCGACAGTGACACTGCTGACAAAATCAACGCGATCTGGGGCGGGATAGTGCAGCTTATTGAGCACTTTTTCCCACTTGGGTAAGTTGCCGTGTTTATGTTCTCTTTGCCATTTGCCGAGAATGGCTGGCAAAGTCTCGAGCCAATGCTGCAAATTGGAATCGGCAATTTGTTGGTAAAAGGAACTGAAACTGATCACTTGATGGCCACCATGGAAGAGAAATTAAAACATTGGAACCACAAGCTAAAGTGGCTAAACCCTTGGCGAGTCAAACGTTGCTGGTGGAGAGTTAAGGTATCGGGCTTCATCACGTTTTCGAGCGCGCTGCGCTTTTGACTGATTTCGAGCTCGCTGTAGCCATTGGCGCGTTTAAAGTCTAAGTGCAGCTCTTCGAGCACACTTTGAATAGGCGCATCATCGAAGCGAATTTTTTCCGACAGCACTAACAGACCGCCGGGATTCAAACCGTGATAAATCTTCGCGATCAGCGCTTCTCTGTCCTCTGGCGGTAAAAATTGCAGGGTAAAGTTAAGCACGACTAAAGAAGCGTTTTCGATGTGAATATCACGAATATCGCCGCAGATCAGCTCAACCTCAGTATCACTCACATAGGCATTGAGGTTTTCTTGGCAGCGCGTCACCATGGATTCGCTATTGTCCACGGCGATAATGCGGCAATCGCGGCCCTGGATTTGACGGCGAATGCTTAAGGTGGCAGCACCTAAAGAGCAACCTAAATCATAGACTTGGGTATTAGGCTTGACGAAACGATCCGCAAAATCGCCAATAGTATTGATAATTTGCGCATAGCCAGGCACCGAGCGGCGGATCATGTCACTGAAGACACCCGCGACACGGTTATCAAACTGGAAATCGCTAATGTGTTCGCTCGCTTGAGCGTAGATAGTATCTTGGGAAGCGTTCATCTGGGAATATCTCGAAAATTCAGCCATGCATTTTAACGAATCCCGTTGACTAGCAGCAAGTCTCAGCTAGTAATTTGCCCGAAATTTCTGTCTAATATGCATCAATAACAAAGTATTTACATTGTACATCAAGTACTAGGGACCCCAGTTGAAGTTAGTGCTCCAGCTTATCGTGATCCTGTGTTGCATACTCACCAGTAACGCAGTTAACGCCAGTCAAGGACAGACTGAGTCACTGATTGTGGTGATGGGGGAAGACAGCTTTCCCTATCAGTTTGTCGACAACGACGGTGAAGCCACGGGTTTATTAGTGGATCTGTGGAAGGAATGGGGCAAGCGTACCAATACACCATTAGTATTTGTGGCGCGTCACTGGAATGAGTCATTGCAGCAGTTGCAGCAGGGTAAAGCCCAAGTGCATATCGGCATGGGACAGACGCCCGAGCGTGAACAGTTGTTTGATTTTGCGGAGCCTATTGCCGATGTCAGTACCTATCTTTACCTGCATAAATCCTTGCAGGGTAAAAAGTCCATTAAGGAACTTATTCCTTACCAAATCGGAATTGTGAGTGGCTCATCCCATGAGGCTGAGCTTCGCCGTATCGAGCCGAATTTAGTCTTCAAATATTATGAGAGCCGTGAAAAATTACTGGCGGGTGTTGCAGCGGGCGAAACGGTCGTCTTTGCAGGACTCGATGGCTATCTGCGCGATCCTGCATCAAGCCAAGCAATTGCGGGCAGTTTTCCCATCAGTGCGCGTATTCCAATCAAGGCCATGCAGTTTGTCCCCGCGGTGATGAAAGGCAATCAAGCTTTAGTCGAGAAGATTAATCAGGGGTTTCATTCACTCGATGCACGTTTTGTGCAACAAACCGAGCGTCGCTGGTTAGGCTATCACGGGCAAAAAGCGGGTCTTGTGGTGGCGATGCAGCTAGGCGTTGAGCCCTTTGTCGATTTAGGCGTCGATGGCTTGCCCCATGGATTTTATGTGGATCTCTGGCAACTATGGTCGGCGAAGACCGGCATTAATGTGGATTTTATCTCGGGCGACATGAATGCCAGTGTCAATGATGTGCGCCAAGGTTTAGCCGATGCGCATATTGGTTACCCTGAAAGTGACGAATTGAAAACTGGCTTAACCCGCGCATGGCAACTCTATACGGTGAAGAGTCGGTTGTTTTTATATCAGCAACAACTGACCGATTTACAGAGTTTAAAAGGCAAACGTATCGGTGTTGTGCCGACAGCGCCTTATCTCGTTGCGCTGCGTAAAGCGCTGCCCGATGTCACGCTGCGTTATTACGAAAATATGGACAGCATGGTCGCGGGTGCGCGCTCGGGCGAGATCGCAGGCTTTGTTGCCGCGGGTGCATGGACTTCCCACTATTTATTGCAAAATAAGGCTTGGTCCGAATTTCATCAATATCCTGAGCTTGAGTTTCCGACCGATGTGTATGTACTGACCCGCAGTGACGATCCCGGCTTAACCCAGCGCATTGCTAATGGTTTTCGCAGTATTAGCATGCAGGAATTTGCCGAGGTAGAGCAGAAATGGATGCTTAACCCTAAGGATCGCATTTTTAACCAAAAGGGATTACACGGCATTCAGCTCTCAAGCAGTGAGCAAGATTACCTCTCGCAACTCGGTGAGCTTAAACTCGGTTACTTGAAACAGTGGCCGCCAATGGAGTTTAGCGATGAGCAAGGCCAGTTTGCGGGGATTAATAGCGATGTCAGCCAGCTGTTAGCCGAGCAACTGCGGATTAATATTCAGCCCGTCGCCTTTGACGATTGGCACTCGCTGATTGGCGCCTTGCGTTCAGGCGAGATTGCACTGGCGGGCAGTATTGCTCAAACCGCCGAGCGCCAGCAATTTTTAACTTTTAGCGATCCCTACTGGCCATCACCATGGGGTTTAGTATCACAGCTTGAGCAAGTCTCGGTATTTAATCTGGCGCAATTGGCGGGACAAAGGGTGGCAGTGGTGGAGGGCTATCATCTGGTGGCGCAACTGATGGCATTGCAGCCCTCGCTCAAACTGGTGCTGGTGCCTGATACCCAGTCGGGACTCTCGGCGGTCAACGATGGCCATGCGGATGTGTTTATCGATAAAGTCGTGACGCTGGCCTCTGAGTTAAAAACAGGCCAATATCCGTTGCTGAAAATGTCACTCCTCAGTGACTTAGCCGATCAGCACAGCCACTTTGGACTTAACCCGCAGTATGCGCCGCTGGTTCCCTTAATCAATCGCGTGTTGGCGCAAATCGATCAACATACGCAGCAACAAATCTATTCCCATTGGGTGAGTTTTTCTTTGACGACGGATAACAGTCAATATCTGCAATGGATCCGTTATTTATTGCTCGGGGCGTTAGTGTTATCTGGCGTGATGGTGGCGATTTTAGTCGTTAATCGTCGTTTGAATCTTGAGATCACCCGCCGAATTGCCGCTGAAAAGCGTTTGCAGCATGTTGCTAGTCACGATGCCTTAACCCAATTGCCTAATAGGGCACTGTTGGATGATAGATTGTCTCAGGCCTTACTTGCCCATCGGCGAGATCATAGCCATTTCGCCTTGTTGTTTATCGATTTGGATGGCTTTAAACAAATTAACGATCAATATGGTCATCCTGTGGGGGATGCACTGCTATTAAAAGTGGCGGGATTATTGACCAAAGCCATTCGCAATTCTGATACAGTGGCAAGATTCGGCGGCGATGAGTTTGTGATCCTGCTAAATCGTGTGCAAGATCTCGATGCCGCGACCCAAGTTGCTGATAATATTCTGCACTCGTTATCGTCACCTTTTAGCATAGAAGGGGTGACCGTTGAGGTGGCTATCAGTATTGGCGTGGTCATTTATCCCCGCGATGGCGATACGGCCATCGAGTTAATGAAGAAAGCCGACCAACTGATGTATCAAGCCAAAACGGCGGGTGGCCGTTGCTACCGCCTAGCTTGATGGTTTTTTGAACGCTTATACGCAGATAGTGCGTTCGCCTCTAGTCAAGGGCGTAAAACTGTTTGATACTTCACCGCCTAAAAGTGAAGTACTTTGGTAATCGGCATTATTTGACTATAATGCCGCTTTTATCTCGTTTTGATTATTTCCAAAGCACCGGTTTCCGGATAAAGGATAGAGTTAGATGCGCAGTCATTATTGTGGAGACGTCAATAAGTCTCACGTTGGACAAGAAGTTACCTTGGTAGGTTGGGTTAATCGTAGCCGTGATTTGGGTGGCGTGGTCTTTTTAGATTTAAGAGACAGAGAAGGTCTGGTCCAAGTGGTTTACGATCCAGATTTACCTGAGGTGTTCAATGTGGCCAGTACGCTGCGCGCCGAGTTTTGTGTGCAGGTAAAAGGCGTGGTTCGTGCCCGTCCTGATAGCCAAGTCAACGCGCAAATGAAGACCGGCGAAATTGAAGTATTAGGTAAAGAACTGACGATCATCAACAGTTCTGAGCCGCTGCCGCTGAGCTTAGATAACTATCAAAACAACAGTGAAGAGCAGCGTCTAAAGTACCGTTATTTAGATTTACGTCGCCCAGAAATGGCGCAGCGCTTAATGTTCCGCGCGAAAGTGACCAGTGCTGTGCGTCGTTTCCTCGACTCAAACGGTTTCTTAGATATCGAAACGCCTATCCTGACTAAGGCAACGCCAGAAGGTGCACGTGACTATTTAGTGCCAAGCCGCACTTACAAAGGTCAATTCTTCGCGCTACCACAATCACCACAGCTGTTTAAACAGTTACTGATGATGTCAGGCTTTGATCGTTACTATCAAATCGTAAAATGCTTCCGTGACGAAGACTTACGTGCTGATCGTCAGCCAGAATTTACTCAAATCGATATCGAAACCTCATTTATGACGTCTGAGCAGGTGATGGCTAAGACCGAAGAGATGATGCGTGGTCTGTTCCTTGAGATGCTGAACGTCGATTTAGGCGAATTCCCACGTATGACCTATAACGAAGCCATGCGTCGTTTCGGTTCAGATAAGCCAGATTTACGTAACCCATTAGAACTGGTTGACGTCGCTGACTTGCTCAAAGAAGTGGAGTTTGCGGTATTCTCAGGCCCAGCTAATGATGAAGAAGGCCGTGTTGCGGCCCTGCGTATTCCTGGTGGCGCGAGCTTATCCCGTAAGCAAATCGATGATTACACTAAGTTTGTCGGTATTTACGGTGCTAAAGGTTTAGCGTGGATGAAGCTAAACGACCTGACTCAAGGCTTAGAAGGCATTCAATCACCTGTGCTTAAGTTCTTGAACGAAGGCATTGTAAACGAAATCATCAGCCGCACTGGCGCACAAACTGGCGATATCATCCTGTTTGGTGCCGATAACGCGACTGTGGTTGCTGAATCTATGGGCGCACTGCGTCTTAAAGCCGGTGAAGACTTTAATCTGCTCGAAGGTCAATGGCGTCCACTGTGGGTGGTTGACTTCCCAATGTTTGAGAAGATCAACGGCAGCTTCCACGCGGTTCACCATCCGTTTACTGCGCCACGCGGCGTGACACCACAAGAGCTGGAAGCCAATCCGGCTAACCGTGTGTCAGATGCTTACGACATGGTATTAAACGGCTGTGAATTAGGTGGTGGTTCAGTTCGTATCCACAACCAAGAGATGCAATCTGCGGTATTCCGTATTCTTGGCATCACCGATGAAGAAGCGAAAGAGAAATTCGGCTTCTTACTCGAAGCGCTGCGCTACGGTACGCCGCCACATGCGGGTCTGGCATTCGGTTTAGACCGTATTATCATGCTGATGACGGGCGCAAGCTCAATCCGTGATGTGATGGCTTTCCCGAAAACCACCACAGCTGCGTGTCCGTTAACCAATGCCCCAGGTTTTGCTAACCCACAACAATTAGCTGAACTAGGTATTTCCGTGGTGAAAGCCGCGAAGACTGAAGACTAATCTTTAGTATTTATCGAGTACCGAGGCGCAAGCCTCGGTCTATTTTTACCCCGTCATTTCATTTCTTATCAATATCTGCGTTATCGACGTCACTGAATTTGCCGTCAATCTTTGTGTAAAGGAACATTGGTTATAGGAACCTTGCAAGAGGCGCCGTCAAGGTTACCTTAGGCTATTGATAAGATGTGCAATGGCTATGTGTAGAGGAGAACTCCCATGGCAGGTCATAGTAAGTGGGCCAACATTAAACACCGCAAAGCAGCGCAAGATGCCAAACGCGGTAAACTCTTTACCAAATTTATCCGCGAGTTAACGGTTTCTGCCCGTGAAGGTGGTTCGGATCCCGATTCAAATCCGCGTCTGCGTATTGCAATCGATAAAGCGCTTGGCGGCAACATGACCCGCGACACCATTGAGCGCGCAATTAAACGTGGCGCCGGTGAGCTTGAAGGTCAGCAACTCGAAACCATTATTTACGAAGGCTATGGCCCTGGCGGCACCGCTGTGATGGTCGAGACCATGACAGATAACCGTAACCGTACCGTGAGCGGCGTGCGTAATGCCTTTAGTAAATCGGGTGGGAATTTAGGGACCGATGGTTCGGTTGCTTATTTGTTCACTAAGCGCGGCGTGTTGTCCTATGCGCCGGGCACAGATGAAGACGCCCTGATGGACGCGGCGCTAGAAGCAGGCGCCGAAGATGTGGTGAGTTACGATGATGGTGCAATTGACGTATTTACCGAACCGACCGAGTTTTATGGGGTGAAAGATGCCCTCGATGCGGCGGGATTTGTCAGTGATAACGCCGAAATCGCGATGATAGCCTCGACCAAAGCGGAGTTAGATGCCGAGACGGCGGAGAAGTTTATGCGTCTTATCGATACCCTCGAAGAGCACGATGATGTGCAAGAGGTGTATCATAATGCCGAAATCTCCGATGAGATTATGGAAAGTTTAGGGTAAGCCTAAGCTGTCATTTGATTTTTATCTTAGTAGGTGGCCGGAGCTGAGCTCGCCAGAGCTTGGTTCTTGCATAGATCAGTTCTTACATAGAGCGGTTCTTACATAGAGCAAGCGCTTAACACTGAGCTTTGAACCAGCGTTTAGACACCACATATTGCTTATTGGGTCACCTTAGATTTACCTTTGATTTATTGATGTTTTTTGCGCTGTTGCTCGGTTTACAATTGCCGTTATCTAGGTTGAATTAATTCGAGTACAGACATTAGGGATAGCATGGCGATTATTTTAGGGGTTGACCCAGGTTCTCGGATCACAGGTTACGGCGTTATCCAATGCCAAGGGCGTCAGCAACTTTATTTGGGCAGTGGCTGCATTCGCACCTCGGGCGAGGATTTACCATTAAGACTCAAGCAAATCTTTGATGGGATCAGTGAAATTATTCGCCAATACCAACCCGATGAATTTGCGATTGAGCGAGTGTTTCTCGCCAAGAATGCCGACTCGGCCTTGAAATTGGGTCAAGCCCGTGGTGCGGCCATCGTGGCTGCGACAGTGGCCAACTTACCCGTTGCCGAATACAGTGCCACCCAAATTAAGAATGCGGTGGTCGGAACGGGGCGAGCCAAGAAAGAACAGGTTCAACATATGATCCAGCAATTGCTTAAGTTGCCTGCGGCGCCACAGGCCGACGCTGCTGATGCGCTCGGCGTTGCGGTATGTCATTATCACACCAATCAAAGTTTGGTCGCCTTAAGCGGCCGAGCGACAACAAGAACATATGGACGGTACAGATGATAGGTCGTTTACGTGGCGTGTTAATTGAAAAGCAAGCGCCAGAGGTGTTGATTGATGTCAATGGTGTAGGGTACGAGTTACAGATGCCCCTCACCAGCTTCTATGAACTCCCCGAGGTCAATCAACCGACCACAGTGTATACCCATTTTGTGGTGCGTGAAGATGCCCAGCTGCTTTACGGCTTTATCACTAAACAAGAGCGCTCACTGTTTCGTTTGCTTATCAAGGCCAACGGCGTGGGTCCTAAACTGGCGTTAACCATTCTTTCTGGCATGACCGCCAGCGAGTTTGTGGGCTGTGTCGAGCGCGATGATATAGTGACGCTGGTGAAATTACCCGGTGTTGGTAAAAAGACTGCCGAACGTTTATTGGTTGAGATGCGCGATAAATTGAAGAGCTTAATGGAGGCATCCGTAGGCTCTGAGCGTGAGTTCGTGCTGCAATCTAACTATTCACCGGCTCCGACGGTCAACAGTGCCGAAGAGGATGCGATTTCAGCCTTGATCTCCCTCGGCTATAAACCACCACAGGCGAGTAAAGCCGTTTCTGCCACCTATAAAGAAGGCATGGACAGTGAGACCTTGATTAAAGCCGCGTTAAAATCGATGCTCTAATGGCATGGTTTTCATTGAGGCTAGTGTTATATTGCGGTACGCGATTTTTGCAGCCAGTTAGGTTGCAACTGCACCAAAATAGCAAGTGCCGTATGTCGATGCGGTAACAGGAATAGGTAAATGATTGAAGCAGATAGACTGATCCAGCCGCAGCTGCAAGGTCAAGACGATGTTATCGACAGGGCCATGCGCCCTAAATTGCTCGATGAATATACTGGGCAGGATGATACGCGTGCCCAATTAAAAGTGTTTATTCAAGCGGCAAAGAATCGCGAAGAAGCCTTAGACCATATGTTGATCTACGGCCCGCCGGGGTTAGGTAAAACCACCTTAGCCATGATTGTGGCTAATGAAATGGGGGTGAACATCAAATCGACGTCGGGGCCTGTGCTCGAGAAAGCCGGGGACTTGGCGGCGCTGCTCACCAATCTTGAGGCGGGGGATGTGCTTTTTATCGATGAAATTCACCGCTTAAGTCCTGTCGTCGAAGAAATTCTGTATCCTGCGATGGAAGACTATCAGCTGGATATTATGATTGGTGAGGGGCCTGCTGCACGTTCAATTAAGTTGGACTTACCGCCTTTTACCTTAGTGGGTGCGACCACGCGGGCAGGGGCGTTAACCTCTCCGTTAAGGGCGCGTTTTGGCATTCCACTGCGGCTCGAGTTTTATAATGTTAAAGATTTAAGCACCATTGTGACCCGTTCGGCGCAGGTGATGGGATTGGCCATTGATAGTGAAGGGGCCACCGAAATTGCCAAGCGCTCACGGGGAACCCCGAGGATCGCCAACCGTTTACTGCGCCGAGTGCGTGACTATGCGGAAGTGAAACACGACGGTGCTGTAACGCAAAAAGTCGCAGAGCAGGCGCTTGATTTGCTCGATGTCGATGGCGAAGGTTTCGATTATATGGATCGAAAACTGCTGCTTGCTATTATCGATAAGTTTATGGGAGGCCCTGTAGGGCTTGATAACCTTGCCGCGGCTATTGGTGAGGAGCGTGAAACCATTGAAGATGTATTGGAGCCTTTCCTTATCCAACAAGGATTTATCCAACGTACTCCACGCGGGCGTATTGCCACAACCAGAGCCTATCTTCATTTTGGCATGATAAAACCAGAGTAACATCCAAGAAGGATGACCTTGTTAACAAAAAGCGGCCTCGGCCGCTTTTTTGTTTTTATCGATTTGTTATTGCTACTTTTTGTCACCAGATTACTTGCCGCTAGGAGTATCCACATCTGTATCGTTAAATGAATATTATTTAATGAATAACGACTTAATTAAATGGGCTGTGGAGCAGGTTCGTCACTTGAATACTGTTTTTATTTAAATTTATTCGGCTAAATAATGTTCTTACTTTGGTTTGTAAATAATATTTAATCTAGTTAATTAACAACAATAAAACAAATGTATTTGTATGTTGAATTTAAACCGCTCGAAATGGCATTTGTGTTGTTTACAAAACAAGCATTCTCATAATGCTTTTACATTGTAATGGTTCTTCTTATGTTCACTTTTTTAGCACTTATCCCACTCTAAAACACCTAGAGCTTAAGTTTGATATTAATCGACAATGAATTGTTGCATTTGTGTTTATTGCACACTTGCGGTGCATAAAAATCACAAGTTATTCATTTTGTATCAATGTGCAATGAGAAACCCATGATATCTACACGATTCTTTCTGTTGCAATGATTACCAATATGCATATTTTTTCATAATTAATCGACATATTATTCTGTGCATCAGATAGTCTTCCTTTAGAAAAGTGTGATAAGTGTCACATTTTCGAGGTAATCATATGTTTTCTTAATGTTATTTTATTAACAGTTTTTGTCACTAAAAATTATCGTTATATATGGTGTTTAATGCTAACAATAGGATTGAAATAGCATTCAAGATTTAAATCAAACAATCGATTTACAATATTGATAAAAATACAGAACAAAATGATGTTCAAGGTTAAAAAAATGAGCATTGACTGAATGAAAGTGAATCCTCAGTATCAAGCGCAACAGTCGTACAGCATTAGTTGTACAAGCTGTAAGCATAAAAATAATAGTAAGATCTAGGGAGCATTCATTCATGATCAAAAGAACCAAAGTTGCGTCGGCTATTAATTTAGCTGTCGTCAGCTCAATTGCTGCTGGTACCTTTGTCGCATCAAGCGCATTTGCAGCTGAAGAGACTGCAAAAGTAGAACGTATTGAAGTCACGGGTTCACGTATTCAACGTCAAGATATGGAAACAGCTTCTCCTGTTACCGTTATTGATGCTGCTGCAATCAAAGCAGAAGGCTTTACCTCTGTAGACCAAATGTTGCAAGTTCAAACCTCTATGGCGGGTGCTGCGGTTGGTTCAACCACCAACAACGGTGCGGACGGTGTTGCACAAGTTGACTTACGTGGTATGGGCTCGCAACGTACTCTCGTATTGCTGAACGGTCGTCGTATGGTGAACTCAGGTTCAGGTGCTGACAGTGCTGTGGATTTAAACTCTATCCCAGTTGCTATGATCGCTCGCGTTGAAATCCTTAAAGATGGTGCTTCAGCGGTATACGGTTCTGATGCGATTGCCGGTGTAGTGAACATCATCACTAAGAAAGATTTCGATGGTTTCCAATTAGACTTTAACGGCAGCGGCACCGACAAAGGTGACGGCGAAAACGGTGACATCAGCGCATTGTACGGCTTCAATACTGAAGGCGGTAACTATACCTTTGGTGCAGCTTACTCTGACCGTCGTGGTGTAGTTCAAGGTGACCGTGATTGGTATGATCCACTGGACAATACCAGTTCTATCATCCCAACGGGTGCTTTAAATCAAAAAGTTATCGATGCCAACGGTAATTGGGTTAAAAGAACTTCGACTTATGACTACTCAAATGATGTCTATTTCCAAACACCAAGTGAGCGCCGTAGCTTATTTGCAAATATGACGCAAGAGCTAGGCAATGATGTTGTTCTGACTGCGGATGCTATTTATACCAATCGCCGTTCTAACCAACAGCTTGCAGCACAGCCAGCTCAAATCAAATTGAATGTGTGTGGCGATCCAAGAGTTACCGATCCTACAGCAGGATGTCTGACCCTTGACCAAGGCATGATTGATGCTGGTATTGAAGCTGATGCCCGTGGACAAGTGCAATACAACAGACGTATGAAGGATGTTGGCCCGCGTATTTATAACCAAGATACTGATACTTGGCGTTTATCAGCTGGTTTAGCAGGTTCTTTAGACGTTCATACGGGTATGAATTGGAATGTGGATTACACATTTGGTAAGAACGAAGCTAAGACAGGTGTTGCTAACTCTATTAACGCAACATTGATGGCTAATTCAATCTATGCCGACCCATATGCTTGGTTTGAAGGTTCTCCTTTGACTGATGAGATGAAGGATGTTTCTTATGACCAGCAAGAGACGGGTGGTAATGAGCAGCAAACATTATCTGCAGGCTTAAACGGTGAATTATTCGATCTGAGTGCTGGAGCCGTGGGTTTCGCTATTGGTGCTGAATACCGTCGTGAAAGTGGTTTCTACAATCCAGATGCAATTGTTGTTGCAGGTGACAGTACTGCCGCTCAACAAGATCCTACAAGTGGCAATTACAACGTTATTTCTATCTTCCAAGAAGTGAGCGTGCCATTTACGGAAAAACTAACGGGTGAATTTGCTCTGCGCTTAGACGATTACTCTACTTTCGGTAAAGCGACTACTTGGAAAATTGGTTTAACCTACACTGCAACAGATGAGCTGATGGTTCGTACCGTAGCTGCTACCGGTTTCCGTGCTCCTAGCGTTGCTGAGCTATATGGCGGTAACTCAGGTTCATTTGATTATTTAACTAATCCTTGGTTACCTATGAGTGATCAAACTGGACAGATTTTAGTTAACCGTACATCTGATCCAGATTTGAAACCTGAAGAGTCAGAATCTTACACTGCAGGCTTAGTATATTCGCCAAGCTATATTGATGGCATGTCAATCACCCTTGACTACTGGCGTTTCAAAGTCACTGATGCAATTGCTCGTGCAGACGTGCAAGTTGGTTTAGACGCGTGTCATGGTGGTGATGCAGAAGCTTGTAGCACATTCAATATCACTGCTGATGGTGACTTATTCAACTTAACAAGTGCACTGACTAACGTAGGTTCACAGGACACTAGCGGTGTTGACTTCAACTTAGCATATAACTTTGAGCTACTTGGTTTAGATTGGAAAGTGAGTAACGATACTACTTACTTGATTAAGTTCGAACAGGATGGTGAAAACTATACTGGCACAATCGATGGTAATATGGGAGCTTATGCTCGCGTACGTAACAACTTCAGCATCTCTGCAGGTCAAGATGATTGGAGCGTAATGTACTTCAACCGCTATATTAGATCGATGACTGATGTTTACACTGATTATGATGCCAATGACAATCCATTCGTTGCAGTAAGAGGTGTAGATTCAATTCTGTATCACAACATTTCTGGTACTTACCATCTAAATGACAGCACAACTGTTAGTTTAGGTGTGAAGAACTTTACTGATGAGAAACCTCTTTACGTAACTAACGGCAGTGATGCTGGTACTGTTCCAGAGGTTTACGACACTATCGGCCGTACTATTTACGGTGGTGTAACAGTTAAGTTCTAATCTAAAACAGAACCAACCTTTAAAAAGCGCCTTCGGGCGCTTTTTTGTTTTGGTGCAAAAGGTTACAAGCCGTTATCTATCGCTGCCAACTTGATCACAATTAAGCGAATACTGATTTTTAATCATCTTCTAATGCTAGAGACAAATTTTTAGTTATGGTAACATAAATGATATTGATTCTCGTTTGGTGTTTAGGGATGAGTAAAATACTGTTAGTCGATGATGATCCATTATTCAGAGTTTGGTTAACTGAAGCGCTTAAAGCACAGGGACATGAAGTTGAATGTGCCGTAAACGGCGTTGAAGGGCTCAAACGTATTCGCAGCTTTATGCCCGATATTATTATGCTCGATCTGGTGATGCCGCAAATGGATGGTTTCTCACTATTAGAGGCGAGGGACTGTATGACGCCTATCATGATGCTCTCTGCCCGTGATAATGAGGCTGACAGGATCCGAAGTTACGAGCTTGGTGCGGATGATTTCTTAACGAAACCCTTTAGCATTAAAGAGTTATTGGTGCGTTTGCATGCCTTAGAGCGGCGATTAATTCCGCGCGCCATAGAGCCAATGGCAATCGAGCAGGCGACAATCCAGCCAGTCAAATTCGATGAGGCTGCCTATAGGATCACTATTGGCAAAAATGCCGTGGAACTCACCCAAACCGAGTTTAGGTTGTTTAAATATCTGTTCGAGCGTAAGGGGCAAGTGATCACTAAGCAAGAACTGCAAAAATCCGTATTGCAGAAGGACTTAGGACGCTTCGATCGTAACTTGGATATGCATATCAGTAATACAAGGCGCAAGCTGGCGAATACCCGTTTACCGCGGACATTAATCAATACGGTCCGTGGTCAAGGGTACAGTTTTTCCGCTTGATGTGTTGTGAGAGTTTACAAACTAGGCACTGATGAATTACAGCGCGACTGCTGGCTTCTTAGGCAATTTTAGTCGCTTTCATTTTCCCCTGATACGGATTTGGTTTATTCTAACGGGCATTATAGTAGATGCGTATTCAGCATCATTACCCTCACATGAATAACCAAGTAGGAATCATTATGCGGATCAGTGCCAATTTTGATGGCGGAAATATCCAAGTCATTAATCTTGATAATAAAGACGATATTCAACTGGCAATCCGTCCCGATGCGGGCGGTGAGTTTTATCAATGGTTCAACTTCCGATTCGAAGGTGAGGTGGGTAATCAATACACCTTGAATATCATCAATGCGGGCACTGCCTCCTATCCTAAGGGCTGGCAAGATTACCATGCGGTCGCCAGTTACGACCGTCAGCATTGGTTCCGTGTGCCAACCCAATATATCGATGGCAAACTGAGCATTCAGTTAGCACTTGATTGTGATGCAATTCAAATCGCTTACTTTGCGCCCTACAGCTACGAGCGTCACTTAGATCTTCTCAGCAATGCACAATTGCATCCCGATGTTAATCTTGAGCATTTAGGTCTGACCTTAGATGGCCGCGATATCACCCTGATGAAAGTGGGCGATGGCAATCCTGATAAACGCAATATCTGGATCACCGCAAGACAACATCCCGGTGAAACCATGGCGGAATGGTTAGTCGAAGGGTTAGTGAATCGTTTGCTGGATAATGATTGTCCAACGGCAAAAGCGCTGCTCGATAAAGCGAACTTCTACATTGTGCCTAACATGAACCCGGATGGCAGCGTAAGAGGCCATCTGCGTACCAATGCGATTGGGGTTAACCTTAACCGTGAATGGCAAACCCCGAGCTTAGAAAGAAGCCCAGAGGTTTACCACGTAGTGCATAAAATGCAGCAAACGGGCGTAGATTTATTTTACGATGTGCATGGCGATGAAGGCCTGCCCTATGTATTCCTCGCGGGTTGTGAAGGTGTTCCCGCTTACAATGAGCGATTGGCGCAGCTACAAGCTGATTTTAGTCAGGCATTAACTTTGGCCAGTGCCGATTTCCAAACCGAGTTTGGTTACGCTAAAGACGAGCCAGGTCAAGCCAACTTGACCGTGGCCTCTAATTGGGTGGCGCAAACCTTCGATTGCTTGTCGAACACCTTAGAAATGCCTTTTAAAGACAACAACAACCTGCAGGATCCGTTTGTGGGTTGGTCGCCAGAGCGCAGCATTTATTTAGGCGAAGCGTCATTGATTGCCATGCTCGCCGTGGTTGATAAGTTAAGATAGGTGTGACTATGGCATTAATCGAATGTCCAATCTGCCGTAAACGGATGTCGAGCAAAGCACCAGCTTGCCCGCATTGTGAGGCAAAAACCAATGGTGACAATAGCTCGCTCGCACGGATCAGTCATATCCAAAAATCCAGCAGCTTAATGAACCAAAGCTTTGTGGCCATGACGCTGTTTATTGCGGGAGTGGTGATTTGGTTTTGGGGCGGCGAACCTGCCGAAGGTTTACGCGCGACCATTGGCGCCATCTGTTTTGTCTTTGGTTTTGTGGGCTATTTAATTACCCGCGTTAGAATCGTATTACATAAGCGAAAGAGTGTATGACCGACATTAATCAAGTTATCGACCAAATGCCTGAAGAAGTCTATGAAAGGCTGCGTAGCGCCGCTGAATTAGGCAAATGGGAAGATGGCACAGTATTGACCGAAGCCCAGCGTGAATCGACTCTTCAAGTGGTGATGCTCTATCAGGCGCGCCGCTTAGATCAAACTGAGCATTTCACCATAGCGGCCGGTGGAAAGTTAAATGAGTTATCGAAGGCGGAATTGAAGAAACAATTCCGTGGTGAGTCGATTGCCGAGTTTAAAGCTGACGAACTCTAATCGCAGACTTGATGCTTAAATAACAAAAAGCCCACTAATGTGGGCTTTTTCATGCGTAACGTTTCGATACTTAGTCGGGGCTGAGCTCACCAACCAAGTTTTGCAACATGGCAGTTTTAATTTCGCTCGGCTTTAAGTTTTTCGACAGCAGATAATGCAACTTAGCCAGTGCAGCTTCAATGGTCATGTCTGCACCACTGATCACCCCCGCTTTGGCGAGGGCATTGCCCGTAGCGTAACCGCCCATATTCACTTTGCCTTGGAAACACTGAGTTAGGTTTACTAACACAATTCCACGTTCATCCGCTTGCTTTAGGGTATCGAGTAATGCCGCATCCTGTGGTGCATTGCCCACGCCAAAGGTCAGTAAAATCAGTGCCTTCACGGGTTGTTGCAGAATGTTCTCAAAAATTTGCGTCGAAATGCCAGGGTAGAGAGTCACTACGCCAACGGGCTGTGGGCTGATATTAGCCACTTCCAAAGGCTTATCGCTTGGCGTGGCAATTTTACCTGCACGCAGATTAATTTTAATCCCCGCTTCAAGCAGTAAGGGGAAGTTAGGCGAGGCAAAGGCATCGAAGCCATCGGCGTGGGCTTTGGTGGAACGATTGCCGCGGAACAGTTTGTTATTAAAGAATAAACATACTTCAGCCACTGGATAATTGGCGGCGATATATAAAGAGTTAAGTAGATTGGTTTGACCGTCGGATCTCAGCTGTGCCAAAGGAATTTGAGAGCCGGTGACGATAACAGGCTTTGATAGGCCTTGGAGCATAAAGGATAGGGCCGATGCGGTATAGGCCATGGTATCTGTGCCGTGGAGGATCACAAAGCCATCGTACTTGTCGTAATTGGCCTTGATATCATCGGCGATCATTTGCCAGTCGGTTGGTGCCATGTTTGATGAGTCGATGAGCGGGCAGTATTCGTGGATCACAAACTCAGGCATTTCATCATGGTAAAACTCGGGCATGGATTGGACGCATTGGGTCAAAAAACCTGCCACTGGTGCAAAGCCATTCGCGGTTTTTTGCATGCCTATGGTGCCGCCCGTATAGGCGACGTAAATGGAGCGTTTAGTCATTCTTGTCGTTATCTTAGCTGCAAGTGAGCTAATTATACGATTTTGCAGGCATAAACCCAATAAAAAAGCCCGAGGCAATCGGGCTTTTGTGTCCTTCATCTTGAGTCTGCGTTAGTTGATCGCACAGCTGTCACAATACACATACACATGGTTAGGATCGTTAAAGGCCGCGATGGTCTTTAAGCTGCCAGTCCATTGAGCCAGCATTTGCTCAAGCAGTGTTGAATGGCTAAGTGAAGCGGGTAAATAAGCCGACACAGAGGCAAACATTTGCTGCACAAAACGCTGTTCAGGCGTGAGCTCTTGTTCAATTACGCGGGTATCGAATAGGCTTAAATCTGCCAATTTAGCGGCTTTGGCAACGGCTTGGTCGATATCCCCAAGCTCATCCACTAAACCTAACTCTAGGGCTTTTTTACCACTCCACACTCGGCCTTGGGCGATGCTATCCACTTGTTCTAATGTCATTTTACGTTCCTTAGCGACCAGTGAGATAAAGTCTAAGTAACCACGCTCGATATGACGCTGGATAACCGATTCAATTTGTGGCGAGAGGGTGCGAGTCACAGACAATCCCGCCCATTCGGAGGTCGATACACCATCGGTATGGATGCCTAAGCTGGCGAGTGAATCTTCGAAGGTGGTGATCATCCCGAAGATCCCGATAGAGCCCGTCAGCGTGGTTGGGGTTGCGAAGATATAATCGGCGCTGGCCGAAATCCAATAGCCACCGGACGCCGCAAGGCTACCCATACTCACTACCACAGGTTTACCCGCCGCTTTGAGGGCGAGTAATTCTTGGCGGATTTGCTCTGAGGCAAAGGCGCTACCGCCAGGGCTGTCGACTCGAAGAACTAGCGCTTTGATATGCTTATCAAATCGCGCCTTGCGTAACAGCTCTGCGGTGCTATCACCACCGATTTGGCCGGCGGGTTGGCTGCCATTTAAAATGGTACCGCTGGCAACGATAATGCCGACACTGTCTTGTTCAACGAAGCTTGGCAGAGGTGTCACTAAGGTTAAATAGTCGTAAAAGCTGACTTGTTTGAAGCTGTCACCCGACTTCTCTTTCCCCACGCTATCGAGCATGACTTTACGGAACTCTTCATCGGTCGCTAGGGTATCGACCCATTTCATATTGATGGCCATAGTGGCGGAGTCACCTTCGGCCTTATCGAGTTGCGCGAGGTAATTTGCCGAGTCGAGCACTAAGGTATTGGCATCGATTTGGCGATTTTCCGCCACAGTTTGAGTGTAACTCTGCCAAACATCGGCAAGTAGGGCGCTGCTGGCTTCTCTGGCCGCATCGGACATATCGTCACGCATGTATGGTTCTACTGCGGATTTAAAGGTGCCGACGCGGAAAATGTGGGCCTTTATCTTGAGCTTCTCAAGGGCAGACTTGAAGTATTGGTTATACATACTTAAGCCATCGAGAGAGACGCTGCCTTGGGGATTGAGGTAAATGGTATCGGCAAAGCTGGCAAGAAAGTATTGGTTTTGCTCGTAGTAGTTTCCAATTGCCACCACCTTTTTGCCGCTTTCTTTAAAACGATTTAGGGCATCACCGATGGATTGTAATTTGCTGATCCCTGCGCGTTTCAGCTCGGCTAAGTCTAAGACTATGGTGCTGATCCTGTTATCGTGCGTCGCGTTATCAATCACATAGATAATATCCGCCAGCAGGATTTCGCCATCGCTACTGCCGTTATTGCCTTGCTTAAGTGCGGCTTCAATTGGGTCGACCTGCTGTTTTTGATCGACAATGGAACCCGCCAGATTAAGCACCAATGCTGAGTTCTCTTCGACCTGAATATCTTCACTGCTGCCAATGGTAATGAGGATGATGGCCAGGAAGCCAAAAAAAATCAGGTTGAGTATGAATTTACGGACCCCGTTGAGGGTGTTCCATATAAATAAACATATTCTCTTGAAAAACGATGGGTTAGCGGACATTAGCCACTCCTTTGCTTATCGAATCTGCCAATGCTAACTGAAAATCCCCTCACTGGCTAAACACAATTGTAAAGGATTTTAACTTTTAACCCCCTAGCAACAGTTGAGCTTACATTTGACTCAAGGTATGCTCATTTAAATCACTTGTTTAAAAAGGATGTTTGAATGTCGTTTCCCCATTTATTAGAACCCTTAGATCTGGGATTCACCCAGCTCAAAAATCGTGTGTTAATGGGCTCCATGCACACGGGTTTAGAAGAAGAAAAGGGCGGATTTGAGAAACTGGCAGCGTTTTATAAAGAGCGCGCGTTAGGCGGAGTCGGTTTAATTGTCACCGGCGGTATCTCACCAAACCTACGTGGTCGCTTGACTCCCCATGCGTGTCAGCTGAGTTTCCCCTGGCAAGTAGGTAAACACCGCATTGTGACTCAAGCGGTGCACGAGGCTGGCGGTAAAATTTGTATGCAAATCCTGCATGCGGGGCGTTATGGTTACCATCCTTTTTCGCAGGCGCCGAGTAAAATTAAGTCGCCTATCACTCCCTTTACACCTTCGTCCATGTCGAGCCGCCAGGTACGCGCCACCATTAAGGATTACGCAAGTTCTGCCGCTTTAGCGAAAAGAGCGGGGTACGATGGCGTTGAAGTGATGGGCTCTGAGGGGTATTTGATCAACCAATTTATCAGTTCGCGAACCAATACGCGCACCGATGAATGGGGCGGCAGTTTTGAAAAACGTGCGCAATTCCCGATTGAGATTGTGAATGCGATTCGCGCCAAAGTGGGCAAAGACTTTATCATTATCTTCCGCTTATCCATGCTCGACTTAGTCGATAACGGCTCTACTTGGGATGAAGTCGTGCAACTGGCTAAGTGGCTCGAGCATGCTGGTGTGTCGATTATTAATACTGGGATTGGCTGGCATGAGGCTCGTGTGCCAACCATTGCGACAAGCGTGCCCCGCGGCGCCTTTGCTTGGGTGACAGAAAAACTTAAAAAATCGGTTTCAGTGCCCTTGATTGCCACAAACCGTATCAATACGCCTGAGATTGGTGAGCAAATTATTGCCTCTGGTCAAGCGGATATGGTGTCTATGGCGAGGCCGTTCCTAGCCGATCCTGAATTTGTGAATAAAGCGGCGGCCAACACGCCAGAGCTTATCAATACCTGTATCGGCTGTAATCAGGCCTGCTTGGACCATACTTTCTCTCTGAAACGTGCCACTTGCTTGGTCAACCCCCGTGCCTGTTATGAGACCGAAATTAACTTCTTACCTACCCATAACAAGAAGCGTATCGCTGTGATGGGCGCAGGCCCCGCTGGGATGGCATTTTCGGTGTATGCGGCCATGCGCGGCCATGAAGTAGTGCTCTTCGAGGCGAAATCTGAGGTGGGTGGGCAGTTTAATCTGGCACGTAAAATCCCAGGAAAAGAAGAGTTTAACGAGACGATTCGTTATTTCCTTAATCAAATCAAACTGCATAAGATCGATTTGCGCTTAAATACCCGTTTAGATGCTAAGGTGCTGGAAACCGAAGCCTTTGATGAAATTGTTATCGCCTCGGGCGTAGTACCGCGTGAGTTAAGTTTACCAGGCTTTGATAGCCCCAAAGTGGTGGATTATCAACAGGTGCTGACGGGGCAAGCCACGATTGGCAACAAAGTGGCCCTGATTGGTGCCGGTGGCATTGGATTTGATATGGCGCATTACCTCTGCGAATCAGAGTCGAGCACCCTTAATCCTGAAAAATGGTTAAAGCAGTGGGGCATAGACAAGCAATATCAGCATGCGGGTGGTTTAGCTGAGCCTGAAGTCGATAATGCCGATCATAGACAAGTCTACTTGCTACAACGTAAAACCTCTAAAATGGGCCAAGGTTTAGGTAAAACCACCGGCTGGATCCACCGTTTAGTGTTAAAACAGCACGATGTGAAGATGAAAACTGGCGTCAACTATGACAAGTTTGACGATGCGGGTCTGCATATCCGCGTTGGCGAGCAAACCGAAGTGTTGGCCGTGGATAATGTGATCCTCTGTGCTGGACAAGAATCTAACCGCACCTTAGTCGATGAGATGAAAGCAACGGGTATTCCTGTGCATTTGATTGGCGGTGTCGATGTGGCCGCCGAGCTCGATGCAAAACGCGCCATTCGCCAAGGCGCCGAGCTTGCCATGCGACTGTAGTTGTTAAGCTATTTGATCAATAAAAAGCCTGAGTCAGACTCAGGCTTTTTTGTTGATTGATATGAAGATAAGGGCCAAGCAGAATGAGTGGGGCATCTGCTTAGTTGGGTAAATGTCCATAACTTACCACCCTCGTGACTTGCCATAAGCCATTACTGCGTTGCCAGACCATTAAAAATTTGGCTTTGCCGTCACAACTGCCAGTTTCTAGACTGCAAAATTTATGAATGCCTTCAGTTATCGCGCCAAAGTCTTTGATGGGGTAGGCTTGAAAGCTTTCCTCAACCAGTGAGCGGGTGTATTTACCGCAGGCATAGTTTTTGGTGTTGTTGATCATCGATTAGCGGTCCCAAGTGACACCACCATTGTCGTGGTAAAACTCGACTTTCTCTGCAAAGTAACTCTCGTGCAACTTGAGTTGTTGCTCATCGGCACAGTGATTAAATGAAGCAAATACCTTGTTATCCATGTCCTTCATCTCGGCAACGAGGTTATCTTCACTCGAAAATGCACTCATAGACACAAGCAGCAAGCTGATTGCGATTAACTTATCCATAGCTCTCCTTGGCATAAACGGGCCACCTAAACAAAGTAAAAGTAAGTGGAAAGCAATAACATAATGAACTTTTGGCAAGCTAACAAGGGCGAGTGGTAAAGCATTTTGGAAGTCGAAAAGATGTTATCTTTTACTTAATCAGCAGATGCTGTGCAGGAAATACCAATCTCTTGTAGACGACTCTATTAGCCTTCAACCACTTCTTGCTGTGGCACAGCTTTTAGATTGGCGGTTTTACGCGTCGATGGGAGTTGGGCTAGATTTTTACTGCGGGGATAGGTCACCACGGCAGCACCTTCGGGGGATAAATCGAGTTCTAAATCTTCGCTAGGAATACAGCAGCAGGGCAGACATTCGTCGGCTTTAAGCTCGGCTAAAGGCTCGGTTAAATAGCTGACGCTGCCACTAAGAATACGGGTCTTGCAAGCGCCGCAAAAACCACTGCGGCACTCAGAGAAAATGGTCACTTTTTTGGCTTCGAGTGCTTGCAACAACGAATTGTGCTGCTCGGTAAACAGCAGCACAGGTTGCCCTTGAAGGCGCACAATCGGCGCCTTTGCAAAGGGGTTGTTTAACAGCAGGTTCGATTTAGCCATGAGCAATCAAATCCCGTTAGAGATCGAAATCGAGGAATTCGTCACTGTCGACGGCCGAATCGATTTGACCGACAAGATAAGATGACACTTCGACTTCCTGTGGCGCCACTTGTACCGCGTCACTCTCTAACCAGTTCTTCATCCAAGGCAGTGGGTTAGACTGCTCGGCATAAGGCAGTGGCAGGTTAACGGACTTCATTCGTTGGTTGGTGATGTACTCAACGTATTGGCAGAGGATCTGCTCGTTGAGACCGATCATTGAGCCGTCTTTGAACAGGTATTTTGCCCATTCTTTTTCTTGCTCGGCGGCCTTGAGGAATAGGTTGTACGCTTCCTGTTGGCATTCTGCGGCAATCTCAGCCATTTCAGGATCGTCTTTGCCGCCCTGCATAATGGTTAAGATATGCTGGGTGCTGTTTAAGTGCAGCGCTTCATCACGGGCGATAAGACGAATAATTTTCGCGTTACCTTCCATGAGCTTACGCTCAGCAAATGCGAATGAGCAGGCAAAACTGACGTAGAAGCGAATCGCTTCGAGGGCGTTAACTGACATCATACACAGGTACAATGCTTTCTTCAGGGTACGAGTGTTGACTTCAATCGGCTCACCATCGACCACATGGGTGCCTTCGCCTAACAGGTGGTAAACCTGCGTCAGCTTGATCAAGTGATCGTAGTATTCGGCAATGTCAGTCGCGCGGCGCAGGATCTCTTGATTCACCACGATATCGTCAAAAATCACCGAAGGATCGTTCACGATATTGCGAATAATGTGCGTGTATGAGCGCGAGTGGATGGTCTCGGAGAAAGACCAAGTCTCAATCCAGGTCTCTAATTCTGGCAACGACACTAAGGGCAGAAACGCCACGTTAGGCGAGCGACCTTGGATAGAGTCGAGCAGCGTTTGGTATTTCAGATTCGAAATAAAAATATGCTTTTCATGATCTGGCAGTGAGTTGTAGTCGATTTTATCGCGGCTCACGTCAACTTCCTCTGGGCGCCAGAAGAAAGACAACTGCTTTTCAATCAGTTTTTCAAACACTTCATATTTTTGTTGGTCATAACGAGCGACGTTAACCGATTGTCCGAAGAACATAGGTTCACGGGTGGCATCGTTGGGTGTTTGGCAAAAAGTAGAGTAGGTCATGGTACGAGTATTCCAATAAGTCGGGATCCCAAAGGGATCCCGCAACCGTTAACATTGAAGATTAGATTTTGCAGGCGCCGCCAGCACAGCCGTCATCTTCTTTCTCTATGTTGGTAATGTCGTCGTGTTGATCCGATGCACCATCGCGAGTGTTATGGTAGTACAGCGTTTTTACACCTAACTTATAGGCATTGAGTAAGTCTTTCAGCAGAGTTTGCATCGGAACCTTACGGCCTTCGAAACGCGTTGGGTCATAGTTAGTGTTGGCCGAAATGGCTTGGTCAACGAATTTTTGCATGATACCCACGAGCTGTAAGTAACCTTCGTTGCTTGGCATTTGCCATAGCAGCTCGTAGTTGTATTTCAGCTCATCAAAATCAGGCACCACTTGCTTTAACTGGCCATCTTTACTCGCTTTGACACTGATCAAACCGCGTGGCGGTTCGATACCGTTAGTCGCGTTTGAGATCTGTGATGAAGTCTCAGACGGCATCAATGCAGACAGGGTCGAGTTACGTAAACCGTGCTGTTTGATGTCTTGGCGCAGTGTTTCCCAGTCTAAATGCAATGGCTCGCTGCAAATCTTATCTAAATCACGTTTGTAGGTATCGATAGGTAAAATACCTTGGGCGTAAGTGGTCTCATTAAATAATGGGCACGCACCTTTCTCTTTCGCCAGATTCATTGACGCCTTGAGCAGATAAAACTGAATAGCTTCAAAGGTCTTGTGAGTCAGGTTGTTCGCACTACCATCGGAGTACTTCATGCCATTCTTCGCTAAGTAGTTCGCAAAGTTGATAACACCAATACCTAAGGTACGACGGTTCATCGATGAAATTTCGGCCGCTTTGATTGGATAATCTTGGTAATCCAGTAGGTTATCCAGTGCACGTACCGCTAAATCGGCTAATGGCTCAAGCTCGGCTAAGTTTTTGATTGCACCTAAGTTTAACGCTGACAGTGTACACAGCGCGATTTCTCCGTTTGGATCGTCAATGTTGTTCAATGGCTTGGTCGGCAGCGCGATTTCAAGACAAAGGTTAGATTGTCTGATCGGAGCGACTTTCGAGTCGAACGGACTGTGGGTGTTACAGTGGTCGACGTTTTGGATGTAGATACGGCCCGTTGAAGCACGCTCTTGCATCATCAATGAAAACAGTTCGACCGCTTTCAATGTCTTCTTACGAATGCTGCTGTCTTGCTCATATTGCAGGTACAGACGTTCGAATTCGTCTTGATCTTCGAAGAAGGCATCGTAAAGACCTGGTACGTCCGATGGGCTGAACAGGCTGATATTTTCGCCTTTGATCAGACGTTGGTACATCAGCTTGTTGAGCTGTACGCCGTAGTCTAAGTGGCGAATACGGTTATCTTCAACACCGCGGTTGTTTTTCAGTACCAGCAGGGATTCTACTTCTAAGTGCCAAATGGGGTAGAAGAGGGTCGCAGCACCACCACGAACGCCGCCTTGCGAGCAAGACTTCACCGCCGTTTGGAAATACTTGTAGAAAGGTAAGCAACCGGTGTGGAAGGCTTCGCCGCCACGGATTGGGCTACCTAATGCACGGATACGACCGGCGTTGATACCGATACCTGCGCGTTGGCTCACATACTTCACGATAGAAGAGGCGGTCGCGTTGATTGAATCTAGGCTGTCGCCACATTCAATCAGTACGCATGAACTGAATTGACGTGTTGGCGTGCGTACACCTGCCATGATTGGCGTTGGCAGCGAAATCTTAAAGGTCGATACCGCGTCGTAAAAATCTTTAACGTACTGCAGGCGCGTTTCTTTTGGATAACGGGCAAACAAACAGGCCGCCACCAGAATATAGAGGAACTGGGCGCTCTCGTAGATCTCGTGGGTCACACGGTTTTGTACCAGATACTTACCTTCGAGCTGTTTTACCGCCGCGTAGGAGAAGTTCATATCGCGCCAATGGTCGATATAGCTGTCCATGATATCGAGTTCTTCGCGGGTGTAATCCTGCAGAATATGCATATCATACTTGCCAAGCTCGACCAGTTTAGTCACATGGTCGTATAACTTTGGCGGCTCGAACTGACCAAAGGCCTTCTTACGTAAATGGAATACGGCTAAGCGCGCAGCCAGAAACTGATAATCCGGTGATTCTGGGGAAATTAAATCCGCCGCAGATTTGATGATCGTTTCGTGGATAGCTTCGGTTGGGATCCCGTCGAAAAACTGTAAATGCGTGCGAAGTTCAACTTCAGAAACAGAAACGTTTTTTAATCCCTTGGCTGCCCAAGTAATTACGCGGTGTATCTTGTCGAGATCGATTGTCTCACGTGCACCACAGCGTTTTGTGACTGTCATATTGCTATTCATTGAAGAGAGGCCTTGGTTCTGATATCTGTTCAGGTGAACTAAGTCACCGTACGTTTCCTTGTAAAACAATCAACCTGAAAACCCTTAATACTGCTGACTATGCAGGAGATAGTCGATTTAACGGGGAACTTCTAGTGTGTCTGATTGCTACCTATACACAAGATATGGTGTTTTAAATAATCTGAGATACAAGATAGTGAGGTTTGCCGCTATTTGCAAGTCTCAATTCAGGGGGTATCTTGTGGATATCTTGAGGATAAAGAAAAGCGTTAGTGATGACTAACCCTGAAGCTCAAATTGAGATTAGCGTGCGAGATTGATGGCGTTTTTTTGCGCAAATTTCACTGTGTGATCGATCGCTAAAATAAGCAGCGATCGCGATCGCAAGGATTGACCCTTAGCCTAAATTGCATTACCAGCGAAGGGGGCATCATTTTGCCGTTAATGGTTCAGTTGAGCAATGAGCACGAGTCGGTCCGTTACCGCTATTTCGCTAATGCTTGGCTTAAGGCCGAATGCAAACTCGATGGCGAGTTAAACTGCGCATAGGCAGGCCATGCATAGGGCGTATCGGCCTCACCCAAATATCCCCACAGCGCCACACCGCCGAGCATGCCCGCCGCTTGAGCCGCGAGTAAATCCCGCTCGGCATCGCCTAAATAGAGGATTTGCTGTGGTAGGCATTGCAGCTGCTGCGCGCCCAATAGCATAGGTGCGGTATGAGGCTTAGGATAACGAGTGGAATCGCCACTGATCATCACCGGCATACGTGAGCTGAGCTTAAGTTTATGCAATAGCGGTCGTGTAAAGCGGGCGGGTTTATTGGTGATCACCCCAAACGGTATTCGGCATAACTCGAGCCAATCGAGCAGGGGGGCGATACCATCAAACAACTGGCAATGGTCGCCATTGATCCTTTGATAATGGGCGAGGAGCCCTTGCTGTACTTGAGTGCGCAGGGAATCATCCGCACCGGGAATCGCCGCATCGACTAAGGCAAAGCTGCCATGGGAGGCAGCGCTACGCATGTCTGCGAGAGGTTTTGCTGCGATACCGACATCCGACAAACTGAGGTTAAGGGCCTGAACCAGATCCGGCGCGGTATCGGCAAGGGTACCGTCAAGGTCGAATAAGACCCCTTTAACCTCAGCTAAGCTCATCTTAATCTACCTTTTGCGTCGCAATCATATAATTAACATCGACCTTTGGGGTGTACTTAAAGATCCCCGTCAGTGGGTTATAGGTGATCCCAAGTGCATCTTTACAGATAAGATCGGTGTTATCGACTAAGGCAATCAATTCAGAAGGTTTGATAAACTTATTATGATCATGGGTGCCAATGGGCAGCATCTTTAATAGGTACTCGGCGCCGACAATGGTCTCGACAAAAGACTTAATATTACGGTTGATGGTTGAGAAAAACACAAAACCGCCGGGTTTAACCATATCGCAGCAGGCTTGAATGACTGATTGCGGATCCGGCACATGCTCGAGCATCTCCATACAAGTCACCACATCGTAGTATTCGCGGTGATCTTCTCGATGGGCCTCGGCAGTGTTTTTGACGTAGTTGATGCTCACGCCAGTTTCCAGTGCATGTAAACGCGCGACTTCTAATGGTTCTTCACCCATATCGAGGCCGTCAACGACCGCGCCGATGCGCGCCATGCTTTCGGATAAAATGCCGCCGCCACAGCCGACGTCGAGCACTTTCTTACCAAAAATCCCGCCCGCCGTCTGATCGATATAGTTAAGGCGCAGGGGATTTAATAGATGCAGCGGCTTAAACTCGCCGTTGAGATCCCACCAGGTTTCGGCCATACGTTCAAACTTTGCGATTTCCTGCGGGTCTACGTTGGTATTCTGTTGCATGCTATTACCTATAGCGGCTGTCATTGTGCGGCTATTATAACGACAATGGGGGATAAACACAGTATTGGCTGATCCTAAGTCTTTGTGGTTGAGTGAAATTTCAGCAATTATCATTAATTCTTAAACACTTTGTGAAGCAGAGCGGTTTTTCTGCTCGGATATTAATCAAGTCTTGGCCTCAATTTCGCCATTAACGACGGATTTTATCGGGTTTAAAAGGGCAAATTGACAGTGTTTTCATCTATTAAGCCACATCCTTCGCAATTCACGTAGGATAGGTCTGGCGACATTAAATAACTGTGTTAGAATGCCAAATCACGTTTTTGGGCCGCTCAATGATACGGATTATACGTTGTCGGCTAATTTTCAGGGGAACGAGCAGTTTATGACTGATCTGGCATCATCTATTTCGCCAATTAATATCGAAGACGAACTAAAGAATTCGTACCTTGATTACGCCATGAGCGTCATCGTGGGACGTGCATTACCAGACGTGCGTGATGGCCTTAAGCCTGTGCATCGCCGCGTGCTGTTTGCCATGAGTGAATTGAAGAACGATTGGAACAAGCCGTACAAAAAGTCTGCCCGTGTGGTCGGTGACGTGATCGGTAAATATCACCCCCATGGTGATTTGGCGGTTTACGATACTATCGTACGTATGGCTCAGCCTTTCTCTCTGCGTTACACCTTAGTCGACGGTCAAGGAAACTTCGGTTCGGTTGACGGCGACTCCGCAGCGGCAATGCGTTATACCGAAATCCGTATGGACAAGTTAGCGCACCAGCTCCTCGCCGATCTTGAAAAAGAAACCGTTGACTATGTGCCTAACTACGATGGCACAGAACAAATTCCTGCTGTATTACCGACACGTGTCCCTAACCTGTTAATCAACGGTTCTTCGGGTATTGCGGTAGGTATGGCGACTAATATTCCGCCTCATAACTTAACCGAAGTCGTTAAGGGCTGTTTAGCGCTGATCGCCGATCCTGCGTTGTCTATTGAACAGCTGATGGAACATATTCCAGGCCCAGACTTCCCAACGGCGGCGATTATCAATGGCCGTAAAGGCATTATCGATGCGTACAAGACAGGCCGCGGCCGCGCCGTTATGCGCGCGCTGGCTGAAGTCGAAACCGAAGATAACGGTCGTGAACGTATTATCGTTACTGAAATCCCTTATCAGGTGAACAAGGCGAAACTCATCGAGAAAATCGCTGAGTTAGTCAAAGATAAGAAGATTGAAGGCATCAGCGGCCTGCGCGACGAGTCTGACAAAGACGGTATGCGCATCGTTATCGAAATCAAACGCGGCGAAGTGGGTGAAGTTGTCCTGAACAACCTCTATGCCCAGACACAAATGCAATGTTCTTTTGGTATCAACATGGTGGCATTGACCAATGGTCAGCCTAAGTTGTTCAACTTAAAAGAAATGCTCGAATGCTTTATCCTGCACCGCCGTGAAGTGGTGACTCGCCGTACCGTATTCGAACTGCGTAAAGCGCGTGAACGCGCCCATATTCTTGAGGCATTAGCGGTCGCGCTGGCCAACATCGATCCGATTATTGCGCTGATCAAAGCGTCTCCTACCCCAGCCGATGCGAAAGTCAAACTGGTTGAGCAGGGCTGGGCCTTAGGCCATGTACAGGGCATGCTTGAAAAAGCGGGTGACGATGCAGCGCGTCCTGAGTGGTTAGAGCCAGAATTCGGCATCCGTGATGGCTTATATTACCTGACTGAGCAACAGGCTCAGGCGATCCTTGAGCTGCGCTTACACCGTTTAACCGGTCTTGAGCACGATAAGATCATCGCCGAATACGAAGAGCTGCTCGAGTTCATCGCGGGTCTGCTGTTTATTCTGCGCAGCCCTGAGCGTTTGATGGAAGTGATCAAAGAAGAGCTAGAAGAAATTCTTGCTGAATATGGTGATGCTCGCCGCACTGTCATCAATGCCAATGAAATTGATATGAGTCTTGAAGACTTAATCAACGAAGAAGACGTGGTTGTGACGCTGTCACACTTAGGTTACGCCAAGTACCAACCGCTGAGCGATTATCAAGCCCAGCGCCGTGGTGGTAAGGGTAAAGCCGCAACTAAGGTGAAAGACGAAGATTTCGTTGAAAAACTGCTGGTTGCCAACACTCACGATACCATCCTGTGCTTCTCAGATTTCGGTAAGATGTACTGGCTTAAGGTCTATCAATTACCGCTGGCGAGCCGTACTTCCCGTGGTCGTCCGATTGTTAACTTACTGCCGTTGTCCGATGGCGAGCGCATTACTGCGATTCTGCCGGTGCGTGAATACGCAGAAGATAAGTACATCATCATGGCGACCTCTAACGGTACCGTGAAGAAAACTGCGCTGACAGCTTACAGCAACCCACGTGCTAACGGCATTATCGCCGTGAACCTGAAAGACGGCGACCAACTGATCGGTGTCGATATCACCAACGGTGATGATGAGATCATGCTGTTCTCGAACGAAGGTAAAGTGGTTCGCTTTAAAGAAGGCGAAGAAGTGGCCGTACTCGATGAAAACGGCAACCCAGTGCTGGATGAAGAAGGCAACCCACAAATCAACTTCAAGGGCGTGCGTCCAATGGGTCGCGGCGCGACCGGTGTTCGCGGTATTAAGCTTGAAGAAGGTCAAAAAGTGGTGTCTCTCATCGTACCTAAGGGCGATGGCGCTATCTTAACCGTGACCGAAAACGGCTATGGTAAACGTACTGAACTGTCTGAATACCCATCTAAGAGCCGCGCGACCAAAGGTGTGGTATCGATCAAGGTGAGTGAGCGTAACGGTGCGGTTGTTGGCGCGGTACAAGTTGGCGGCAATGACGAAATCATGCTGATCAGCGACAAAGGTACCTTAGTGCGTACGCCAGCGAACGGCGTGTCAATCATCGGCCGTAACACCCAAGGTGTGACCATTATCCGTACCGCAAGTGACGAGAAAGTGGTTGGTCTGCAACGTATCGATGAGATCCAAGGCGACGAAGATGAAGTCGAGCTGGATGAAAACGGTATGCCAATCGTCCCAGTTGTCGCTGAAGGTGACGCTGTTCAAGAAGAGCCTTTAGAGGATGAACTGGAAGAAGAATTAGATGAAGACGAAGAGCTTGACGACGAGCAAGACGAAGACTAATTCGAGAGTATGAAAACGAGCGTCCAATTGGACGCTCGTTTTTTTCATGGCAACGTTTTATTTTATGAATTCTAATATCATGGTTTGTAAATAAGGAGAGTGGCAGTGAGCGCGATTTATAATTTCTGTGCAGGTCCTGCGATGTTACCCGCAGCGGTAATGAAAAAAGCACAACAGGAATTACTCGATTGGAATGGGCTAGGTGTCTCCGTGATGGAAGTCAGCCACAGAGGTAAGGAATTTATCGCGCTGACCAAGCAAGCTGAGGCGGATTTACGCGAGCTGATGCACATTCCACAGAACTATCATGTGCTGTTTATGCACGGCGGTGGTCGCGGTCAGTTCTCTGCCGTTGTGAATAATTTTTTAGGCAATCAAGGCCGTGCCCTGTATTTAGTCAGTGGTCAATGGTCTTCTGCAGCATTAGCCGAAGCTCAAAAGCTGGCGGGCGACGCGCAAATTGATAGCCTTAACATTGTTGAAAAACATAATGGACTCAATGCAGTAGTGCTGCCTGATCTGCATAAGATTGATGCCGATTACCGTTATGTGCACTACTGCCCAAATGAGACAGTTGATGGTATCGAAATTTTTGATGAGTTAGACAGTCCATGGCCGATTGTCGCCGACTTATCATCTACCATTATGTCTCGCGAAATCGATGTCAGTCGTTACGGCTTAATCTATGCTGGTGCGCAAAAGAACATTGGTCCTTCGGGCTTATCTATTGTGATCGTGCGTGATGATATGTTGAAACTGCCGAGTTTAACCCAATCATCCATCATGGATTACCGTTTAGCCGTTGAGCATGACTCTATGTTCAATACGCCGCCAACCTTTGCTTGGTACTTAGCGGCTGAAGTATTTGCCTGGCTCAAATCCTTAGGTGGTGTGGCCAGTATCGCGAAAATCAATCAGCAAAAAGCGCAAATGCTGTATGCCTGTATCGACGCCAATCCTTTCTATAAAAATGGTGTCGTCGCGGCAAACCGCTCACAAATGAACGTGACTTTCCAACTGGCGGATGAATCCCTTGACGGCGCCTTCTTAAAAGAGGCCGAAGCGGCGGGCCTAGTGGCCTTAAAAGGTCATCGAATCGTTGGTGGCATGCGTGCCAGCCTTTACAATGCGATGCCACTTGAAGGTGTAGCTGCGCTGGTGAGCTTTATGAACGAATTTGCGGCAAAGCATAGCTAAGCCAAGTAATGAAGTTTACCTAACTTGCTGACTGATACGCGTCGTTTAAAGTCAGTTTTAACAGCGTAAAGTGAGAACAAAAAACGAATGCCTAGGCATTCGTTTTTTATTGGTTGCATAAAGCTTAAAGTTGATATGAAAGCATGCACTAATTAATAGCTAAAGGAAGGCTAGGTGACTTAGGCCGAATTAGGCGCTTCATCCCAACACTCTTGTTACAGTACTTTGGCAATCGACTTAGCTAAGTAATCCACATTATCTTCGCTAATGCCTGCAATGCTAATGCGGCTCGAACCCACCATATAAATGCTGAATTCTTTCTGCAGGCGCGCCACTTGCTCAGGATTAACTCCTAGGAAAGAGAACATGCCTTTTTGGCGTGCGATAAAGCTAAAGTCGCGGTCCACGCCATTGGTTTTGAGTTTTTCCACTAAAATGGCGCGGTTACCGTTGATACGGTCGCGCATCACTTTGAGCTCATCTAACCACTCTTGCTTTAATTCTGCCGAACCTAGAATGGTTTCGACAATTGCCGCGCCGTGGGCTGGCGGCATGGAGTACAGGCAGCGAACCACGTAAAGCAGTACAGATTGCGCGATGTTTGCCGTGTTTGCATCTTTTGCAACCACAGAGCAAGAACCGATACGCTCACGGTACAGACCGAAGTTTTTCGAGCAAGAGCTACACAGGATCATATTATCGACCGCGGCGGCCATTTTACGCACGCCGTAGGCATCGATATCGACCCCATCACCAAAACCTTGGTAAGCCATGTCGATAAGCGGGGTAAAACCTTGCTCCTTGGTGAGGGCAACCACTTTATCCCATTGTTCTGTCGTTAAATCCATCCCGCTCGGGTTATGGCAACAGGCGTGGAACAGCACCACATCGTTCGGGCCAATCTGCGTAAGCGCGCTGAGCATCTCATCGAACTTTAACGACTTAGTGTCGTAATCATAGTAAGGGTAGGTTTTAACGGTCAGACCCGCCGCTTCAAACAAGCCTATATGGTTAGCCCATGTGGGATCGCTCACCCATAGCACAGCATTAGGATTGCAACGTTTAATAAAATCACCGGCAACGCGCAGGGCGCCCGTGCCACCAGGCGTGGATACTGTACGAATTCGGTTGGCGATAATCGCGCTGTGATCACTGCCAAAGGCTAATTCTGTTATCAGGGTATTAAACTGAGGCGAACCGGTTGGGCCGATATACACTTTGGTGGTTTCAGTGTCTAAACGGAATTTTTCGGCTTTTTTCACGCAATTAAGGATGGGAGTGTTTCCAGCGGGATCCTTATAAACGCCCACACCTAAGTCGACTTTTTGAGGATGTGAGTCTTCACGGTACTGGGTTAATAGGCCGAGGATAGGATCCGCAGGCATTGCGACGAGTGAGTTAAACATGGCTCCATCTACCTTTTTGGTTATATTGCGACAACATGAATTGCAAAGAATATGCATGATTTATCGTTTGAAACCTAGAATAGCGTGGATAGATGAAAAATTTAAAGCAAAAACTGTGAACTATGGCCAATTAATCTGGCAAAAAAGCCTGCCAAAAAACGCTTTAGATCACAATTTAACCGCAGATATTTTGTGTTTTTGTTATTTTTAGACTGACTTGAGTAATTTTCCGGTTTAAAAAGCCGTTTTTTAGTAAAAAACGGTTGAATCCTGCGTCACTATCGGTAATTTTATAACGACGAAGCACCAACAAGGTCCCCAATCTCCTTTAATTTGTAATCTTAACTTGACGCCATGTAGCGTGAGGTTGCCATTTACCTATTTTCAGTCTGCGTGCCATCGATGGTTACGCCCTAAGAGAAAGAAGATTTACTCATGAAGCAATTACGTCTTGAACCTGTTGTGCAAGTCCGCGGTGAGATCAACATTCCGGGCTCAAAAAGCATTTCTAACCGCGCATTATTATTGGCGACCTTAGCCAAAGGCACCACCACGCTCACCAATTTGCTCGACTCCGATGATATTCGTCATATGTTGGCGTCTTTAAAGCAGTTGGGAGTTGAATACCGCTTATCTCAAAATAATACTGTCTGCGAGCTCACTGGTTTAGGTGGCGCTATCTCGGCGGATACTGCGCAAACGCTGTTTCTAGGCAATGCGGGCACGGCTATGCGCCCATTGTGCGCTGCGCTGACCTTAGGGCGTGGCGAATTTACCCTAACGGGCGAACCGCGCATGGAAGAGCGTCCCATTGGTGACTTGGTCGATGCCCTAAAACAATTGGGCGCTAATATTGTGTACCTTAAGAATGAAGGGTTTCCGCCTCTGACCATCAATGCAACCGGGCTTAACGGTGGCGATGTGGAAATTGCTGGCGATCTGTCTAGCCAATTCTTAACGGCGCTGTTAATGGTTGCCCCCCTCGCTAAGGGCAGTGTGAACATTCATGTCAAAGGTGAACTGGTTTCAAAACCTTATATCGACATTACCTTAGCCTTGATGGCGCAGTTTGGCGTTCAGGTGATTAACCATGACTATGCCCGCTTTGAGATCCCGGCCGGGCAGCAGTATGTGTCTCCGGGTAAAGTGTTAGTGGAAGGGGATGCATCTTCTGCATCTTACTTTTTAGCCGCGGGAGCCATTAAAGGCGGTGAAGTAAAAGTCACGGGCGTTGGGCGTTTAAGCATTCAGGGCGATGTGAAATTTGCCGATGTGCTGGAAAAAATGGGCGCCGATATTGAGTGGGGCGATGATTACATTATTGCCCGTGGCGCGCCGTTAACCGCGGTTGATTTAGACATGAATCATATTCCCGATGCGGCGATGACCATTGCCACCGCGGCCTTGTTTGCTAAGGGCACAACCACCATTCGCAATATCTATAACTGGCGCATTAAAGAGACCGACCGATTAGCGGCGATGGCCACAGAGCTGCGTAAAGTGGGCGCCTTAGTGGAAGAGGGGCATGATTATATTCAAATCACGCCGCCAGCTGTGCTCAATACTGCAGAGATTGATACTTATAACGACCACCGCATGGCGATGTGCTTCTCCATGATGGCGTTTGCTGATTGCGGGATTACCATCAATGATCCCGATTGTACTTCGAAAACCTTTCCTGACTATTTTGTCCAATTTGCCAGCCTCAAAGCCTAATTGCTTTCTGTAACAGACTGACTTTGGGTCATATCAAGATGATGAAGCCGCATTTGAGCGGCTTCTAAACTTCATAAAAAATCCACGGATTTTATTTGTATAGTATTGTACAATGCGGCGCGCTCATTTTCGGGGCTCTAGTTAAGAACTCACGGATGATGATTATTTTTTGCGGAGGAATGTATGTCTGAACGGGCTCCTGTAGTCACAATCGACGGCCCAAGTGGTGCTGGTAAAGGGACAATTAGCCAATTATTGGCTAAGCATCTTGGATGGCAACTGCTTGATAGTGGTGCTATTTACCGAGTGCTTGCGTTAGCTGCAATTCACCACGATGTAGAACTGGAAAATGAAGAATCCATCACACTCCTTGCTGCGCACCTTGATGTGAAATTTTTAACCGGCAACGAGAAAGACCCAGTTCAAGTGATCTTAGAAGGTGAAGACGTCACAACTGCGATACGTACTCAAGAATGCTCAAATGCGGCCTCTAAAGTGGCAGCATTTCCCCGTGTGCGGGAAGCCTTATTACGCCGTCAACGTGCCTTTAGAACGGCACCAGGATTAATCGCCGATGGCCGTGACATGGGCACGGTTGTTTTCCCAACGGCATCGGCTAAATTATATTTAACTGCTTCTGCAGAGGAGCGGGCTCAAAGACGCTATAATCAGTTGCAGGACAAGGGCTTCGATGTTAATATCGAGCGCCTTTTAGCTGAAATTATCGAGCGTGACGACCGCGATATGAATCGTCCAGTGGCCCCTTTGGTCCCTGCCGAGGACGCGCTCGTTATCGATACTAGTGATAAAGGTATTGATGAAGTGCTTGAGCTTGCGCTCAACTACATCAACCAAAAATTATCCAACACTAACTAAGTTATTGTTTGGATAGGTATTCGTATTAAGGATGATACGGATAATTTGACTGACTCCACGTCTAGGATTGACTGTGGTTTATTACATTAAAGTAACCTAAACATGACTGAATCTTTTGCTGATCTATTTGAACAATCCCTTCAAACTCTGGAATTCCGTCCAGGCTCTATCGTTCGTGGTACTGTAGTTGCTATCGAAAACGGTATGGTTCTGGTTGATGCAGGTCTGAAGTCTGAAAGCCCAATCCCAGCTGAACAATTCAAAAACGCTCAAGGCGTTTTAGAAATCGCTGTTGGTGATGAAGTTGACGTAGCTCTTGACTCTGTTGAAGACGGCTTCGGTGAGACTCAACTGTCTCGCGAAAAAGCGAAACGTCACGAAGCTTGGATCGTTCTGGAAAAAGCTTACGAAGATGCTGAAACTGTAATCGGTATCATCAATGGTAAAGTGAAAGGCGGTTTCACTGTTGAATTAAACGGTATCCGTGCCTTCTTACCAGGTTCTCTAGTTGACGTGCGCCCAGTTCGCGACACCGCTCACTTAGAGTACAAAGAATTAGAATTCAAAGTTATCAAACTTGACCAGAAGCGTAACAACGTTGTTGTTTCTCGTCGTGCAGTTATCGAATCAGAAAGCAGCGCAGAGCGTGATGCACTGTTAGAAAACCTGCAAGAAGGTCAAGCAGTTAAAGGTATCGTTAAGAACCTGACTGACTACGGTGCATTCGTAGATTTAGGTGGCGTTGACGGTCTGTTACATATCACTGATATGGCATGGAAACGCGTTAAGCACCCATCTGAAATCGTGAACGTTGGTGACGAAATCAACGTTAAAGTTCTGAAGTACGATCGTGAGCGCACTCGTGTGTCTCTAGGTCTGAAACAACTTGGCGAAGATCCATGGTTAGAAATCAGCAAGCGCTACCCAGAAAACACTAAGTTAACTGGTCGCGTAACTAACCTGACTGACTACGGCTGTTTCGTTGAAATCGAAGAAGGCGTTGAAGGCTTAGTTCACGTTTCTGAAATGGATTGGACTAACAAGAACATTCACCCATCTAAAGTTGTTAACTTAGGTGACGAAGTTGAAGTTCTGGTTCTGGACATCGATGAAGAGCGTCGTCGTATTTCTCTAGGTCTGAAGCAATGTAAGACCAACCCATGGGATGACTTCGCAACTCGTTACAACAAAGGCGACAAGGTTTCTGGTAAGATCAAGTCAATCACTGACTTTGGTATCTTCATCGGTCTTGACGGCGGTATCGATGGTTTAGTTCACCTGTCTGACATTTCTTGGAACGGCACTGGCGAAGACGCAGTATCTGAGTACAAGAAAGGCGACGAAATCCACGCAGTGGTTCTGTCTGTTGATCCAGAGCGCGAGCGCATCAGCTTAGGTGTTAAGCAAACTGAAGACGATCCATTCAACGCTTACTTAGCTGACAAGAAGAAAGGTACTATCGTAAACGGTACTGTTTCTGCTGTTGATGCTAAAGGTGTGACTGTTGAACTAGCTGACACTGTTGAAGGTTACATCCGTGTAGCTGACATCAGCCGTGAGCGCATCGAAGATGCATCTACTGTTTACTCAGTAGGTGATGCTATCGAAGCTAAGTTCATGGGTGTTGACCGTAAGAACCGTTCTATCAGCCTGTCAATCAAAGCGAAAGACGAAGCTGAAGAAAAAGAAGTAATGGCGACCTTGAATAAACAAGAAGACGCTGTTATTAGTAATGCAATGGCTGAAGCGTTTAAAGCAGCTCGCAAATAATCGCCTGTTGTATGGGGAGTTTTTCTCCCCATTAGGTGACTGTGTTTGGCTTGATAATAGGGGATAGCTAGGATGACAAAATCCGAACTGATCGAAAAACTCGCCACCAGGCAGTCGCAGCTGTCGGCGAAAGAGGTTGAAGGCGCAATCAAAGAGATGTTGGAGCAAATGGCAACAACATTAGAAAGCGGTGATCGTATTGAGATCCGTGGCTTTGGTAGTTTCTCGCTTCATTATCGTGCACCGCGTACTGGCCGCAATCCAAAGACTGGTTCATCAGTTGAATTGGAAGGCAAATACGTCCCGCACTTTAAGCCAGGCAAAGAACTGCGCGAACGCGTTGACGCAGTTAATGTATAATTGACCGCATTACAAAAAGCCTCCGTAAGGGGGCTTTTTTATATCTAATGCAAGGCAAAGCTGGTCAGCTCAGTAAATTTCTTGGATAATCAGAAAATTGAAAGGCGTTTAAGGGAGTGCGACGTGAAATCTTTTGTAGCGACAGTCCTTGTGGCACTGTTATTTATCGTGGCATTGATTTTTGGTGCGCGTAATGAACAAGTAGTGACGATCAGCTACTTTGTGGCTCAGGGTGAGTACCGTTTACCCGTAGTATTAGCCGTGGTTTTCTTTGCAGGCTTTATGTTGAGTTGGCTTGTGGCCAGCTATTATATTGTCAAACTGAAATTGGCTTTAGCGGCGACCAGAAAAAAATTAACGGTCCAAACCGCTAAAACTCCTCAAGGTGTAGACGCCTAATATGCTTGAGATCCTCTTCCTGTTGCTTCCTATTGCTGCCGGTTACGGTTGGTATATGGGGCGGCGGAGCATAAGGCAAAACCAGAGTAATCAGCGTAAGCAATTAAGTCGTGATTATTTCACCGGCTTGAATTTCCTGTTGTCGAACGAGTCAGACAAAGCGGTCGACTTGTTTATCAGTATGCTCGATGTGGACGATGAAACCATCGATACCCATCTTTCCCTCGGTTCGCTATTTCGCAAACGCGGTGAAGTTGACCGCTCCATTCGTATCCATCAAAACTTAATCGCACGCCCAACGCTCACCAATGAGCAGCGTGATATCGCGATGATGGAACTGGGTAAAGATTACCTTGCGGCGGGCTTTTACGACCGCGCGGAAGAGATTTTCCTGAATTTGGTGAGTCAAGATGACCATAGCGAAGAGTCTGAGACGCAGCTGATTGCCATTTATCAAGTCATTAAGGAATGGCAAAAGGCCATCGATATCACTAAGCGCTTAAGTCGCAAGCGCCAGCAGGTGCTTAAACCGATTATCGCCCATTTTTATTGCCAGCTTGCGGACGAAACCAGTGATGATGCTGACAAGATCAAGCTATTACAACAGGCATTAAAACAAGATCCTAAGTGCGGCCGAGCTTTACTCACGCTCGCCAAAAAATTTCTCGACGCCAAGGATTACAACCAGTGTAAATCTATGCTGATGGCACTGAAAAAGGCCGATATAGAACTCTTCGCCGATGCCTTACCCACGGCGAAGCAAGTGTATCGTGATACCCAAGATAAAGAGGGTTATCAAGAATTATTAGCGGGTGCGATGGCCGAAGGCGCGGGCGCCTCTGTGGTGGTAGCGCTTGCTCAACATATGATTAGTCTCGATGAGATAAAAGCGGCTGAAAACATGGTGTTAGATGCCCTGTATCGCCATCCCACCATGAAGGGATTTCAGCACTTAATGCAGATGCACCTGCGTCAAGCAGAAGAAGGGCAAGCCAAACAAAGTTTGACTATGCTTGAGCAACTTGTTGAACAGCAAATTAAATTCCGTCCAAGTTATCGCTGTAAAGAATGCGGTTTCCCATCCCACACGCTTTATTGGCATTGCCCCTCCTGTAAAAAATGGGGCACCATTAAACGGATCCGTGGCTTAGACGGTGAATAACCTTTAGAAATACCTTGTTAGTGTAACCCAGTTGGAGAGATGATGACGACCAAACCTATCCTCGTAGCGCTTGATTACGATAATAAAAACCACGCCTTACAACTGATAGATCAACTCGATCCCAACATGTGCCGCCTCAAAGTGGGCAAAGAAATGTTCACCCTGTTTGGCCCACAATTGGTGAAAGATATTCACGACCGTGGTTTCGATCTTTTCCTCGACTTAAAGTTTCACGATATTCCTAATACGGTCGCCAAAGCGGTCGCGGCCGCGGCAGAACTGGGCGTGTGGATGACAAACGTGCATGCCAGCGGTGGCTTGGCCATGATGGCGGCGGCGAAAAAAGCGTTGCTGCCCTATGGTAATGATGCTCCTATGCTAATCGCAGTAACTGTCCTTACTTCAATGAGTGATGAAGATTTAAAACTCATCGGCATTGATGTTCCTGCATTTGAACATGTGCAACGTCTCGCGAAACTCACCAAACAGGCGGGCCTCGATGGTGTAGTCTGTTCAGCTCAAGAGGCAAGCGTACTTAAATCACTCTTAGGTCAAGATTTTAAACTTATCACCCCGGGGATCCGCCCTGTGGGCAGCGACGTGGGTGATCAACACCGGGTCATGACACCACCGCAGGCGCTTGCAGCCGGTTCTGATTATTTAGTGATTGGTCGACCAATCACTAAGGCCGCCGACCCTCTGGCTGCACTGCAGGCGATTCATCAATCTCTCGCTTGAGAGAAATGATGAAAGCCATTGCGGCTTAAGCACTTATTCGCGCGTTAATTTGACCGTTCACGGAGAATGCCCATGCTGAATACTACGATGTTTAATTATCAAGGTAAGAATGTTGTCGTTGTCGGTGGTACGAGTGGAATTAACCTCGCGATAGCCAACGCGTTTGCGCAGGCCGGTGCGAATGTGGCGGTGGCGAGTCGCAGCCAAGACAAGATTGATGCCGCCGTGTTGCAATTAAAGCAATCAAATCCAGATGGTATTCACCTTGGAGTGAGCTTTGATGTCAGGGATTTGGCTGCAGTTGAGCAGGGCTTTGATACTATCGCCTCCGAATTTGGCTTTATCGATGTGTTGGTAAGTGGCGCGGCAGGTAACTTTCCGGCTACAGCGGCAAAACTCTCTGCTAATGGCTTTAAAGCCGTGATGGATATTGATCTGCTGGGCAGTTTTCAAGTGCTAAAGACGGCTTATCCTTTACTGCGTCGCCCCCAAGGGAATATTATTCAAATCTCGGCGCCGCAGGCATCGATAGCCATGCCAATGCAAGCCCATGTGTGCGCCGCTAAAGCGGGCGTAGACATGCTCACTCGGACATTGGCGATAGAATGGGGTTGTGAAGGGATACGTATAAACTCCATTATTCCTGGTCCAATCGCAGGCACTGAAGGATTTAACCGTTTAGCGCCGAGCGCAGCGCTGCAACAGCAAGTTGCACAGTCTGTACCGTTAAAACGTAATGGCGAAGGGCAGGATATTGCTAATGCCGCGATGTTTTTAGGATCAGAGTATGCCTCGTACATCACTGGGGTTGTGTTACCTGTCGATGGTGGTTGGTCACTTGGCGGTGCGAGCATTGCAATGACCGCATTAGGCGAGTTGGCGACTAAAGCTCAGCAGTGATAACAATTAGTTAAGCGTTGTAACTTATTTATTTGATAGAGAAATCGGGTGAAAATCCATGGCGAATGCATTACAAGAGCAGCTGCTTAAGGCTGGCCTTGCCAGTAAACAAAAAGTGCGTGATGTGAAGACGCAAAAACGTCGCGATAAAAAGGCGCGGGTGGATGATGGTTCGAGCGCATTGAAGAGTGACATTGCCGAGCAAAAACGACTCCAAGCTGAAAAAGATAAGGCATTGAACGAGCAGCGCTTTGCCGAGGCGACAGCCCGTGGGCAAGTGCGTGGCTTAGTGAGTGAATTTACTCAATTTGCGATTAAGATCCCAAGCCATGCCGAGGTCAAGTTTAACTATACCCTCGATAATAAAATCTATTCAGTTTATATCGATGAGAAAATCCAATCGGAACTGCTTAAAGGACTGTTAGGGATTGTTCGATATGAGGATAAGAGCTACCTAGTCCCCCATAAATTGGCTGAGCGCGTTAATTTGTTGGTGCCACAATGGTGCGGTTATCTATGGCAACAGGATGAAGGGAAGGCGATAGAGGTCGAAGATGACCCCTATGCAGATTATGCGATCCCAGACGATTTAATGTGGTAATCAATGCGTTAATCGTGAGCTAAGCCGACGACGCATCGCTTATCTCTGGCTACACTAAAACCCTTAAGGCAACTTAAGGGTTTTTTATTGCCCGTATTTCACATTAACGGTTTTACTGGTTCTGAGTTGCAAAGTGAATTTGTAATGAGATTGTTTTCTGTATTGAACTGGTATAAATTAAAACAACTGTTTAAATCCTGCGTTTAAGAGTCTACCCATGAATCCTTACCAAGCTCCGTTAGCGGATATGCGTTTCTTATTGGAACAGGTTTTTGATGCGCCAAATACTTGGGCACAACTCCCTGATATTGCTGAAATGGTCGATATGGATACGGCCGGCGCGATTCTCGAAGAAGCCGCGAAAATCAGTGCTGAATTAATCCATCCGCTTAACCGTGCTGGCGATGAGCAAGGCGTTGTTCATCAGGATAATCGAGTGATTACGCCTGATGGCTATAAAGCCGTTTACGATCAATATTCCCAAGGCGGCTGGGTGGGCCTGTGTGGTGAACCCGAGTTTGGTGGTATGGGCATGCCGAAAATGCTGGGGGTGTTAGTCGATGAAATGGCTTACAGCGCCTGTAATGCATTCACTCTGTATGGTTCACTCACGGCGGGGGCGGCACTGTGTATTAATGCCCACGGCAGTGAAGAGATTAAAGAAACCTATTTGCCGAAACTTTACAGCGGTGAATGGGCAGGTGCCATGGATATGACTGAACCTCAGGCAGGCTCAGATCTACGTAATATCCGTACCCGTGCTATCCCACAGGATGACGGCAGTTATGCCATTAGCGGCAGCAAAATCTTTATCACGGGTGGCGATCATGATTTGACCGAGAATGTCATTCACTTAGTGCTGGCAAAGCTTCCTGAAAGCAAAGGTATTTCACTGTTCCTCGTGCCTAAAACCACGGTTAATGCCGACGGCAGTTTAGGTCAGGCGAATGGCGTGAGCGTGGGTTCCATCGAACATAAAATGGGGCTTAAGGGTTCGGCTACCTGTGTGATGAACTTTGATGAGGCAAAAGGTTACCTGATTGGTGAGCCAAATCGTGGTTTAGTGTGTATGTTCACTATGATGAACTACGAGCGTTTAGCCATCGGTATTCAAGGGCTTGGCAGTGCGCAGGCCGCTTATCAAATGGCCGCCGATTATGCCAAAGAACGCAACCAAGGCGTTGCCGCTGGCGGCTCACCTACGGGCAGCGATTCCGATCCTATTATTGTGCATGGTGATGTGCGTCGCATGCTGTTGACTATCCGTGCGATGACGGAAGCGGGGCGCGCACTCTCAGTATTTACCGGTAAACAACTCGATTTAGCAAAATATGCCGCGGATGAAGTCAAAGCTAAGGCTGCTCGTTATGTGGGCTTGTTAACACCAGTCGCGAAAGCATTTTTAACCGACCGCGGTTTAGATGCCACTATCATGGCGCAGCAAGTGTTTGGTGGTCATGGCTATATTCGTGAAACCGGTATTGAGCAGTTAGTACGTGATACTCGTATTGCGCAGATTTACGAAGGTACTAACGGTATTCAGGCGATCGACTTCCTCGGCCGAAAAGTCACTGGCGATAATCTCGCGACCCTTAAGGAGTTTGTGGCCGAGTTAAAGGCGCAAATGCGTGAATTTACTCAGGTCGATGCGGTGAAAGTTTCCGCCGTTTGTGCCCGTTTGGATGCCTTAGTCAATGTTGCCGAATCCATCAATGAGCAAAAGCTGACTCAACCAGCGCTCATTAACGCCAGTGCGGTCGACTTTTTAGATGCCTTCGGCTTCACTCTCTATGGGTTTTATTGGTTAGCCATGTTGGATAAAGCGGTGGGTGCTGAAGATAAACAGTTTGCCGAGCAAAAATCCTACCTCGCTAAATTCTATTTCGACAAATTGCTGCCTAAGGCTGACTATCATTTAGCACAAGTGCGCGCGGGAGATACCAGCACAATGGCGATGCCAGCAGAGCTGTTCTAACCAGCTTAATCGCGTTAAACGTTCGCATTAACCTAATAAAAAAGCACTGATATTCAGTGCTTTTTGTTTTAATTGTGTCCCGTCCTGAAATACGTTGACATAAAGAGGATTTCTTTATGACAACATTAATTAACTCAAGCCGTAAGCGCACACAACGAGATTACACCTTAGCCTTTAAATTAGGCGTTGTAGAGCGTGTTGAAAAAGGCGAAATGACGTACAAACAAGCCCAAGCCCATTTTGGTATTCAAGGCCGTTCAACGGTACTCGTCTGGCTTAGAAAACATGGTAGACTTGATTGGTCGAAACCTTTTCAGCATCCCCTTATGACTAAGTCAAAAGAAACCCCTGCCGAAACGATCAAGCGCCTTGAACGTGAGTTAGCAGAAGAGAAACTGCGTAACCAAATCCTCAATGGCATGGTTGATATCATGGACAATGAATATGGAGCAGGCCTCAGAAAAAAGTACTTATCCGGTACGTCTGGCAAGCAAAAGGCAACGGAGAAATAAACCTCGCTGCCGCATGTCGTGCTGCGGGTATGTCGAGGCAAGGTATTTATCAGGCAGTTGCTCGAATGGAAAGTCGTAGAGCTGAGCTATCGGTTATCAAAGACTGGGTCCAGTACTGGCGTAAATATATGCCAAGGTTAGGGGCCCGTAAGCTCTACACGTTGATAAAATCCAAGCTGGTTGAGCACGATATTAAACTCGGGCGAGATGGGTTCTTTACCTATTTGAGAAGTGAAGGTTTACTGGTTAAACCGAAGAAAAGCTACACAAAAACCACGTTCAGCAAACACTGGATGAAGAAGCATCCTAATCTGCTGAAAGAGGAGGGACTGCACGATGCAGGGCATGTACTGGTCAGCGATATCACCTATCTTGAGTCAGACCAAGGTGTGCACTACCTGTCACTGGTCACCGATGCCAGTTCTCGTAAAATAGTCGGTCATCACGTGAGTAAAGACATGAAAGCCGAGAGTGTGGTGAAAGCGTTAAAAATGGCCATCAAAGATAAGCGCTATATCGGCAACGCGGTGCATCACTCAGACAGAGGCTTACAGTACTGCTCAGCCGTTTATCAGAATGCGCTTCAGGCGAGCCAAATCCAGCCGTCAATGACGGATGGTTATGATTGCTACCAAAATGCATTAGCAGAAAGAGTAAATGGCATACTGAAGCAGGAGTTTTTACTGCACCGATGTAGGACATTTGCGGAGCTGAAGATACTTGTTAGAGAATCGATAGCAATATACAACAATATGAGACCGCATCTGAGTTTGAATATGGACTCCCCTAATCAGGTGCACAATAGAAAAGACCAGCTACTGGAGCTGGCCTAAAAACTGTCAACCTATCTTAGGACGAGACATTGCTTTGTATATGACTCTACACCTTACCGGATATTAATCACTTAACTTAACGGTGCTTAGCTCTGTGGTCGTTGTTTGGCTGGTCTGAGTTTGAGTTTCGACAGCACTCAACAACCGAGTTAAAAAGTCGGCGCTAAAGGCGGGTTTACGTTGCTTTTTGGTTTCAGGACTAATGCCATTCTCGAGCACCACAAAGAGAATATCCCGCTGCTGCGCTAAACGCATAAAGCCAGCTAAATTGGCGACGCCCTGCATCGAGCCTGTCTTGGCAAACACTAGATGTTTTAAGGGCGGTTTAGTATATCCCAAGCGATATTGCAGTGTGCCGCTGACACCAGCCTCGGGCAAACTGTCAATGAGGCTGTGAAAGCGTGCATCTTGGTAAATGAGCGCCAGTACATCGGCTAATTGTTTTGCGCTCAACAGGTTATAGCGAGAAAGTCCTGAACCATCGACAATATTGGCGTTGGTTAAATCAATCCCAAGCTCTGTCAGTATATGGCGCATCGCCGCAGCACCATGGGTAAAGCTGCCTTGGGCTTTGTAATAATTTTTCCCCACGCGCTTAAACAAACTATCGGCGATGAGGTTATCCGACTTCAACAGCATGGTTTTTAACAGCTCAGGCAAGGGCGCGCTGCTATGGCTGGCGATCAGTTTCGCCTTAGAAGGGATGGTGTTGCCTATTTTCACTTTACCCGAAAGTGATATTTCACCTTTGAGCGTCGCTGTTAGGGTGTCCATGGCAAATTTTTCGGGATCGCTAATGGCAATCGCCAGTGGTATCGCTTCACTGCCGGGGTAGCAGCCCCGTAGATGATATTGGTTCTGGCCAAGGCGTACTAAATCGAGCTGGCAAAAATCATGGCCTGCCTTGGGGGAGAATATGGCGTCGCTACTGACTTTTACTCCAAAACTGGATGCCCTTAATTTGACCTCAGAAGCATGCTTGGCTGAGCTTGGCGCAAACTGTCCATAAACGCAGTTTTGATTGATGATGTAACTCGACACTGGCGCTGCAAAGCAAATCCCGAGATCATCCCACACCCAACCAGGTGCTTGTAATTGCTCTTGTTTATCCCCGATAAGATAGAGATGTCCCTCAATGCTTGTTATGCCTTGCTTTTGTAGATGGGCAAACAAGGCTTTGAGATCGTCCTGAGTCAGCGTTGGATCGCCGCTAAAACGCAGATAAACACTGCCCGCAATATGACCTTTGCGAATGGGCGCATCACTCCACAGCTCAGTGACAAAGCGAAAGTCTGGGCCAAGGTTGGCCATAGCGGTCACGGCGGTCAGCACTTTTTGTGTGCTGGCGGGGATAAATAAGGTATCGGCTTGCTGGCTGTATAACAGTGTGTTGGTACTTAAATCTCGGGCCAGCAAAGCGACTTGCGAATGACGCGGGGCAATGTCGGCGATTTGCTTGGCAAATGTCGACTCATCCAGCGGATGTATTGCTGCAATCACTTGAGTTGGCAGCAGAATACTTAACATGCTGCCTACGAGGAACCCATTAAGCTTGGGGCGAGTAAATGATGCCTGTAACTGATCCTTGTTTATCGAGTGCGTCATAGGTGTCCTGAATGTCCTTTTTACCATTAGCGGTCATTGCTGCCATCGTCTTTTTCCATTAGACGATACAGCCTTAGGGTGACAAATAAAACCAATCCGATAAAAAGCGGCAAAATGAGCAAGCCGAGCTGCGCTTTAAAATGAAATATGCCCCAAGCTAAGGCTAAGGTGAGGGCGAGGGTCAGTAGGATTTTTTTGTTCATGGTGTTAGGCAATAGGGACTTAAGATGTTTTAGTTTACGCTAAAACAACGACCACAGGCACGCTTGCCTGCGGCAGAAGCCCTGTTTTGTGACTCACACACCATTTTGCTTATGGTCTGCCTAGCGTCGATTAGCCATCATGGACAAAAGGTTTAAAGGAAAAACTGAAAAAGCATTTAGTTAGCCGTGAATGCAGGCATAGAAGCCTGCCGTTTGTGGGCTAAATTGCTGCATTTTAGTCCTGCTGGTGTGGAATGCGTCGTTTCAGGTCAAATTACCAGCAAAATAGGCGCTATCCCGCGTGCTTTTCGCCGAAAAGTCTTGCCGAGTTGCAGTGAAGTCGGTAATTTCTACCCCTTACGATTTTAGGATCTCAGGTAACCACTAAAACCATGCCTCATATTAGTATGCGCGGCTTGCCACAGGCAGTTGTTGCAGAGCTTAGCCAAACATTACTGCAGTCTTTGGCGGCTATATGTAAAGGTAATGCAGAGAGTTTTACATTAGATTGGATCCCAAGCATCAGCTACCGTAATGGCAGAATTGATCAACGCTTTGTCCAAATCGAATTGCTTTGGTTTCCGGTCGACCCTGATATCCATCTTAAAGTAGAACAAACGATCAGGCTGGCAGTGACAGAAGCCTATCCAGAATTAACCCAAATTGCTGTGATGTTTTTGTCACTGACCCCAAGCGCTTCCTATCGGGGTGGTCAGCATGTTTAAAGGAGGATGCCTTGCTAGATAAGCTTGGTGGAATAGCCGTTCAACCCGAGGCTTTAACGTGGTTGCTTACGCCATGCCGATTTAAGGCAGAATTGCTTAGCCGTATCGAAAATGCCAAGGACAGCATTTATATCGCCGCACTCTATCTTGAAGACGATGAGGCTGGGCGCGAAATTTTACAGGCCTTGATGACGGCTAAGGCGAATAACCCCGCGTTAGATATCAAGATTTTGGTCGATTTTCACCGTGCTAGACGTGGCTTGATTGGTCACAAGGGCGACAGCGGTAACTATCTGATGTACCGCAAGGTCATGGCCGAGGCAGAGCATCCTATCGACATTATGGGCGTGCCGGTCAAATCCCGTGAGTTTATGGGCGTGCTGCACCTTAAGGGCTTTGTGATTGATGATGCGGTGATTTACAGCGGTGCCAGCCTGAATAACATTTATCTGCAGCAAAACGATAAATACCGTTTTGACCGTTACCATGTAATTGAGTCGGCCGAGTTAGCGCGCAGTATGCGCACTATGATCCAGCGCTACATTATTGCCGATCCTGCCGTTGCCTCGCTCACTCAAGATGCGCAGCAAGAAGTCTTGCCACCCAAAACCGATGTGCGCAGCTTTAAACTCAGGTTATCACAGGCACAGTACGAGTTTAACGCGACCCGCAGTGGCAACCGTGTCACCCCTTTACTGGGATTAGGCCGCAAACATAACCTGCTGAATAAAGCCGTGATTGCCATGGTGGAAGAGTCAAAAGATAGACTGTTTATTTGCACGCCTTATTTTAATCCTCCCTATATTCTGGTGCGTGCCTTGGCTAAGCACCTCCGCAAAGGCAAACGAATCGACATAGTGGTAGGGGATAAAACGGCGAATGACTTTTACATTCCGCCCGAGCAGGATTTCTCTACCATAGGGGCATTGCCGTATCTGTATGAGCAATCGCTGCGTAAATTTGCTAAGCGTCAGCAATGGGCAATCGATAATGGTCAGCTTAATATTCATCTGTGGAAACATGGCATCAATAGCTATCACCTCAAGGGGATCAGCGCCGATGGTCGTAAGCATTTGATCACGGGCTCAAACTTAAACCCAAGAGCATGGGCGCTGGATTTAGAGAATGGTTTACTCATACACGATGAAAGCGGCAGCTGGAAGGCACAATTTGAGGCCGAGCAAAGCCATATCCTCGAACACACGCAAAGACTTTATCATTACAGCCAAGTGGATACCTTACAGAGCTATCCCGCGCCGGTGAAGAAGATTATGACTCGCATTAGAAGGCTAAAGGCAGACTTCCTGCTCAGACGCATTCTCTAATCGAAGCAATAAAAAAGCCCACCAATGTGGGCTTTTTTATTGGGTGTTTTGCCAACTATGGATTTTGCGGCAACAGGGTGTGATGGGTATCGTTTTGATCCCTTGCATAATGCAAGGCAACAATCACTAACAGCACCATCAGCGCGCTCAGCAAACCAATACTTAACTGGCCGCCCATTGGCACGAGCGACATGGTTAAGGCGGCAAGCCCCGCACCGAAGTTTTGTAGGCCACCGAGTAGGGCGCCCGCAATGCCAGCCTGGCGTGGGAACGGCTCTAGCGCCGCCGAGGTTAATGTCGGAAATAACATGCCAGCGCCACTGAAGAACAGAATCGAGCCTATCAATAAACTCCAGCCCACGACCAGTTGAAATATACCTGGGATCAACATAAACAAGGCGCCTGCGCCCAAGAGTGCAACCCCTTGCAACACCGTACGCTGTGCCTGTTTTTGTCTACCCGCAATCAGGGCACCGAGTAAGTATCCAGGGATGGGCGCGACAAAATAACAGCTCACCATAAACGGCGAGAGCTGCAAATATTGGCCATAGAGTACGCCTGCAATGGCTTCGAAGGCGGCAATGCCAGCAAATGTCGCGATAAGCGAAAGCAAATAGGCCCTAAAACTGCGGTGGCGCAGAACATGGCGATAGGAAGCCAAAATGGGTTGTTGCTCTCGCTTATCCTTGGGTAAGGATTCCTTAAAGCCAAAGCAGAGCAGTAGCCAAACCAAGGCGCCGAATCCAAACAGCACCCAGTATACGGCTTGCCACCCCCAGTAAGCGGAGGCAAAGCTGCCTAAGAAGGGCGCGACCAAGGGCAAGAACACCACGGCCATGGACACATAACTGTTAAATCTAACTAAGTTATCGCCGAAGTAATGATCCCTTGGAATACTGCGGCACAGGGCGCCAGCACTCGCGGTACCTAGCCCCTGTAGCAGGCTTGCGAAAATCAATTGGCTAAAACTTGTAGCCTCTGCCGCCATCAACGCGCCAAGGATAAAAATCCCAATGCCAATGAGCAGCGGCATTTTACGCCCAACGCGGTCGGATAACGGGCCATAGATAAATTGACATAAGCCGTAGGCGAGCAGATAGCAGGCCATAACCGCCTGCAATTTACTGGCATCCACAGTTAAGCCTTGGGCGATAAGGGGGAGTGCGGGGACAAAAATAGTTTGTGCCATTTGCCCACAGGCCACCATAAATACCAGCATAAAGAGTAACTGAGTTGCGCAGCCTGCGGCGGGTGTCGGCGCTTTTTGTGAGATTAAAGACGGTGTGTCGTCTGACATCATAATTCCATTAAAAAGCAGAGTTGAACGATGGCGCGCATCTTACGCCCAAAACATTTCAGTTCAAGTGGCAATCATATTGATTTACTGAAATATTTTTTAATCTTATTCATAAGTTTTTCTATCGAATTATCATTGTCAAACTAAGCTTACACTTGGTGAGTAACTTGTTAATTGGGTATTGATTTTGATAAATGGCGGCAGCTTAGATTAATCAACACAAGTTATTTATTAACAAGATTTTTTATATGATCCGATGCGGATAAAAGAGTTATCGTTCAGATTAGTACAGAGATAGAGACGTAAAGCAGTATGCGAGTTAACAATTAAAAAGATGGAAAGCAGAATCTGCCTTCCATCGAATGAGGGTTGCTAAGGGATCATTTCGCTGGCAGTGCTGTTAAGCCCGTTAATATCTGGTAGCCAACAGTCACCCGAGGCGGAACGGGATAATTTTTATTGCTTAGTAACACCATGCCAAGTTTCTTCGCGGGAATATAAGCCACATAGGCGGCAAAACCGCCGGTTGAACCTGTCTTATTTATCCATAAATCAGGCTGTGGTGCTTGCGGCGGCTCGATTGCTTTCACTGGCACACTGCCAAACACCACTTCTTGGGTATGTCCCGTAAGCAGCTTATCGAGGGCTATAGGATAGGGATAATGCTCCCAAATCATCTCTTGGGTCATCATGCCGACATCAAAGTAGCCAACGTGAGTTGCATCGATAGCCTGTTGCAATGCGGGAGAAAGAGGATGTTGCTGCATATTGGTTTCAACAAAACGCAGCAAATCCACGGCCGAGGTTTTTATCCCGTAAGCCTCGTCGGCTAACACACCGGGATTCAGGCGTACAGGCTGATCTTGCTTGTTATATCCTTGGGCGTAATCGGCCAGCTTGTTGCTTGGCACTTGAAGATAGCTGTGAGTCATACCCAGTTGTGGAAATAGGGTTTGCTCCATTGCGTTTGGAAAGCTTTGCCCTAACTGTTTAGCTGCAATTAGGCCGAGTAATCCAATGCTGGGGTTGGCATAATTTCGGTGTGTTCCCGCGGCATAGGCGGGTTGCCATTCTTTAAAATAACGCATCAATTCTGCATTGTTGGTCACTTTATCAGGCACTTGCATGGGCAAATCGCCCGCGGTATGGGTCGCGAGATTGATAAGATTTATCTGGTCAAAGGCACTGCCCCTTAATTCGGGCAGGTATTGGCTTACTTTATCAGTCAAAGTGAGTTTACCTTCGACTTGAGCATAGTTTGCGAGTGTCGCGGTAAAGGTTTTACTGATAGAACCAATCTCGAACAGGGTATTCACGCTGACATCTTGCCCAGTGGTTTTTGAGCTAACACCATAGGGGAAGAAATACTGTTGACCATTCATACTGATCCCAACAATAGCCCCAGGGATCCCATATTCCTTCATTAAGGGATTGATCGCGGAATCGACAAGGGATTGCATGGCTTTTGTTTGAACCTGTGGTGCAGCATTGGCCACTAATGGCGCCGCCGTAATCAGGACTAAACCTAAAAGGGGGAATGGGTTCGATAAGCGTAAAAACCTCGCTGTTTTTACGGCTGGCTGAAGAGACTCTGGCATACAATTCCTTTCGCGATGATGGCATGATTGAACGGCACGGATTAACAATCTGCGCCGTTTGAAACTCGATAATGATGAAAGGTTTAGCACGATTTAGGCTCGACTCGCCATTTAATTTCGCTTGGGTGACAGGATTAACGGCAATATTTTAGTAAAGGGTGAACAAGAGGTTGATGCCCATATCAAAATGCTGAGTTTTTGATCTGATTTAATGGTTTTTTTGTTTTGTAGGGTCGTGAAATACACAAAGGAAAATTTAAGGGAAATGCCACTTTTACACTAGGCTAATTGCGCCTTTCATGGCCAAAGGATACACTGCGCCACCGCACGTAAGTACACGCATAAATGGCGTATACTGAGTCGCGCCTTTAAAAACAAGTTTGACCGAAATAGACTGAGAATTGGCTGCCATGGCTCTAGCTCCCCACGCTGTACATCGCTTATATGAATACCGTAAATCCATATCGACTAAGCCCTTTGGCGCCCGCGGTAAAAAACTGATCCGCTGTCATTTATGCTTATTAGGTGAGCAATTTTGTACCTGTTCACTGCGTAAACAGTTGACCACTCATGCTAGTTTTCTGCTGCTGATGTATAACGATGAGGTCTTAAAGCCCACCAACAGCGGTCGCTTAATTGCCGATCTTATCCCTGATACCTATGCCTTTCTCTGGTCGCGCACCGAACCCGCCCCTGAGTTGTTGGCGCTATTGGCTTCAAGCGACTATCAACCCTTTTTAGTCTTTCCGGCGCAATATGCCGACCAAGGGCAAACCGTATTGACTGAGGTGCCCATGGCCAGTCTTGCCGAGGGTAAACGACCTTTGCTGATTATGCTCGATGGCAGTTGGCGTGAAGCGATTAAGATGTTTCGCAAGAGTATCTATCTGCAGGGTTTGCCTATGCTATCTTTTGACCCAGATACCTTAGCCACCTATGCCTTACGTAAGGGCAGTCATGACTTTCAACTAGGTACGGCAGAAGTTGCCTCACTGGCGTTGGCGGCAATGGGCGAGGAGGCCAATGGAAAGGCACTAACGGCTTGGTTCGATCTGTTTGTTGAGTCCTCATTGCTCGGGCGCAATCGCCGCTGCCGCGAGGAAATTCTACCCATCAGCGATTTTACCGACGCCTTCGAAGCGGCTTACTGCGCCGCAACGCCAACCAGTGTTTAACGCTAGTTAGTTTTTAATCCCCCAAGAGTACACTGACACTTTTGGGGAGTGATTTTACTTGCCTCATCCGCTGTAAATCCTCGCTTTCGCATTCCCATCACAAATCATTGAACTTATTGATTTTAAAATTTCAATTTTATGCTGTTTGCCTTACACTGAATTTGCATTGGTCACAGGATGTTACCTAGAACCGACTAAAATTGTTAAAACCACTTTGCCCATGCGAGTGGTTCCACTGTCTTTAGAGTGCGGGATTCGCATATGCCTCAACCATCTGTTACAGCTCGTTTTTTTGTTCCACGCTTAGGCTCATTTCCCCTTTATCTGAGTGGTCTTTTGCTCTGTCTCTCTGTGAGTGGCTGCCAAGATCCTGAAATTAAAATCTCCCCCAAAATGGTGGTGGTGGAAAAAGTCACCACGGCAACCGTGCCGCTCTATGGCAATTATATTGGCGTGACCCAAGCTTCCTTAGATGTGGAAGTTCGGGCGCGGGTCGATGGCTTTGTGGAGGAGAAGCGTTTTGTAGAAGGTAGTGCAGTCAAAGCGGGTGAACTGCTGTATCAGATTGATAATAAACCCTATGTGGCGGTGGTGAATCGTTTAAAGGCCAAACTTTCGTCACAGCAGGCTATTCTCGATAAGGCCGAGCGGGATGTGAAACGCTTAAAGCCGCTGTATGAGCTAACACCTATCACTTAAGGTGTTTAGAGCGAACAGGGTAGCGAGTTTTATTGATACGAACGGTCCTTGCTTTGGGCCGTTTTCTTTTTTGGGGCGTAAGCGTCCATTTTAGGACGTCCTATTCCCACTTAAGATCGCGCGATAAGCTGTGCACTCATCATAACAGGAGAGTGATATGGCAAAGCGAGCTTACCGCAATGCTGCACAGTGGCAGCAATTAATCGACTTATGGCACACATCAGAGCTGAGCATCACTGAATTTTGTCAAACCCATCAACTCAGTACCATGTCATTTTATAAATGGCGGCAACGCTTGGCTGAGCAAACTGAACAAGCGCCTGTGCACCAGGATACACCGTTTATCGATTTATCCGCGCTTGCACATCACGGTAACACCCGCTGGCATATCGTCTTGTCACTGGGTAATGGCGTTGAACTCACGCTTAACCAGCAATAATGTTTATCCCTGCTGCCAACCAAAAAATCTGGCTGTGCACCACACCCGTGGATATGCGTAAATCCTTTAACGGTTTAAGTGCCCTGGTGCGCAATAAACTTTGCCATAATCCACAAAGCGGCCAGTACTTTGTGTTTATCAATGCCCGCAAAACCCAGATGAAGGTGTTGTACTTCGAAAGCTCAGGCTATTGTGTCTGGGCTAAGCGCCTCGAGCAAGGCCAGTTTCCGGTGAAACCGCATCCGAGTGGGATCCAATCGCTCACCGGTTGCACCCTGCAAATGATCGTTGACGGAATTACCGTACTTCGCCAGAAACAAGCGAAGCGCTATGGGCAGTCAAGCGCTTGATAAGCCTGTATAATTGGCATCATGAAAATCAAGCCTTCATCCTCATCAAACGTGGCAACTGATGCCGATACACGGGTTAATTTAACCAGTGAAATCGCGCGCCTGCAAGCTTTGGTTGAAGCGCTACAGCAAAAAGACACCTTAGCGCAAGCCCATGCTGAATTGGCACAAAAGCATGCTGCCTTATCACAAAAACACAGTGTACTTGAGCAAAACTGGGATGAGCTGCAAGCGCAGTATGCCAAAATGACACAGTCCTTCGCGGGCATTAAGCAGCGCTTAGCCTGGTTTGAGAAGCAGTTGTTTGGTCAGAAGTCAGAAAAGCGCGCCTTGGAATTGGGTATGCAGTTAAGCTTACTGGGCGATATGGTGCCAGCACTGGCCCAACCCGAAGGTGAAACCGAATATACCACCTACACCCGCAGAAAAGGCAAACAGCGCCCGGATGATTGCGTTAATGACAGTGGTTTGCGATTTAACGATAACGTACCGGTGAAAGTGATTACGCTGATACCAGACGAGTTAAAAGGGGAAGATGCCGACCAGTATGAAGTGATTGGCGTAAAAAGCACCTTCCGCTTAGCACAGCGCCCAGAGAGCTTCGACGTGCTGCGTTATGACCGGCAAATCGTTAAACACAAAGGCAGCGACACTATCCTGCCAAGCGCAGCGCCGTTTAATGTGCTGGATAAAAGCGTGGCGGATGTGAGTTTTATCGTCGGCATGTTGGTGGATAAATTCCAATACCACTTGCCGCTGTATCGCCAACACCAGCGCTTAGCCGCAGCGGGCATTACTTTAAGCCGCAGCACACTGGGCACCATCGTGGCACGCGGTATTGATTTACTCTATCCGATTGTGGATGCGATGCTGACCAGCATCTTACAAAGCCAGGTGCTGGCAATGGACGAGACGCCGATTAAAGCAGGCAAAGCGGGCCCGGGCAAAATGAAGCAAAGTTACTTCTGGCCGGTGTATGGTGATAAGGATGAAATTGTTTTTACCTTCTCCACCAGCCGCGGGCGGCAACATATAGAAGAGATATTAAAACATCGCTTTAAAGGGACTTTATTAAGCGATGGCTACAGCGCCTATGCCAGTTATATCAAAGCGAATGAGGGCTTAACCCATGCCCAGTGCTGGGTGCACAGTCGCCGGCAATTTATTGCAGCCGAAAACAGCTGGCCACAACCGGCCAAAGAAGCGATAAGCCTAATCGCCAAGCTGTATGAGATAGAAGAGACTATCCAACGCCAAAAACTGACCGATGATAAAAAGCGCCAATACCGGCTTACCCACAGCAAACCGGTGGTTGACCGCTTCTTTACGTGGTGTGATGACACCTTGCATAACCTGACGCTGCTGCCAAAAGACCCCCTCTACAAAGCGATTGGCTATGTACAAAGCAAAGAAATGGCACTGCGTGTCTTCTTAGAAGACCCCGATGTGCCGCTGGATACAAACCATCTGGAGCGGGCGCTTCGGCCCATACCCATGGGGAGAAAAAATTGGTTGTTCTGTTGGACAGAAATCGGTGCAGAGCATGTTGGCGTTATCCAAAGCCTGATAGTCACTTGTCGATTGCATGATATCAATGTAAACGATTATCTGACCGATGTACTGCTACGTATCAGCCAACACCCTGCCAGCCTGGTACATGAACTGACGCCACGGTATTGGAAAACCCAGTTCGCCGATAATCCACTGCGTTCAGACCTCTTTGCTTTACCCGCCACTTCGGTAGAATAGCCTCCAGACGGAGGCGATATGCGCATAGAAGACCTAACCTTAGACGAATTACATGACCTGAACGAGCTAATCTGCAAGCGGATAGACTACTTACGTTTGCAAAACGACATCAATGTTCTAAGCCAGCTACGTTTAGGCCAAAAAGTCCACTTCAAGGCCAAAGAAGGCCAAGTGTTCGGCGTGGTTATCAAAATCAACAAGAAATCAGTGATGGTGGTCAGCGATGATAACCGCCAGTGGAAAATCCCACCAGGTCTGGTGCAGATCATGAAAGACATCTAGCCAGGATGCTTGGCCGAAATCTATAAGGCGTCAATACGTCCTAAAATGGACGCTTACGCCGCAAATGCCATTTCAGGAATTTAAAAGTCGCCTGCTAGCCCGAAAATTAGAATTGGAGCGCCAGGTCGCTGCCATTGAGCGCGACTTTGCGCAAGGTCGCAGTGCTGACTTTGCCGAACAGGCAACCGAACGCGAGAATGATGAAGTATTAAGCGCTATCGAACAAAAAGATCGGCAAGAGCTGGCACAAATCAACAGAGCGCTTGGCCGAATGGAACTCGGCACTTACGATAAATGTGCCCAGTGTGGCGAGGCCATTAAATTGGCACGTCTTACCACTATCCCCTTTACTGAGCTTTGTATTCGCTGCGCCAAGTAGCCACCGGGCCGGCAAAACCGGCCCTGTTTTAACCAGCTCAGGCGGGTTTTATCCGAAACAGCATGGCATACAGTACCGGCACCGCGACCAGGGTTAATACCGAGGCAAAGGCTAGGCCGGCCATTATCGTTACTGCCATACTATTGAAAAACGCATCCCAAATCAGCGGCAACATCCCCAGAATCGTGGTCAAGGCTGCCAGTAATACCGGCCGGATCCGGCTGACACTGGCCTGCACTATCGCCTGAACCTTATCGCTGTTTTGCTGAATTTGCAGATCAATTTCGTCTACCAGTACGATGGCGTTCTTCATCAGCATGCCTGACAAACTGAGGAAGCCGAGTAAGGCCGTAAAGCCAAAAGGCAATCCGGTGGCCAGTAAACCGGCGGTCACGCCACAGATAGACATCGGCACTATTAACCAAATCACCAGCGGCTGCTTCAGCGCACCAAACAGTAAAATACTGATCACCAGCATCACGATAAAACTTAAGGGTAATTGCGCGGCCAGCGATTGCTGGGCTTCTGCGGAGTTTTCATATTCACCGCCCCAACTCAGTTGATAACCAGCGGGTAATGGCAGCGCCTCAATTTTCGGGCGAACCAATTTTAGGGCCTGATCGGCCGTGTAACCCCAGGCCGGTTCAGCTTCAACGGTAAGGGTTCTTAACCGGTCGCGGCGCTGAATTATCGTTTCTTCAGTTTGGGTTTGCAGCCCATTAATCACCTGCGTAATCGGAATATAGGTATTATCGTTAGCACTCCAAATCATCCGATCCTGCAGCCGGTCAATATCAAACCGCTCGGGTGCTGGCGGCCGCACCACGATGGGAATTTGCTTATCATGTTCGCGGTAGACACCACTGCGCAACCCGGTGCTGGCAAACTCCAGTGTTTGCGCCAAATCAGTGCGGTTAATGCCGGCAACCCGCGCCCGCTCTTGGTTAAAGTCCGGTACGATCACCAGCTCCCGTTGCCGCCAGTTATGCCGTAAATCGGTGATAGCCGGCTCTTGACGCATTAATTCAGTAATTTGCTGGCCGAGCTGCCGTAAGATGCGCTCATCCGGGCCAGATACCCTGGCTTGCAGCTTAGCGCCACTGCCCGGCCCAAACATCAGTTGCTGGGTGTAGATCTCAGCCTGCGGTAAGCGCGGCGGCAGTTCAGTGCGCAGCCGCTGCATCAGCGGTGGGATCTGGTCACGGTGTGCGGTACGGATAATCAATTGGCCATAGGCGGCATTCGGCTGCTCCGGTGCGTAAGTCAACATAAAGCGACTGGCACCCGAGCCAACGAAACTACTGACTGATTCGACTTCGGGTTGCGCCATTACAAAGGCTTCAATTTCTGCCAGATCACGCGAGGTAGCGCGAATATCTGAGCCCTGGGGCAAGAAGTAATTCAAGTAGAAAATTGGCGTGTTCGACGCCGGGAAAAATGCCTGCTTTACTTGCCCGAAACCGATAACACTAATTAGCGTTAGCAGCGCCAAACCGCCCAGAGTTAGCGCACGTTGGCGCAAGGCAAAGCGCAATACCCTGACATAACGCTGATAAAAACCGGCAGCATAGGGATCGGCAGCGGCACTATTGGCATCGACTTTAAACAAATAATGCGCCAGCAAAGGGGTGACACTAATCGCCAGCACCCAACTTAACAGCAATGAAATCGCGATGACGGCAAACAGCGAAAACAAGAACTCACCGGTACTATTCGGCGACAGGCCAATACCAGCAAAGGCCATAATGCCAATCACGGTCGCGCCTAACAGCGGGATCTGGGTACGACTGGCCGCTTCATCCGCCGCCTGCCGTGAACTCTGGCCACGCTGCATATTAATCAGCATGGTTTCTGCGACCACGATGGCGTTATCAACCAACATGCCCATGGCAATAATCAGCGCGCCAAGCGAAATCCGCTCCATCTCGATATTGGCCAGTTTCATAAAGAATACGGTACCCAAGACGGTAAGTAACAAAGTACCGCCAACGACTAAACCAACCCGCCACCCCATGGTCAGACACAGCACCGCAATAACAATGACCACGGACAAGATCAGGTTAACAATAAAGTCGTTAATGGCGTTATCCACCACGACATGTTGCTGATAGATCGGATGCAGGGTTACGCCAAGCGGGATACGCTCTGCCAGTTTCGCCAGATGCTGATCAACCGCTTTACCTACATCGACAATATTGGCATCGGTCAGACCGGAAATCGCCAGCGTAAAGGCCGGTTTGCCATTAAAGCGAATGATTTGCGATGGCACTTCAACTTCATCCCGGCGCACTGTTGCAACATCAAAAATGCTTAGTTGCTCGGTTGAGCCCGGTTTTCCAATCCGTAAATTTTCAATTGCCTCAATTGAATCCAGGCCGGGTTTGCTGTTCAGGCGAATCCTTTTGTCACCCACCTGCACCGAGCCGGCTTGTGCTACTGCATTTTCGGTTTGCAGAGTATTGACCACTAACTGCAAAGGCAGACCGATCCCGAGCAAACGCTCATGCGAAATTTCTACGCTGATTTGCTCTTCCGGTTCGCCGGCGGTCTGGACTTTTGCCACCCCAGGCACCGTCAGCATCTCACGGCGTAAAAAAGTAGCCAGCTCGCGTACTTCGCGATCGGAAAAACCGTCAGTTGTCACGGCATAAAAAATACCAAATACATCACCGAAATCATCATTGACGATCGGCTTCATTACGCCGGTGGGCAGGCGAATACTGGCATCATTAACCTTACGCCTGAGCTCATCCCAAATCTGTGGCATCTGACTGCCGTCATACTTATCCTGAATTTGCACCCGGATTTCCGATTTACCCGGCATCGACTTGGAGGTAATACGCTTTAATTGTGATAATTGCTGAATAGCGGATTCCAGCAATTCCGTCACTTCCTCTTCCACTTCCAATGCCGTTGCGCCCGGATAATAGGTGACAATAATCGCCTCTTTCAGGGTAAAGGCCGGATCTTCTAAGCGGCCAATACTGACCAATGCCCAAAGTCCGCCCAAAAAGCACAGCATAATAAACAGCCAGGTATTAACCTGCTTTTCAATTGCATAACTGGCAATCCGCATCAGAAGGCTCCTTAGTAGGCCACAAAGGGCTGCACCTGCTGCCCGGGCTGTAACTGATAAATCCCGGCAGAAACCACCTGCTCGCCCCGGTTCAGGCCACTGAGCACTTCAATCTGTTGCTCACGCACCGTGCCAACCTGTACGGCAATGCGCTGCACAGTTTGGGTTTCGGGCTGATAGCGCCAGACATAAAATTGTTCCGGTGTGGTGGTATCCAGCGCGGATACCGGAATCAACACGGCGCTGTCGGTTGCTACCCGCTCAGTCACCACATTAACCGTCATACCTGGTAATAAATTAACTTCCGGTAAACGCGGCATCGCAAAAGACACCTGATAGGTTTGGGTTAACGGGTCGACTTCGGTAGCATGTTCCCGGTATGCCAGCGGATAACGCTCGGTTGCCGCCTCGGATAACCGCACTGAAACCAGATAGTCACTGGTATCCCTGACCTGGCGCATAATCTGTTCCGGCACGTTAATATGTACACGCAATTCGGAAATATTTTGCACTCGTAACAATGGCGTACCGGCAGCAACAGTGGCAAAACGTTCTACCAGCCGGCGGGTAACCAGCGCATCAAAGGGCGCTTTAAGTTGGGTGTAGTCCAGATTACGGCGGGCATTTTCCAACGCAACCCGGGCAATTTCAAAATTGGTTTGCAGCTGATCAAAGGCAGACGGGGTTAAAACTCCCTGTTCACGCAACGGCTTGCCACGTTCCAGATCTCGACTGGCCTGCGCCAGCTGCACTTCCGCCTGGTCCACGGCTAATTGGTAGTCTGCGGGATCTAAAGCGGCCAGCAGTTCTCCGGCAGGCACGACCTGCCCCTGCTGCACCGGTAATTCAGTGACCCGGCCGCCAACCTGAAAGGCTAAATCAACAGTACTCACCGCATCTATACGGCCGACAAAATGCCGGCTATTGGCCTGCTCTTCGCCATTCACGGTATAGAGCTTCACTGTCGGTACCGCCACTGCGGCCGGTGGCGGTGCTTCTGAGCAGGCGCTTAAACCAATCACGAAACTCAAAACCCAGCAGGGTGATTTAAATGCCATCTTCATACTTGTAGCTCCCGTGCCTGTTGCACTAATTGTTGTTCCAGCGCGCTGCGCTCTGCTGCGGTAAAAGGGGATAAATTCAATAAATCGTGATAAATCAGGGCTTCACTGGCCAGTAACAGCAAGGTTGCCTGCAGTGAATTACCATGTTCAGCCTGAATTTGCTGCATTACATCCTTATTGTGTTGCTGCACCGGCTGTAACAAAGCTGGCTGCTCTGCGGCCGCGGCCAGAATCGCCATCGCGGTATTACCGGCAATCTGCCGGGTAAAGTGGGCGCGGGTTTGCAATACCGCTGCCAAGGTCGAACTTTCCGTGCGCTCTTGTTGCGTCCGCTGGCACTCTGTCTCATCTAACAAATGCTGCACCATGGCGCTGATTAACGCTTCTTTACTGGGAAAATGGTAAATCAAACCACCTTTACTGACACCAGCGACTTTGGCAACCGCATCCAGCGTCACTTTACCGGCGCCATTTTCAGCAGCAACACTAAGCGCGGCCTGAATGATTTGACTGTTAGTCAGTTGAGATTTTTTATTCAAGGATAAGCTCCCGTGCCGAGGCCGGATCGAAGCCGCCGTAGCCACAAAAATACCGACCGGTTGGTGCAGTAAATTATTATAGGCGAATCCAGGTAAACCGCAACTGAAGCATTAAAAAATGACTATATTATGGTGAACTTGACTAACACCCGTAAGCGTCCATTTTAGGACGTCCTATTCCCACTTAAGATCGCGCGATAAGCTGTGCACTCATCATAACAGGAGAGTGATATGGCAAAGCGAGCTTACCGCAACGCGGCACAATGGCAGCAATTAATCGACTTATGGCACACATCAGAGCTGAGCATCACTGAGTTTTGCCAAACCCATCAACTGAGCACCATGTCATTTTATAAATGGCGGCAACGCTTGGCTGAGCAAACTGAACAAGCGCCTGTTCGCCAGGATACACAGTTTATCGATTTATCCGCGCTTGCACATCACGGTAACGCTCGCTGGCATATCGTCTTGTCACTGGGTAATGGCGTTGAACTCACGCTTAACCAGCAATAATGTTTATCCCTGCTGCCAACCAAAAAATCTGGCTGTGCACCACACCCGTGGATATGCGTAAATCCTTTAACGGTTTAAGTGCCCTGGTGCGCAATAAACTTTGCCATAATCCACAAAGCGGCCAGTACTTTGTGTTTATCAATGCCCGCAAAACCCAGATGAAGGTGTTGTACTTCGAAAGCTCAGGCTATTGTGTCTGGGCTAAGCGCCTCGAGCAAGGCCAGTTTCCGGTGAAACCGCATCCGAGTGGGATCCAATCACTCACCGGTTGCACCCTGCAAATGATCGTTGACGGAATTACCGTACTTCGCCAGAAACAAGCGAAGCGCTATGGGCAGTCAATCGCTTGATAAGTCTGTATAATTGACGCTATGAAAATCAAGCCTTCATCCTCATCCAACGTGGCAACGGACGCCGAGACACGGGTTAATTTGACCAGTGAAATCGCGCGCCTGCAGAGTTTGTTGCAACAGGCTTCTGCAGAGAATCAGGCCTGGTCAGAAAAGTACGGCAAGCTGGAAACTGAGCATGCGTCATTGCGCGAAACCTTCGCAGGCATTCAGCAACGCTTAGCCTGGTTTGAGAAGCAGCTGTTTGGTCAGAAGTCAGAAAAGCGCGCCTTGGAATTGGGTATGCAGTTAAGCTTACTGGGCGATATGGTGCCACCGCTGACCCAACCCGAAGGTGAAACCGAATATACCACCTACACCCGCAGAAAAGGCAAACAGCGCCCGGATGATTGCGTTAATGACAGTGGTTTGCGATTTAACGATAACGTACCGGTGAAAGTGATTACGCTGATACCAGACGAGTTAAAAGGGGAAGATGCCGACCAGTATGAAGTGATTGGCGTAAAAAGCACCTTCCGCTTAGCACAGCGCCCAGAGAGCTTCGACGTGCTGCGTTATGACCGGCAAATCGTTAAACACAAAGGCAGCGACACTATCCTGCCAAGCGCAGCGCCGTTTAATGTGCTGGATAAAAGCGTGGCGGATGTGAGTTTTATCGTCGGCATGTTGGTGGATAAATTCCAATACCACTTGCCGCTGTATCGCCAACACCAGCGCTTAGCCGCAGCGGGCATTACTTTAAGCCGCAGCACACTGGGCACCATCGTGGCACGCGGTATTGATTTACTCTATCCGATTGTGGATGCGATGCTGACCAGCATCTTACAAAGCCAGGTGCTGGCAATGGACGAGACGCCGATTAAAGCAGGCAAAGCGGGCCCGGGCAAAATGAAGCAAAGTTACTTCTGGCCGGTGTATGGTGAGCTTACGGCAGCATGGCGTGACATAAGTAATAAAGCAAAAAATCTGGTTTCTTAAATTTCAGGCACGGCAATACTTAGGCCACTGGCCCAAGCATTGCTTGATTATGAGCGGTTTATTATTGGTATTGGTCGAGATAATTCCAAGGTAGGTATTTTTCAGGATGCTTTTTTGCATCATCCGCATCTCGTTGCAGTCGCGTAAAGTAATCAAATACATTGATGCCTGCTTCATTGCCTGTTGCTATCATCGACGTGATAACATCGCCAATGTTCGCACCGAGTAAGCTTTTACGAAACATCGCATTTTTTCTATCTCGCACCACTATTTTTAACATCGATTCTATGCGGTTATTATCTATTTTTACCCCTTCGTGATGGCAAAATAAACTCAGCCCGTCATAGTGTTTTAAAAAATAACGGATAGCTTTGCCTAGACCGCTATTTTCTTCAATGCTTTCATTAGTAAAGTGCTTTTCACCCCAACTTTTAATCGCTTCAAGTATGGGTAATGAATGTTGCTGATGGTACTCAAGTCGCTCGCGTGCGGTGAGTTCACGTTCAATGGTTGTCTGTTCATTGCGCCAAACTTCACCATAGAGTGTGAGTATATTTTCAACCTCTTCGGGGAAATGATTAATGACATCGACAAACTGGCGCCTTGCATGGCTATTACAAAGTGATGTTTCAACCTCGCAAGTACTTGGCTGATTACTGGCGAGCGCATCACTCATTAATATCGGTGCGACAGTGACTTGTCGTTTGTAGAGTATGCGGTCGATAAACTCACCTGCGTGCCCAATATTGGTTTCAAATAACACAATATCATGGCCCGTTTTTAAGCTGGCAATCACTCCTGATGTATAAACACCTGAGCGCAAGCGTGTTTTCTCGCTATTACGTACTTTCTTTTCAACTGGCTTGGCGTCAAGAATACGGTGGGTGGTGTCATCTAAGTAATAGTGCTTAGCATCGCCAGCCAACTCAAACAAGTGCTGGTAAACAGGATAAATCGCATCACAGACAAGCTCTACTTGGTCAAACACCGTCGACGCAGTGATGTTGACGCCCAATAGCTTTTGGATGTTGCCTTGACGATAAAAAGGTAGCCCTGCAAAGTATTTATAAATCGCCATTAACGCACGCGCAGAGTAACCATATTTTTGATGACTATTACCGTCATGTAATACTTCATCGGGCAGGTTTGCCGTGAAATAGGCACCACACGCATTGCAACGCAAGCGCTCCATAATATGTTGCTCTGGGGTAAAAGGCGTTTGCCCTGTAATGCGCAACAAACTGCCAGGCTCGACTTTATAGGCCTTACCTTTCAAACATTCTGGGCAGCTATCCCCTTTATTTACTTCGTTTAACGCATGTTTGATGATAACCGGTTTGACCTGTGTAAAGTCTTCATCCTGTGTTTTTGGTTTTTTACTTTTCTTGCTGGTTTTTTTCTGTGCTTTACACAGGTCGCTTTGTTTTTCTGATGATTTTTCAATCCCAAGTAACTTACGTAATTTATGCACGGTGATACCGTGGTCAGCTAGCTTGTTTTGTGTTGTTGTTAATGTCAGTAACGCATCAAGCAATAACTGATAATCATCAGCGCTAAGCGCAAGATTATTTTCTTTGGCTTCAATCACTCGCTTGATTAAATCATCGAGAGATTGTGCATCGATATCGTTAAAAGGTTTTGCCACAATAAGCCTTTTGCCTGCGGGAATAAAAAAGAGGATGGAGTATGATCCCATTTAAAATGAAATCAAGCGGTTATTTATAATGGGTGGTAATTCCCGCTGAGCAATTGCCGTAAATGTTTGGCGTCCACGGACGTCATGGCACTATTAATGGTTGGCCAGCCAGAGAACTTGCCCTTAGATAAACGCTTTGTCATCAACCAAAAACCGTTATTTTCATAAGCGAGTGCGCGCACCATGGTTTTGTTACGATTAATAAAAACAAACAAGGTACCAGAGCGAGGCTCACAATGAAGGCGTTGTTTACACAGCGTAGCTAACCCATCAATGCCTTGACGAAAATCAGCGGGCTGGGTAGCAATCAAAATGTCGCTATGACGGGTTAAATGGATCATGATTTTATGGCCTCAATTAACTGAGCAAACCGTGTTTCGCTGACTTCGCCAGATACGGCTAAAGAATTGCCATTGTTGAACTTCAGGGAGATAGAAAGCGACTCGGTTATCGGCGTTGCATTGGGTAGTGAAATAAAGTGATTGGATACATCACTTGATGAGTTGGCGGTAAGCCAAGTATTGAATTGCTCATGACTAATACGCAACTTTTTAACAATGGTTGTTTTTGAATAATGCGGTAAAAGGGCGATCGCTTGCTGGCGCAAATTTTCAGGGATTGCACTACCTCGAGAAGGTTTATTGCTTCGCCACTGTTCAAAGTTAGCGAGGGTGTTAAGGAGTTTATCTGGCATCATTGTGACCGGGTTGATTTAGTTACAATGATTAAATCAGGTTAATTGAAATAAGTTGAGCTACGCTGCCGTAAGCTCACGGTGTATGGTGATAAGGATGAAATTGTTTTTACCTTCTCCACCAGCCGCGGGCGGCAACATATAGAAGAGATATTAAAACATCGCTTTAAAGGGACTTTATTAAGCGATGGCTACAGCGCCTATGCCAGTTATATAAAAGCGAATGAGGGCTTAACCCATGCCCAGTGCTGGGTGCACAGTCGCCGGCAATTTATTGCAGCCGAAAACAGCTGGCCACAACCGGCCAAAGAAGCGATAAGCCTAATCGCCAAGCTGTATGAGATAGAAGAGACTATCCGAAACCAAAAGCTCACGGATGACAAAAAACGCCAATACCGGCTTGCGCACAGTAAACCGGTGGTTGACCGCTTCTTTACGTGGTGTGATGACACCCTGCATAACCTGACGCTGCTGCCAAAAGACCCCCTCTACAAAGCGATTGGCTATGTACAAAGCAAAGAAATGGCACTGCGTGTCTTCTTAGAAGACCCCGATGTGCCGCTGGATACAAACCATCTGGAGCGGGCGCTCAGGCCCATACCCATGGGGAGAAAAAATTGGTTGTTCTGTTGGACAGAAATCGGTGCTGAGCATGTTGGCGTTATCCAAAGCCTGATAGTCACTTGTCGATTGCATGATATCAATGTAAACGATTATCTGACCGATGTACTGCTACGTATCAGCCAACACCCTGCCAGCCTGGTACATGAACTGACGCCACGGTATTGGAAAACCCAGTTCGCCGATAATCCACTGCGTTCAGACCTCTTTGCTTTACCCGCCACTTCGGTAGAATAGCCTCCAGACGGAGGCGATATGCGCATAGAAGACCTAACCTTAGACGAATTACATGACCTGAACGAGCTAATCTGCAAGCGGATAGACTACTTACGTTTGCAAAACGACATCAATGTTCTAAGCCAGCTACGTTTAGGCCAAAAAGTCCACTTCAAGGCCAAAGAAGGCCAAGTGTTCGGCGTGGTTATCAAAATCAACAAGAAATCAGTGATGGTGGTCAGCGATGATAACCGCCAGTGGAAAATCCCACCAGGACTGGTGCAGATCATGAAAGACATCTAGCCAGGATGCTTGGCCGAAATCTATAAGGCGTCAATACGTCCTAAAATGGACGCTTACTTCGTAGCAGCACTTCATCTTCGAGCATATTGTGCTTTATCTCTCCGTAGCTGTTCTCTATTTCCCATCGTTCAAAATACACATCCAGTAATGACTGCGTACCATATTCCAGACTCGTTAAGGAGGTGAGAACACCTATGACGTGATTAGGTTGTTCTGGCTTAGGGTACAGGACAAGGCGGGCTTGCCATTTCTCCGGCAAGCTTGGGTCTTGTTTCCGAGCATGGGCTGACACTTTCATTTCCACTAAAAGGTCTCGCCCTTCCTTATCCAGTTGCTCAACCACTTCATATTGCGTGTTGGATTTTATCGGCGTCATCCAGTGACTCGTCGTATGTTGCCGTTGCCAATTAATCATCAACTCGGCACTGAGGTAACAGCGGTCAAAAATCGTCAGGGAGTGAGCGGGGGCTGAAGCGGCCAGCTGTTTGGCATAAGAGACCTCTCCTGTCGAGCTGGGCCCAAAGACAACATCATGTAATAAACGACTTCGCAGCGATGTGAGGGCACATAATCGAACAATCGGGTATTCAGTATGGTGGTTTTCATTGTACTTGATGTATTGGAAGTGCTCTGCAAGACAGGCGGTATCATGGGTGCGGAACTGAGTGCCGTCGACAGAAAGTAAACTCAGTCCAAACCATTTGTCATCGCTATCTTCCTGCTGGGTCCAATGGGCTGCTGTCAGTTTAAAAAGCGCTTCCAAAGGTTGGGCGGTGAGGCGCTTTCTCGCTTGAGGAATAGCACTTGGTGCAACAGAATCCCCTAAGTGGTTGGAAAGCTTGAGGTCTAGTTTATCTAAAACTTCCGTGATGGGTTTATCCCGATACAAGCCAATACCGACAATTAGCCAAACGACAAGTTCGGCGGGTAACTTACGCCGTCTCATGCTGGCTTTATTGGTAGAATCAAGGGCTTGCTCTATCCATTCGAGCGGGAGTTCTTTTTGGAAGAGAGCCAGTGATTCTGGTGCAGCAAACGTATCGACATCAATCAGCCAGTGAGCCAACATAAAAAATACCCTCAGCAATTAGTGTACTGAGGGTATTGTTAACCATCCGTAGGATCGTTCAACTGATCAATGCCTTAACTGATCGGTGTTATCCCGATTGGGAGGCTTTACAAAATAGCTCATTTTTATCTTACGCTTGCGCTTTCTTAGGCAAAGAAAAGTGCAGTAAGGCATAGCCAAGTAATGCTGCTGTCGTAGAACCCATTAAGATACCGAGTCGAGCATAGGTATCAAATTCAGGACTTACATTTCCGAACGCTAAAGAGGAAATGAAGATAGACATTGTAAAGCCAATACCACACAACACAGATACCGCAAAGATATGCTTGAAGTTAACGCCTTCAGGTAACTTAGCAACGCCCATTTTTACCGCTGCCCAGCTAAAGGTAAAGATACCTAGAGGCTTACCAACCAGTAGACCCAAAGCAATACCGAGTGGCAGCATTGAAGTTAGACCTGACATCGATACGCCTTCTAACGAAATCCCCGCATTGGCAAATGCGAATAGAGGCAGAATACCAAATGCCACGTATGGGTGAAGCGCGTGCTCCATATGTTTAAGTGGAGAATGTTCGCCCTGCTTTCCCTTTAGTGGGATAGCAAAACCAATCACTACACCTGCCAATGTTGCGTGAACACCAGATTTAAGCACCGCGAACCATAAGATCGCACCGACGATCATGTATGGCGTAAGTTTTGTTACTTCCTTCGCATTCAACATGAATAGGACACCAGTCATGATGAAGCCAACAAGCAACGCCATGGTCGACAGGTCACCGGTGTAAAATAGCGCGATAATAACAACTACACCTAAATCATCGATGATAGCAACCGCCAGCAAGAACACTTTTAGGCTTACTGGTACACGCTTACCTAATAACGCCATGATACCTAAAGCAAAAGCGATATCTGTCGCCGCTGGAATTGCCCAACCAGAAATCGCCTCAGGATCGTTGGCATTAAAGGCTACGTAAATAAGAGCAGGAGCTAATATACCGCCAACCGCTGCAATCGCAGGGAAAATTGCGGTTTCTTTTGATTTTAACGCACCTTCAAGCAGCTCTCGCTTAACTTCAAGGCCAATGAGTAAGAAGAAAACAGCCATTAGGCCGTCATTAATCCAGTGAGAAACTGACATACCAAATACATAAGTATGCAGTACAGATTGATAAGTTTCGCCCAGCGGTGAGTTAGCAATGGTCATCGCAATTGCCGCGGCAATCACGAGAAGAATACCACCAGCTGATTCCATTTTGAAAAAGTCACGAATGACATCGTTCATGGTTTCGTCCTTATATTTATTATCTTAATAAACGATTAACAAAGAATGATAAGAGTGTATAGCGGTCGAAAACTTTAGAATAATCGCTTCTTCAGAGTATAAACTTCGATTTTTCCTATATGAAGTTTACTATACATCGTATTTTCCAACATAACACTCAATTTTGATCACAGCGCGTACTTGTTGTTATCGCGCCAAATGTTTATCAAGATTATGAGAAAATCAGCATAACATGGCATGTACTGTCATGATAACCCCATACTTTTGAGAAAAATTCAGGAAGTTTCATCCACTAAAAAACCACCCATTGGGGTAACACCGATCAGTTAAGGCATTGATCAGTTGAACGATCCTACGGATGGTTAACAATACCCTCAGTACACTAATTGCTGAGGGTATTTTTTATGTTGGCTCACTGGCTGATTGATGTCGATACGTTTGCTGCACCAGAATCACTGGCTCTCTTCCAAAAAGAACTCCCGCTCGAATGGATAGAGCAAGCCCTTGATTCTACCAATAAAGCCAGCATGAGACGGCGTAAGTTACCCGCCGAACTTGTCGTTTGGCTAATTGTCGGTATTGGCTTGTATCGGGATAAACCCATCACGGAAGTTTTAGATAAACTAGACCTCAAGCTTTCCAACCACTTAGGGGATTCTGTTGCACCAAGTGCTATTCCTCAAGCGAGAAAGCGCCTCACCGCCCAACCTTTGGAAGCGCTTTTTAAACTGACAGCAGCCCATTGGACCCAGCAGGAAGATAGCGATGACAAATGGTTTGGACTGAGTTTACTTTCTGTCGACGGCACTCAGTTCCGCACCCATGATACCGCCTGTCTTGCAGAGCACTTCCAATACATCAAGTACAATGAAAACCACCATACTGAATACCCGATTGTTCGATTATGTGCCCTCACATCGCTGCGAAGTCGTTTATTACATGATGTTGTCTTTGGGCCCAGCTCGACAGGAGAGGTCTCTTATGCCAAACAGCTGGCCGCTTCAGCCCCCGCTCACTCCCTGACGATTTTTGACCGCTGTTACCTCAGTGCCGAGTTGATGATTAATTGGCAACGGCAACATACGACGAGTCACTGGATGACGCCGATAAAATCCAACACGCAATATGAAGTGGTTGAGCAACTGGATAAGGAAGGGCGAGACCTTTTAGTGGAAATGAAAGTGTCAGCCCATGCTCGGAAACAAGACCCAAGCTTGCCGGAGAAATGGCAAGCCCGCCTTGTCCTGTACCCTAAGCCAGAACAACCTAATCACGTCATAGGTGTTCTCACCTCCTTAACGAGTCTGGAATATGGTACGCAGTCATTACTGGATGTGTATTTTGAACGATGGGAAATAGAGAACAGCTACGGAGAGATAAAGCACAATATGCTCGAAGATGAAGTGCTGCTACGAAGTCAGTCTGTGGAGGGGGTAATACAAGAAATCTGGGGAATATTGATAGCTTACAATTTGGTTCGCCTGGAAATCAGTCGTATTGCGAGAGAGGCGCAGGTATCGCCATTGCGTATAAGTTTTATGATGGCATTGAGAGATATTCAGGATGAGCTGATGTGGTGTGCGATAGCCTCCCCCGGCTCCATCCCGAGAAAGCTAAGGGCCATGCGGGAGAGAGTTAAACGCTACATACTGCCCCAAAAAAGAAAACGGCCCAAAGCAAGGACCGTTCGTATCAATAAAACTCGCTACCCTGTTCGCTCTAAACACCTTAAGTGATAGGTGTTAGCTGTATGAGCAGGATGCTGCTAGCCAACTCGATTACGATAATGCGCTCTCCACCTTGGCTCAGGCCCGTTCTAACCTCACCGCAAGTCGCGCCGAGGTGGAAGAGGCCGAATTAGAACTCAGCTATACCGAAATTAAGGCGCCGATAGCCGGACTGGTGAGTCGCTCCGAGGTTGATATTGGTGCACTTGTGGGCAGTAAGGGCCAATCGCTCCTGACCCGCGTTAAACAGGTCGACCCGATTTATGTCAGCTTTAATATGTCGGCACTGGATTATTTAAATGCCCAGCGCCGCCTAACCAGTTATTCGGCGAAAAAAGAAGCCGAGGTCGAAGGTAAGGCGCTCGCGGGTTTTGTGCGGATAACGCTCCCTGATAGCAGTGAATATCGCTACCTCGGGGATGTGAGTTTTACCGATCCCCAGGTAAACCCTAACACTGGCACCTTTGAGGTGCGCGCCATTCTGCCTAATCCTGAAAAAGAGCTGTTGCCCGGTCAATATACCAATGTGCGGATAAAACTGTCCGAAATCCCCAATGCGATTGTTATCCCGCAAAAAGCCACCCAAGTAGATCAGGGCGGGGTGTACGTGATGGTGGTATTGCCCAATAACACGGTCGAGCGACGTTTTATCGTGATCGATCATCAAGGGATTGAAGGGGTTGTGGTCAAAAGTGGCCTCAAGGCGGGGGAAATGGTGATCACCGAAGGCATGCACCGTGTACGCCACGGCCAGATTGCCGAGCCGTTGAGTGCGAAGGAATACGCCGAGAAGGAAGATGAGATGTCAAAAGCCGAGGCACTTAAGCGCCAAGCCTTGGAGCAGCAAAAGCAGGAGCAAAAATAATGGCGCAGTTTTTTATTAATCGGCCGATTTTTGCCAGTGTCATCTCCATCGTTATCGTGCTGCTCGGGGTGATTGCGATGTTTAAGCTGCCCGTCGATCAGTATCCTTACATCACGCCGCCACAGGTGACCATTTCTGCTTCTTACCCTGGTGCAAGCTCTACCACCGCCGCCGAATCCGTCGCCACACCGCTCGAGCAGGAAGTGAATGGTGTGCCCAATATGATTTACATGAGTTCCAAGAGCACCAACTCGGGCGGCACCAGTGTGACCATTACCTTCGATGTGGGCACTAATGCGGACTTGGCAGCGGTGGATGTGCAAAACTCCGCTCAGCAAGCTTCGGGGGGGCTGCCAATCGACGTGCAAACCGAAGGGGTGACCGTCTCCAAAGATGCGTCGGTGGAATTGTTAAAACTCGCGTTAACTTCGAACGATGAAAGGTTCGATGAGATTTACCTGAGTAATTACGCCACCATCAATATTGAATCTGCGCTGAGGCGCATTCCCGGCGTGGGTCGCACCCGTAACACGGGTTCACGCAGTTATGCGATGCGGATTTGGTTAAAACCCGATGCCATGGCGGGGTACAGCTTAACCACCACAGATGTGATCAACGCCATCAAGGCACAAAACAAAGAATCCCCCGCAGGCACCATTGGTACTCAACCTAATAATGACGACATCAGTTTAACCTTGCCCATCAGTGTGGCGGGCAGATTAAGCTCGGTGCAGGCATTTAATGAGATCATTGTGCGCGCCAATCCCGACGGCTCGATTATCCGGCTGCGGGATATTGCCGGTGTAGAACTAGGTTCCTCCGCCTATACGTTGCAATCCCAGTTAAATGGTGAAAATGCCACCATCTTGCAGGTGTACTTACTCCCTGGCGCGAATGCCCTAGAAGTGACCCGCAAGGTGAAACAGACGATGGCAGAGCTGTCGCAAAAGTTCCCCCAAGGGATGAAATGGGAAGTGTTTTACGATGCCTCCATCTTTATCCAGGAATCCATCGATGAGGTGATCCACACCCTGATAGAAGCCTTAGTGCTCGTGGTGTTGGTAGTGTACTTGTTCCTGCAAAATGTGCGCGCCACCTTGATTCCGGCCATTGCAGTACCGGTTTCCTTAATTGGGACCTTAGCGGCCATGCTGGCCTTTGGTTTTACTATTAATACCGTGAGTTTACTCGCGCTGGTTCTCGCCATCGGCATTGTGGTCGACGATGCCATTGTGGTGGTCGAAAACGTGGAGCGCTTAATCCATGAGAAGGGCATGAGCGCTATCGATGCGACCCGAATTGCGATGAAAGAATTGTCGGGCGCATTGGTGGCCACCAGTTTAGTGCTCTGCGCGGTATTCGTGCCCGTGTCGTTTTTAGCGGGGATCACCGGCATCATGTACCGTGAGTTTGCGGTGGCGATTACGGTCGCGGTATTGATCTCCACCCTAGTCGCGCTGACCTTAAGTCCGGCACTGTGCGCCTTATTATTAAAACCCAGCAAGGCACCGCAGCGGGGATTCTTCCATTGGCTGAATCGAAAACTCGACGTGGGTACCAATCAATATGTCGGCTTAGTCGCCTTAACCAACAAATACGCCAAACGCAGTTACTTAGCCTTTGCGATTATGTTTGGTGGCACCTATTTCATCATGTCCCATTTGCCGAGCAGCTTTATGCCCGATGAGGACCAAGGTCGATTCTTTATCGATATGACACTGCCCGATGGCTCAACGGTGAATCGCACCGAGGCGATTTTAAAGAAAGCCGAGCAATATGTGCGTGCTAATCCTGCCGTGGCCTATTCATTTACGCTGGCGGGGGAAAACCGCCGCTCGGGGGCGAATCAGGCCAACGGCCAATTTGAAGTGGTACTTAAGCCTTGGGCTGAGCGCGAAGCCAGTCATGCTACGGTACAATCCGTGATGAAGGCGATAGATAAGGATCTGAAAAACGTCTTAGAAGCTGAGTTTAACCTGTATTTGCCATCGGCCGTTCCCGGCTTAGGCAATGGCTCTGGGGTAGAAATGCAGCTCCAAGACACCTCTGGCACCCATTTTGATGGCTTAATAGAAACCGCTAACGAATTAGTCGAACAGCTAAAACTGCAGCCTGAAGTTGCCAGTGCCAGCGTGTCACTGCAGAGCGCAATTCCACAATTGCATTTGACGGTCGATGAGGCAAAGGCGATGGCGATTGGGGTGAATGTGAGTGATATTTACAGCACCATCAAAACCTTAACTGACTCCTCAACCGTGAATGACTTTAACCTCTTTGGCCGTGTCTATCGGGTGAAGATCCAAGCGGAAGAGCGCTACCGTCAATTCCCGCACCAGATAAAAGATTATTATGTGCGCTCATCGAGCGGCGCTATGGTACCGATTGGTGTGCTGGCTAAGTATGATTACACCGTTGGGCCATCTTCGGTGACCCACTACAACTTATTCTCCAGCGCTTCCATCAATGTCACGCCTGCAACGGGCTACGCCACTGGTGATGTTATCCAAGCCATAGAGCGGGTCGCAACGCCGATTTTGCCCGATGAGTTTAAATACGAATGGACGGGTATTACCTACCAAGAGGTGCAGTCGGCGAACCAAACCGGCATTGCCATTGGGTTGGCACTGTTATTCGTATTCCTGTTTTTAGCCGCGCTCTATGAGAGTTGGAGTATTCCAGTCGCGGTATTGCTGATCGCGCCCATCGCACTCTTAGGGGCGGCGGTGACGACCTTAATCAGTGGCATGCAGAGTAACTTATTCTTCCAAGTGGCATTTATCGCCTTAATCGGTATGGCGGCGAAGAATGCAATTCTTATTGTCGAGTTTGCCAATCAGTTGCATCAGCAAGGTCGGACGCGAATTTCGGCGGCGCTCGAAGCTGCGACCATGCGCTTTAGGCCGATTTTAATGACCTCCATGGCGTTTATTCTTGGGGTGTTACCGCTGGTGTTATCCGAAGGGCCTGGGGCCGTGAGTCGGCAATCGATTTCGTTACCTATCCTGGGTGGCATGGTGTTGGCAACCACCATAGGCATAGTGTTTGTGCCGCTGTTCTTTGTCACGACAGCTGGCTGGGTTAAAAAGAAAGTTGTTAAACAACCCATTAAAACAAAAGAGGAATTACTCCTAGATCAAGAAACCGTCGAGGAGGTGAGCCGTGGTTAATCGCCATACTTTATCTGACTCTCAATCGACGGCGACTCAGCCTATGATCCAGTCTATTTCGTTGGGTTTTCATTTGCGCTTAAAGCCGCTTTATTTGGGACTCGTGACGGCATTGAGTGTTGCAGGCTGCGCCATGGGGCCTGATTACCAGCGGCCAGATCTGGCGTTACCGAGCCAGTATCAAGCGCAAATATTGTCGCAAACCACTGCCGAGCAGGGGAATGTAAAGGAGGTCTCGGCCCTATCATGGCGGCATTTTTATCAAGATCCTGTGCTGATTTCCTTGATTGAACATGCGCTGGCGAACAATCTGGACCTACAAATGGCGCAGTCGCGTCTTCTCGCTGCACGTTCAAAAATGACTGTTGTTGACAGTGCACTTTGGCCTGAGGTTTCAGTCAAAGCGGGATATGAACGCAGTTTAGATAGCGGTGCAACCAGCACTAACCCAAGTCCGAGTACCACCTTAGATTTAGGCGGCGCGGTTTCGTGGGAGCTAGATCTTTGGGGCGCAAACCGCAGGGCGAGCGAGGCCGCTATGGCCGATTATCTTTCGGAGGTTGAAAAGCTCAGGCTCAGCCATGTTAGCCTTATCAGTGATATTGCTAGCCGTTATTACGAATGGCTCGATATCGAGCAGCGTTATAGTGTGTCTATCGACACCGTGGGATTACGGCAGAAGGAGCTGGATATCGCCAAGCTTCGCCATGCCAATGGCGTGATTTCGGGCCTCGATGTGCGTCAGGCTGAAGTTGAGCTTCAAAGCACAAAAGTGACCTTGCCGACATTAGACTACGAAAGAAAATATAAAATAAATCAGTTACATATCTTACTCGGTGAATATGATTATGCTTTACCATCTCCCCAAGGTTTACCCGAAAATATGGGTTTACCCTATGAACTCAATACAGGTGTTCCCTCTGAATTGTTGACATTGAGACCCGATGTCAAAATTGCCGAGCAGCAGATGATTGCAGCGAATGCGGAAGTGGGTATCGCCAAGGCGGCCTTTTTCCCTAAATTTACCATTTCGGGTGTGTATGGTCGGGAGAACGATCATCTTAAAGATATCTTCGACAGTAATGGTGTCACTTGGTCACTGCTTGGCGGCATTAGTGCACCGATTTTTAACCGCGGAAAAATTGCTGCCGAATATGATATCGCTACAGAAGCAGCTACACAGTCAATGCTGAATTATCGCAATGTGGTGCTGACCGCTTACTTTGATGTGAACGATGCGCTGAATAATCTTAAACGCGCCCAAGAGGCCATCAAAGCGCAAAAGGAATTAGTTGAATCTTCATCGGCTTATGCACGTCTTGCGCGACTGCGTTACCAAAATGGTGTGGCCACTTCGCTGGATTTAATGGATGCGCAGCGGCAATTATTTAGCGCCCAATTGGCCTACAGCGAGATATTACGTGACAAGCAATTGGCCAAAATCGCCCTGTATCGAGCGCTGGGTGGTGGTGCCGTGAGTGAATAAAAAAATCCCCGCATGGCGGGGATTTTTATCGGGTTTAGGTTGGGTGACGATTAGACCGCTACTTCTTTACCATCGAGTTTACGGATCACCACAGTTGCCGCACGTGGTCGCAGTACTGTACCAGCAGGCGTTATTTCGGCGGCATTATTCGAATAGGGCCAGTTACCTGGATGCTGAATGTTGGCAAAAACCGAAGTGTAATCTGGGCTAATAGCAAAACCTGTGACTTCGCAATCATTTGGCCCGACAAAGAAACGCTTTAATTCCATTTGGTTTTCGGCCGTGACGCTGGCTTGCTTGTTTGCGCTGTCGACTAAGGTTGATGGCACAATCGCTAGCATTTGATCATTGGTTTCTTCGGCGACTTCTTTGGCACCATTATCGGTTTGCACCCATAAAATACCGCGGGCGTCGAAGGCCAATCCATCGGGGCTAGCAAATTGGTTTAGATCCGTTAAGCCCGACAGGTTGGTCTCGGCATTGCCATCACTCGGTGAGCCAAAGACAAAAATATCCCATGTGAATTCAGTGTCTTTGTCACCTTCATCCCAACGAATAATATGTCCAAAGGAGTTTTTAAGTCTTGGATTAGCTGGGTTTGCCTCGGTACGCTTAGAGTTATTGGTCAGTGTTAAGTAGGCTGAACCTGTGAAGGGGTCAACCGCACACCACTCAGGGCGGTCCATAGGCGTTGCGCCGACTAAATCCGCCGCACCTGCGGTATTTAAGATAATCTCGGCCAGACTGGCAAAGCTATCACCTAAGGTTTTCCCGTCTGTTGTTTGGCTATCTAAGGTTAAAGGCAACCATATACCAGCGCCATTTTCGTTAAACTTAGCGGCATACAATGTTCCTTCATTCATATACTTATCACCCATTTGCAGGCGATTTGTGCTGTTTGCATCCTGTGGGTCCCACAGCGCATTCGACACAAATTTATATAAGTATTCGAATTGAGAATCGTGGCCAGAGTAGAACACCACAGGTTTACCTTCGGTTAATTTTCCGAAGGTACATCCCTCGTGGCGGAAGCGACCAAGGGCAGTCCGTTTGATGGCGCGTGAGCTTGGATTATAGGGGTCAATTTCAACGATATAGCCGTGGCCATTAGCCTCGTTGCGGTAATCATCTTGTGCACTATTGCCCTTTGGCGTGACATCAAAACGCGCGAACTCATCGAGGCGCTCCTCGGCGTGACCCGCTAAGTCATCCCAGCCATAGCGGGTGCTGCTTTTGCTGATCCCGATACGGGCTTGATCGGCGGCTAAAGTGCCGCGGTTGGCAAAGTAACCCGGCCAGTTTTCTTCGCAGGTCAAATAGGTGCCCCAAGGCGTGTAACCATTACCACAGTTATTTAAGGTGCCACGAGCCTGGCTGCCATCGGGCGAATAACGGGTTTCGAGTAGTGGCGAATAGGCGAGAGGCCCGGCGATATCCATCACAGTTGCGCCGGTAAAGCGGCGGTTATGACTGTCGTTGTAAACAACTTCCCATTGATTATTAACGAGTTTAATTCTTACCACCGACACGCCGTGGGCATTAATTTCCTTACGGATTTCATCGATAATGGTACGTAATCCAGTGGTTTCATCTACGGTTGGGCCATTAGGATGCAGGGCTATCTCATCGATATATTCATGGTTGATACAGAGTAAACCGTCATCGCCTGCATCATTTAATGGGAAGAAATGCATGCCATCATGGTGCATACCGACAGAGTTTGCTTGGTCATCGGCGGTATTGCTGCCATCGGCTTTCCAAGGTGCAGCCTTCGCATTTAATGGTGTTCCCCAAGGGGCAAGTACTTGCGCGCTGTAACCTTCGGGTACCACAACCGCATCCAAGCGGGCGCCGGCCACTGATGTGAAGTTTAATTTGGCGCTACTTTGAGTCGGTGGTAATGGCGGAACGGGATCGATAGGTGTTGGGGCAGGGGAATTGTCCGAACCACAACCCACTAATCCCATGCCTGCGAAGGCGGTCATCGCACCTAGGCCTAATCCGCTTTTAACAAAATTACGGCGGGATAAATGTTTATCCAACACTTGATTAAAAGGTTCGTTATTACTTTTATTATAAAGTGTCGGGTCAAAGGTGGCCTTGCTCATATTTTACTCCAGCTAGTTCGATGAATTAAATTTCGAACCTAAGCCTAAAGTAGCAATATGACACTAAAGCTGAGTTTATATGACAGTAATACTGCAATATAATAATTTTTGTTGTTTATTAAAAATAACTTAAAAATAAAAAATATTCTCAAAACAAATACTAAAAACAGTGTTATTAATTAAGTACTAATACTGTGGTTAATCTTCTTTTGGCTTGAGGTAATGGCGTAATGAGCGTGGATCCGTATGTCCTGTTCTTGCCATGATGTACAAGGTATCTTTATTATTTTCATGAAGTTGTGTAACGCACCCACTACGTAAACTGTGGGCGCCATAATATTGCGCCGGTAATCCTGCCTTTAGACAATATTGCTTAATGATCCGATAAATATCGTCACCGTTTAAGAATCCACTATTTCGGATGAGTGATGATTTAGATGTGACATTATCGCTAACTTGATAAGGCCTTAAGGTTTTTCCATCTCGTGAAATTGAGCGAAATAAATGACCTTCGGTAATTTTACTTTCATTTAACCAGTCCTTGACGGCATTATAGGCGGCAAAGGGTTCAGAGTCGGGCAAATTCTTCCATTCCCTTAATCCCTGCTGATTACTTTTAGAAAATGGCAGCCGTACTTTTAATTTGTCCCGCATAAAACTTAAATATTGTACTTTTAAATTGGCCAATTCTGAGCGGCGAAATCCGCCTTGCAGTCCAAGTTGAATAATGGCTTTGTCCCTTGAGCGCAGCAGTGGATGGGGCTGTTGCTCAATCGCTTGGATCAATAGTTCGACCTCATCGTACATGATTGGTTGCTGATCATAATCTTGGACTTGCCTATGGTGATTACGACTAAGGCCGCGCATCACACGGATCACCAACGGGTGTTCAGTGGGGGATGGGAATCCTGCTTGAATATGATAGTAACGGATCGCGGCAAGCCGAGTCGTTAAAGTTTGCTTTGAAAGCTGAGTTCCACTGCTTGCTTGGAGCAATTCTTTTTGATGACCGATAAAAGAAATAATACTGCGCGGATCGGCGGGTAAGGATTGCAGCTGATGCGTCGCGCAATATTGCTCAAATAGGCCAAAGCTGGTCCGATAAACCCGACGGGTATTGATGGATATTTCGTATTCAGTTTCGGCTGCCGCGTTAAAAAAATCACTGTGAACAGATTGGGGCAGTGAGCTTTCCTCAAAAAATGGCGAATCCATTTTTTTATCGCTTGGTGTGATATTCGATGTCATGCCAGAGGAACGGCTAGGAGCACTTCCACCTGTGGAATAATGGATAATGGATTTAGACATTAGAGTATTTTACGGCCGATAAAACTGGCGCAATTATACGTAAAAGCAGCCTTTATCTACCAGTGATAATCGTCATTATCACTGGTAGAGCTGTTATTTGTATTTTAATCAATCGCATCGATTGAAAATAAAGCATTATTTAAGATAGAGGCGTTGGCAAGGCGGGCTCAATACGAATTAAATGTATAAGGTGGGGTCAGATAACAGGTTAATAAGCGATAAAGATGAGTCTGGTTTTGCTGTTTGTTATTTGATCAATTACGGCTATGCGAGTTAAATTTGGCGATAAAACAACCTGTAGTTATTTTGCTAGTCGGTTAACTTTGTAGGGGAGTAGCTGCATTTTTAAAAGATGGTTTAACCATTTTATAAGGTTGAAAAGTAGAAGATAAATTTAACTTATGATTTGCTGATGTAAAACTGATATCGATTTAGCCATGCTAAAACAGGGGATTAGAGGACAAGAGAACTACGAGCTCCATCTCGTTTGTTTGTGGAGTGGAGCGTTTAACCTTGTGCTGTGAAAATGAACCTATAAAATGGTGTAACCATTCTTTTAATCTATACTGTTTGTCGGTATCATGAGTCTATTCATAAACCATTATTAGAAAGTATAAAACGGTACCAATGACGACAAACACGCTATGGGAATATCATCATGCCGCACCTACTGCGGGCCGAAAATTATTACTGTTAGATAAATCTGAATTAGTGTTTGCCTTGCCGTTAATTTATCGCATGGTTCATCCCGAAAGTGTCACTGAGCGGGCAGAGTGGTTTCAGTTAAATCAGTCCCAATCCAGTTATACCGAATTAATTGCTAATTTAAATTTACTGGTTCAACTGCGCAAAAAAAATCAGCCCGTTGACCAACAACTACAATCTGTAAATCGAATGCTGAATCAATATTTCAGTGATTTGGGCTGGCGCATGGTGCGAAAAGAACTTTCACAAATTAAAAAGCGCCAGAAGAAATCCCATATCGAAGTCAGCAAAGATATTATTTTACGTTTGAAGCGTTATATGGAACTCGAACGTTTGGACAGTTTTGATCAAGCGCTCGATACGTTATTATCGGAACATGCTGCGGCCGTAGCTGCCATGGTTGAAGACGAGAGTCAGGTTTAAAATATTCGTGTGTGATTTTTAACCTTAGCGTACGTGACTTCTTACGGGGGGCACATACACTCAAAGAGAGAGCTTAAGCGCGAATATGGCTAATTCGCTTCCGCCACCTCTTTTGTAACTTTCTATTTTTGATGAGTTTTATACAGGGAATAGCATGTCACAGCATAGAACTGTTGCCGTCCTTTGCCGCGTGGAGCCTGGGTGTTTGGGACCCGATGGGCGTGAGCATATTGAAGCTTTTTGTGCCTTAGCGCAGCAAGCGATGAAGCACTTTGCCGCCGATGTGGTGACTTGGACGCTAGTGCCCCGTTACGATAAAACACTGCCAGAAATGGAATACAGTATCGCCAACAAAAGTTTATCTCGCGCGCAAGTGACACAGTATTTCAATACCTTAGGTCAAGATGTTGATGCCTTTGAAGAAGCCTTCAATGACAAACTCACCGCCTTTATCAATTTATATTTAGCTAGAAAATCATAGCGACACGCTTACTCGCATTCACTAGAACATTCATCTGTTTGCGTGGTCGCCACCGCCTCCACACTTTTGGTGGCATAAGGATTTGTTTATGTCTTATTCAATTACGCCGTCAGCGAACGCCACGGATTATGCTTCCTTACTACAGCAACAGTTTGGTTTTGATGGGTTCAGGCAAGGGCAGCATGAGGTTGTCTCGCAGTTGTTGTCGGGCCATTCGAGTCTTGCTATTTTCCCCACCGGCTCAGGAAAATCACTCTGTTACCAATTTACTGCTCTGCAACTTCCCCATCTAACCTTAGTGGTGTCACCCTTATTGGCGTTGATCAAAGATCAACTGAGTTTCTTGCATGAGAAGGGCATTAAAGCGGCAAGTATCGACTCAACCTTAACGCCTGAATTAACCCAACAGGTCATGCGTGATGCTCGCTCTGGCGAATTAAAACTCTTGATGGTGTCGGTTGAACGTTTCAAAAATGAGCGCTTTAGGCAATTTATTCAATCAATTCCTATCTCTATGCTGGTTGTCGATGAAGCGCACTGCATCTCGGAATGGGGACATAATTTTCGCCCCGACTATTTAAAGCTTCCCGATTATCGCCGTGAATTAGCGATTCCATTGGTACTGTTACTCACGGCGACCGCGACACGTAAAGTGAAACTGGATATGGCGGCGCGTTTCGATATCAAGCCACAACATATTGTTCAAACAGGTTTTTATCGTTCAAACCTCGACTTGACCGTCTTGCCTGTAGCAAGCCAACACAAACTGATGGCACTGCAACAGCAGCTTAATCACTTTACTGGCGCGGGGATTGTGTATGTGACATTGCAACATACTGCGGAGGATGTTGCGGCGAAACTTTGTCAAATGGGCTTTGATGCGAGTGCCTATCATGCGGGGTTTGAGGATGAAAAACGGCAGCAAATTCAGCAGGATTTTATGCAAGGTAAGATCCGCATCGTGGTTGCGACTATCGCCTTTGGTATGGGCATAGACAAAAGCAATATTCGCTTTGTGGTTCACTACGATCTGCCTAAATCCATAGAGAATTATTGCCAAGAAATTGGCCGTGCAGGAAGGGATGGCCAGCTCTCACATTGCGTGACTTTGGCGAATTTAGATGGCATAAACACGGTCGAAAATTTTGTTTACGGCGATACGCCGGAACTGGCCAGTATTACTGCTGTGATTGATAACATTCGCGAAGAAACCCATAACGGACGTTGGGAGCTGCAACTTCATCAGCTATCAAATGTGAGTAATATCAGGCAGCTTCCCCTTAAAACCTTGCTAGTTCAGCTTGAAATGATGGGCGTGATTAAGCCGCTTTATGCTTATTACGCCGATATCAGTTACCGTTTTATTGAGCCACAGGCGCAGATCTTGAGCCAGTTTTCCCCCGAGCGTCAGGCATTTTTAAATGACATCTTTACCCATACTCAGATGAAACGAGTATGGGGCAGTTTAGATTTTTCCGCGCTCTACCAAGCCACAGGTGCGGAACGTACTCGAGTATTAGCGGCGTTAGAATATCTTGCCAGTCAACAGCTTATCGAATTGGAAGCTAAGCGAGTGACGGATGTCTATCAAGTGAATACTGAGGTGTTAGCGCAGGGGCATTTAGCCGACGAACTCCATCAATACTTTACCGACAAAGAGACGAAAGAAGTCGCCCGTATTGCCCAGTTAGTGCGATTTTTTGAGCTAACGACTTGCTTAAATTACAATTTGGCCCGCTATTTTGATGATAATGCCGCGCCTCAATCCTGTGGTCATTGCAGTGTATGCCGTGGCCAAATGGCTAAATTGGCGTATTCCGAAGTGCCAAAGTGGCCTGATGATGCGCAGCTTAAGGCCGATTTGCATGAACTAGAGCGAGCGGCGGAGTCGAAAGGTTTTGCTTCATTATCCCTAGATACCCAATGCCGGTTTTTGGCCGGCATGACATTACCGCTGTTTACTCGCCTACAAGTGCGGAAATTATCGGGTTTTGGACGCTGCGAACACCTTAGATATGCCGAGATTAAAGCTAAATTAGCGTCCAATTAGTGCAGTTAGCCGACGAAGCTTGCTGATAAAAAAGGGCATATCTAGTGAGATATGCCCTTTATATCACCGTAGTTATACAATTAAATAAACAACTTATATTGATGCGAGTTTATTTAGCGTAGTGATACGTTGAATCGACTTTCCAGGTTCTAAAGCGCAGCTCAGTGCCTTCTGGCAGATAAAATACCTTAGGCAAACGGCTGTCGTAACGCATTTTAAGTTCACCTGGAATGCGGACAAAAGCTTCTTTTTTCGCCATGTCCAAACAGGCCATCATAGTGCTTGGGCCTTCAGAGACTTCTGATACTTGATAATAGCTATAACCCCAGCCCTTAACCGAGAGTTCTTTTAACTCGCCGTTCAGACCATGCTTATTACAGTCGACTAATTGGGTTTGGCCAATTTGGATTTCAACCATGTAGTCGTCTTCATTCTCAAGTTTGGGTAAGGTCAAAATATGTTGCACCATACCCGCCTCAGGTGCAGGAAACATTTTTGTGGCTTCTTGCTCGGCATAATTTTTATGGTTGAAACTCGCGACACTGATCATAGGTGCATTTAATCCTGTTGGATGTGGTGGGCTCACTGCTGCGGCATTAAAAGATAATAATGCAAAGGCAAGGGGAAGTGCCGCAGTGTTAAATAAGTGAGTCAATTTCATAATAGTCTCCTAGTGATGTTGATAAGGCATAGCACAGTTGGTTGTACCATCATTTGCTGTATTCTTATCTTTGTAAACGTAGTAATAGCAAAAAAGGGTTAATCTTTTTGAAAATTTTTTCAAAAAAGATCGGATTTTCCTACAACGTCATGAAAATAATAGCTTTTAAAACTTAAGCGATGCGTGAATTTCTGGCGCTATGATACCCGCGCCGCGGTTAACCTGAGCTGAATAGCGCGGGAATATCCACCGAATGATTGATGGTAATATCTCTAAATGGCTTAATTTGTTGACTATAATCTGTTCAGAAATAATAAATATCGGGTTGAAATAGGGCATGAATGAATTTGAGCCATGGGATCAAGAAACGTTAGATAAGATTAAACAGGAGCCGACCATTCTCAAGTTATTGGCCAAATTACCGCCACAGATTGCCGACAGTTATACAAAAGAACAATTAATGGGGATACGTGTTGCCTTGGGGGACAGAACTTGGGGTAAACACTTTATTGATAACAGAGGTACGTTCGCGCTGCCTTTTATTAAATGGCGCTTTTATTATGTATTTCTTTTAGGTAAAAACCGACGCGCTTATACACGCCGAGAAAAACGCTTGTCCTTGATGATGTTTAGCCTGTTCTTTATTGCCTTTATCTTGCTGTGTACCTTGTTCGGTCTCTTGCTGTTATATCTGCTTAAATCGGCGCTCGGTATCGATTTATTACCCGAAACCTCACTCGGGATCTGGGATTGGTTTAAAGACACCTTCTTGTAAATGGCTTTAAACCAAGGTCCGATGGCTGATTTATTTATATCAGAGCTTTTATATCAGAACCTTTATATCTAACTTTCATATCCGAGGCTTGATATCAGTGCCAAAGGCAAACTTAAACGACTGAGTTTGCCCTTGGCGCAGGTGCCGCTCTAAACGTGCAAAACTGTCATCATGCCTTTCATCCACAGATATAGCATCTGTCGCTAAGTTATCCGCTGATAAACCACTAGCGTGCTGCGACCAATATAATCGCTGTAATTGTTTGTAAGCCTCATTCGGCTGCGGTTTGGCGTTAAGGTGATTCATTTCCTGCAGTAATGCCAATAAGTCATTGAATTGATAGGCGACCTGGCCAATACTGAGCGGATCTTGACCTATATCGTGGCAATCGCGGCTCTGATTGAGATACTGCTCATGGTCAAAACGGTAGAAGATGACAGGGATCTCAAGTGGCAGTACATCGATAAATAACGACGAATAATCGGTGATCAGCAGGTCGACACGATGCAAAATCCCGTAAACATCATCCCATTCGCTGATATCGAGCACATTGGGATAGGCACAAAATTGCGCTGCGTATTGACGCTCATTGGGATGCAGACGTAACAGCAACAAGGAATCAGTATCGACTAAATGTTGGGACAAGGTTTGCCAATCAAAAGCCGCTTGGTAGGGTGAATCGCTATTACCTCTCGTTAAATGTGGGGTCGAATGTGAAGATAAATGTTGACTGTTTTGCCATAAAGCATCCCGCCAAGAAGGCGCATAGAGAATGACTCGGCGATAGGCCGTCGCATCCGCCTTTAAGGGTAGCGTTTGGCGCTGCTCCGGGTAACGCAGATAGTAATCGGTGCGCGGATTAGTACTGGCCAGCAGCGAATCCTCTTCTAACCGAAAGGCAGCTTTGAAGCACTGACCGACCAGTGGGCTAGGGCTTAGCATCAAACTAGGACGGACATATTCCTGATGATAACGCAGCGCCTTGAGTCCAGCTTGCCAAAGGGACTGGGTTTGATACTTGGTGGCTAACGGGCCTGTGGTGATATCGAACTCGATTTTTTTAAGCGGCGAACCATGCCAGAGGTTAATGCGAACCGCACCCGCTGCAAACCACTGATTAATATCGCCAATATAACTGTTGTATACATAGTATTTGGCCGTGAGCGCATGGTAAATGCCCAGCAGGCTCCAACGTGAATGGGCGGTATAACCTTGTTGTTTGAGAGTATGGATTAGGGCTTTATCGCCGCTTATCCAAATGGTTTGCATAAAGTGCGTCTGCTGCCAATGCAAAAACAGGTATTTGCTATTGTCGGCAAAACGGTTCTTGTAGCAACCTAATACCGCCTTGTTAGCGTTTCTTGGTACTAACCAAGAGAGGGTGAAAATGCATTTCTTCAGTAAGGCTAATGCTAGATTTGTGCCCATGATATCCCTCACTTACCCTTTGATTTCGATGATTTCCTTCAATCTCGGCCTTACTTAATCAATTGGGGAATCGCTAGCGCCACCTTAGTGTGTGGCATAGCCAGATTGGTTTTGATTTCCGTGGTTGAAATCGCTTCGGTTCGGCCTAAGTAAATCACCTGACAAAGGGTGCCGAGGTAATCAAATTTGCCTTGCCAGTCGTCGCCCATGCCGAAGATGTCGATATCTAACGCCACAATATCCTGAGGTTTTTGCTGCCAGTGTGTCTCGGGGATCACTAAATCGACGTACTTACAGGCGGCCACCATTTCGGCGCGCTGTTGATAGTTGAAAAAGGCTGCTTTGCCCTTAAGCGCATTAAACTCATCGGTCGATACGCCGACGATCAGCTTATCGCCCATGGCTTTTAAGCGCTGAAACAATCTCACATGACCATAGTGGAATAAGTCGTAGGTGCCATAAGTGATGATGGTTTTCATTGTCCGTTCCCCCATTCATTGGCGATATCTGGCTGGCTTGCACTAAGTTGATTTGTGCTGGGCTGTTTGGGCGTGGCAGAGCGTGTTGAAGCCACTGATTTTGAAACTAATTGAAAGCACAGTTTGATCACTTGATAACATTGCGATGCCTTAGGCTTGCTAAGAAACTCCTGCTCAATCAGCCCTTGTTCTTCCTCTGGCAGTTCGGCGCCAAGCAGTTGCAGCGGACCGTAAACGCCATATAGTGGCGTAGCTTCGCTAAGCTCGGATGCTGAATGCATCTCAGGGGATTGACTGCCTAGCAGGAATAATCGCCCCAAACATACTTGATAAAGCTGTGGTAGCAGCGATAATCCCATGCCTGATGGCGGCAAATTAACGCGCAACAGCTTAATGGGCTGATACGCAATACTCACTGCTGGTCTAGACTGGCCTAGAGTTGATGAATGGCATAAGCTCCACAGCCAGAGTAATGGCCAGAAGGGTAAAGTTAAGCCAAGCAATATCAAAGCCATAAGCCGACTCGAGCAAGGTACATGGGCGTGTAAATTCTGCTCGGTTGAGGCGATAAGCCTAGGGTCATCAACTTCGATGGCAGTGTTAAATCCGACATTGATCAGCAGATTTTTACTGATAATACAGTTATCGACATTCAGTCCTTCACCGACAAAGCTGTTCGTCAGGATCACGCTGTTACTCAAACGGCAGTTTTTCTCGATAACACATTGATCGCCAATGATCAGTTGATCGTGCATATCCACATCGGGGGCTATCCAGGTTTGCTCTCCAATCGCGCCCCAGGCGGCATGTTGGTCCAATTTGCCCGTTTGCGCCTTAGCCCCTAGGTGAAAAAACTTGGCATGTCGGCCACTGGGAGTGGGGCGACCAGAAGGAGATAGTCCAGTAAAGCTGCCATCGCCTATGGCTAAATTGGCATTAAGATAGGATTCGAAGGAGTCCAACATGGCGCACTGCCCAGGTAGCGGTTCCATCATGGCATTAGTGACCGTTGGATCTCGTTCTAAGGGCCAATCGAGGAGATACAGATGGTTACAGGCGCTAGGCAATAGCAGCATACCAGGATTGCAGTCGGCCATTATGGGTAACACTAAGTGTAAAGGTCGCTTTAGGCTGTAATCGATAAAGCGTTTAATGCAGGGGGAGCGCAGCATATCGCCCCTTACAACGAGATAATCTTGTTCGAAATCGAGTTTTAGTCGTGACATCACGCAGTTGACAGACTCTTGTTCTCTGCTGAGGAAGTAATCAATCTTTAATCCCCAACGGCTACCATCGCCAAGATGCGCTTCGAGTTCTTTGGCATGGCTTGAGATAATCAGTTTTACCTCAACAATCCCGGCATTGGCGACATCTTCTAGGGTGTATTCAATCAGGGCACGGTTTCCCATGGGGAGTAATGCTGGGCAGTATTGTTTATCCAGCGGTGTCAGTTCGTGTCCATGGCGATTGGCGAAAATAATGGCTTGCATAGTAACCCCCTTAGTAGGCACCACGGCTGAAAATCACGGCGGGTATGGTCTTGATAAGCAAGGACAGATCCGCTATTAAGGATTGTTGGTAGATATAATCCACATCCAACTCAACCTGACGGTCGAAGGGAATGTCGGAGCGACCCGATACTTGCCAGATGCAGGTTATGCCGGGTTTAACTTCTAAGCGGCGGCGATCGCTTGGACTGTATTGCGCGACTTCTCGTGGTAGCGCGGGGCGCGGGCCAACCAGTGACATCTCGCCCTTGAGTACATTCCATAGCTGTGGCAGCTCATCGATGGAGGTTTTACGGATAAATTGACCGACACGGGTGATCCTGGGGTCCTGTTTCATCTTAAATAGGACGCCGCCTTGCATTTCGTTCGCCTGTTGTAAGCTGGCCAGTCGCGTTTCGGCGTCCTGATACATGGAGCGGAATTTCCACATGGTAAAAGGTTGATTCCACTTGCCGACGCGCTGCTGGCAAAACAGCACGGCGCCTGGGGATTCCAATCGAATAAGCAGTGCAACGATCAACAGTAGAGGCGATAGTAACAGTATGGCGATGGCCGCGACTAAGATATCGAGGCAACGTTTAACGATGCGGTTCAATAGCAGATGCAAGCGGATGCGTTTGCAGCGTTTCAGTGAGCCTGAGTCACTTAAGTTAGGAAACTGGGGCGTAGCGGGTGTTTGTTGTACGTCAGCTTGAGTTTTTGCATTAAGGCTGGCGTTAGCACGCAGTTCTTTGAATACCCGATATAAAAACAGGGGATTACCGATAATGTAGCGGCGCCACATTCTCTTGGGCTCTTGCATTAAGCGCCAGATCCACTCCATGCCAATTTGCCTTAACCAAAGTGGCGCGCGGCTAATACGATTGGAGTAAAAGTCGAACAGTCCGCCCACACCAATACCGACCGCAGGAGTAAGTTTTGCTTGATATTGATTCAACCATAGCTCTTGTTTAGGGGCGCCCATGGCCACCAACAGCACGGCAGCGCCAGATTGATTAATCTTTTTAATCACTTGCTTGGTATCTGCCTCATGGAAATAACCATGGTGGGTGCCTGCAATTTTTAATTGTGGGAAACGACACTGAAGCTGTTCGGCGGCTTGGTGGGCGACTTCTGGCGCGCCGCCCAGCAGATAGAGAGACAGATTGGCTGCAATCAGGCGCTCACATAAGAGTGGCAACATATCTGTGCCATTTAAATTGCCCTTGAGATCCACGCCTTGCCAGCGGCAAGCCATACGTACCCCTATGCCATCGGCAAAAACGGCTTCACATTGATTCAAAATCTGATGGTACTGGGGATCGCAATAGGCTTTGTTTAAACAGTCGGCATTCACAAAGGAAAATGGGGTTAAGTGGTGTTTTGGGTGCTGTGCTTGTTGTACTAGCATGTCGAGCATGCCTGTCATGCTGAGGTTACGCATGGTCACGCCAAAAATCGTGACTTGGTTAGTGTGGGAGCGTGAAGCAGAGGTCAAAAGGCTATTCAAAATAGCGCTTAGCAGCGCAAAGAAGTAACGGCTTAAGCTCGAATAGGCGATGTTTAAGCTTTTCTCACTGGATTCAAAGTCAATCCCCATTCGGCGCTGCATAGCACTGATGGAAAATATACCCACTCGATCAATACGATTAACTTGAGGTAAATCGACTAAAGGCGTGAAGGCAAATTGGGCTTCAACACCTAATAGGCCGATATCTCCTTTGAGTAAATTAAACAGTTGGGGGAGACGATATCCTGCGCCTTGGTAGGCAAATTGCCACAGACCAATTTGATTACGGCCACCATGCACATACACACGTTCGAATACACTTTGTCCCTGTGACTTGCGGTAAAGGTAAACCACAAGAATAAAAGGTGAGCAGAGCAATAAGGCCAGCATCGCAATGGCGCTATCGAATAATCGAATAGACCAGCGTACTTGAGTCGAGTTCTGAGTATTCATCATGACCTCCATGCAATTTGCTTGATGCTAAGCGGGACGCTCGATAACCGCTTATAGCTGCGCTTGGCAAGAGTCACAAAGCATAATGCAGGCCAGATTGATAAATCATTTAAAAACAATCACTAAGAGGTTAATGCTTTATGGACTAAGTGGTTTTTTGCAGTTTGCTTTGCAAGCTGCAAATCCTTTTGAGATGGAAGTATCAGCTAGGGGGAATTATCTCAGGCGCTGTTATTGTCCTCATCATCACTAACGCTCACAAATAATGTGAAACACAGTGGTGAAACGAGCGCAATGCATTAGAGACTAACCTACGACAAAAGCAAGGCGGCTCACTGAGCCGCCTTGAATCTGTACGATGAATATGCAACGTTTGCTGTCGCGTCGATTTGACTTATTTTAATTGGGTGGTGAGTAAGCTTGCCGTCACACCATCACGTTTGATTTGCAAACGTTGGCGATAACCTAGGTACTTTTGCCCAAGGGTTTCGCACATTTGGTATAAACCTCGGGGCATTAACCATTGCAAATAGGCCGCAATCAGCGTGGTAAGGGTGCGATTGGTTTCCTTGAATAAGATCTGTGGTGAAGTCAGCAGCGCTTGATTGACTAAGTTTTTCGCCATACGACCATCGCCTAGGCGAATGGCTTGCCTGGCTAAGTAGCGAAGCTGATAGGCTCTGGCAGCATTTTCATGCTTTAACAGGATCTTAGGGGCATAACGGCGTGCCTTAGTGACCATTTGCTCCCAAGATGCCAACTGTTTCACTAAATTCGCCGATAAGCCGCCGTGGTTTAAGCGGTAGTAAGTTAATGGCTCGGGGATCCCCTCCATTTGCCACTCGGTTGTCGCCACGATGCGAAACCAACACTCGATATCTTCCGATTGGCGAAATTGTTCATCGAAGTAACAAGTGTAATGCTCGCTGTGGTTCAGTGCTTGGAAGCGAATGTCATTTAAGGTCTCGCGGCGGATCACCGGCGCTGAACCATTGCCCACCGGATTGCGGCAAAGCAAATGGCCAGCATCTATGTCTGTGAGCTGCGGCATCTGGTAAAAGTTGATCGGGTTACCCCGGTAATCGATAAAGCTTGAACGCGAGAAGCTGATCCCCACCTTGGGCGATTTTTGTAGATGATCCACATGCAGCTTTAACTTATCCGGATGCCAGAGGTCGTCCGAATCGATAAAGGCCACATAGCGACCAATCGCATGGCGTATGCCGGTATTACGTGCGGCGGCTAAGCCCTTATTCACGGCATGCTGCACGATACGAATGCGGCTGTCGCAAAATTGTTTACAGCGAGCGAGGCTATTATCGGTGGCACAGTCATTGACTATGATGAGCTCAAAATCCGTAAAACTTTGAGCTAATACTGAGGAAATCGCTTTTGAGACAAAAGCTTCCACATTATAGACCGGCATCACCACAGAGACGGTAGGGATCATAATGAACCTCCTAATGAAGGGGATAAGGTGGGTAAACGCAGTTTTTCTGCTATGGGTTTCATCACAAAGTAGGCAAATAACGGCATACAAATGAGGTAACAGAGGAAGATGCCCATGGCGACGCCTTTCAGCCCCCACAGGGTGCCGAGGCTGATACTCAACGCCAATAGGCCAATAAAGCCGACATTTGAGACTAAGTTCAGCTTACTAAGCTCGCAGGAGATCAGTAGTTGACTCGCGGCTTCACCCAAGGGACGCGTTAAACCACTCAAACAGAGCAGAATAAAGACCGGCAGCGCGCCAGCTTCAAGCCAATGTTGGCCATACACTAGCGGTAAATACCAAGGGGCGAGCGCGCTTTGTAAGCCTATGATAGGCAAGGTCACTAGCATGATACTCAGCAGACCGTGGCGGTATTTAAGCAGCGGATCTTCACCATCACTCTGACAAAGATGTGAATAGAAGGCGGTGCCAAAGCTTTGAATTAACCCTAAGCTAATCCCAAGGCTGGTATTGACCGCGAAGAAATAGATCCCAAGCGCCTCAACACCTAAAAAGTAACCCACTAATAAATAATCAATATTTTGTCTCAGGGCGAGGCAAAGATCCCCAAGCGCCACCTGAGTACCAAAGCGAAATAGTGATTTACATTGAGTTAAGTTTATCTGGCAGAAAGAACGCGCGAGTGGGGCAGTGTGAATATTATGGATACCAGAATGCTGCCTATGCACGGCTATCCAAATCAACACCACCAGCACTTTAGGTAGAATAATCCCCCAGATCCCCATACCGCATAACGCTAAGATAGCGGTGAGCACACTGTCGGCCACCGTCTGCCACAGGTTGGCCTTGGCGACGATACGCATCTTATTTTGGCGTAGGTTGGCGGCGGCATGCAGCATGCCAAAGGGGAGGAGCAAATAGCTTGTTGCCATGAGTATCATAGGCTTCACTATCTGTGCGTCTTGATAGTAAATCGCTAACAGGCCACTGAGTAAGCTCAAGGCAACAAAAGACAGTACACACACAAAAATATTGATCAGATTGGCGCTGGCGAGATGAGAAGCAAAGGCGCTATCGTCCATCTTGATCAGTGATGCCGAGGTGATCCTGCGAATAAAAATGCTGACTATTTCAAAACTGGTCAGAATGATCGCGACTTGGCCAAAGACCTCGGGGGTAAGTAAACGGGCTAAGATAATGCTGCAACCAAGGCGCACAATACGCCCGCCGACTTGGGCTGAGCCTAACCACAGTATGCTGCTACCCAATTGGCGAATACCTTGGTTGTACTTAAGGGTTTGTATCCATGCCCACTTGCTCATCGCAACACCTATCAGTTAAGAGTGCCTATGTTGACTATTCAGTTTCTATGCCAGCTTTTTGTGTTTTATTTTTCCATTTAAAAACATATTGTTAGCTTATTTTTAATGTGAATGCATATTAGGGAGGCGGTTTGATTTGCGGCCGATTGCAAAATGCAAATCAAGATGCAACGGCCGTGTGTATTGAAAGGACAAGGAAAAACTAGCGAAGGGTTCTCAGTCAGCACTTGGTTGAGTGGCTTCTGATGATTCCTGTTACTGTTTTTGCGCTAGTGCTTGTGATAAGCGCTGCTGGCGAAGGGTCGCCGCTTGTTTTGCCTGATTATGGGCAATACCGAGCACGATTAACCCAGGCCAGAAGAGATAGGCGAGGATCTCTAAATTTTCGCCAAAGGTGTAAAGCAGCAAAATCATCAGTACCGCCATACCGACTGCCGAGAGTCTGGATTGCATCAAACTAGGCAGAAGACTGAGCACACTGACAAATAAGGCTACTGCCAGCGCGAAGGCGCCAACGATCCCCTTCACAAACAATAGACCGTACCAAGTATGGTGCGAGCCAATCGGCATATACTCCACCATATGGGGGCCGCGCTCGACAATGCCATGGCCCCAGACAATCGCCTCATTCGCCCAGCGCTCGAGGGCGATTTGGCCGAGGGCCTCACGCACCCGAGTCGAGTCGGCTCTGGCGGCTTTGACGCTGTGAATACTGGCTTCGATGCTAGACAGTACCGACTCGCCAAAAATACCCGCCAATAGAAAAACCGGACTCACCAATAAGTACAGCCAAGGGGATTTGGCGTAGCGAATAAAGTTGAAATAACAGACGAGGGCGAGGCAGCAGAGGATAGCGAGTCTGGATTGGGAGATGAGCACCATCAAGATACTGCCAGCTAAGCCATAGAAGCGATAACGCTTATTGGTTTCCTGCAGGGCAAATAGAAAATAAAAGTTACCCACCATGCCAAGGGCGGGAGCCCAAGGAGTGAAGAGACGCCACCTCGGCATGCCGCTGCCAGGGTCGATTTCATACAAGCTAACGGCGAAAAACTCAGGCCCAGGTCCACCGACAATGCTTAAGGGAGAGACATACAAGGTTGTCGGCAAGTGCAGCAGCCAAGCGAGTACAAACAGCGGAAACAATATCAAGGTATGTTTGCCGACCACGCAGCAGGCGCGGTAAATCAGCTGTGGCCGAATTTGCAGGCCGCCAATCAGCGGAAATACCGCCAGTAGCGCCCAGCCCTTGGCCCAACCTATGGAGGATTTAATCAGTTGGGCTATGCCTAAATGCTCCACCAGATGGCCTATTACTAATGCCAGTAGCATCAATAACATGGCAAATATCCAACTTATTATCGGTAACGAAATCCGGCACCCTTCGGCGTAAAACAGCAGTCTGCCGAGCATCCGCAGCACTAAGATCCAACCGATCACTGGAGCAACTAAATACATGGCACCTAAAAACCAAAAGAAGTAGGTGCCCGTAATGGCGAGCCAGACTAGTCGTTCGTCAGAATTTTCTGGAGTATAGGTTTGCGTATCCATAGTATGCTCAATCCGACAATGACCATCATTGAGGCGGCGATGCCACCCACTAAGGTTAAAATTAAGCCCAGCTTGTCAGGCTTTTCGGGGCGAGTCGGTGCTGCAAACAGCTGTAATAACGGGTAAGCGGAAAAGATGTCGGCTTTGCCCACATCAATTTTTGCAATGGCGGAGGTAAACACCGCGGTCGCAAGTTGATGATCACGGTGTAAATCCTCAAGCTTTGCCGCATCGTCATTGCTGTGCTTGAGCCGGATTTCCCATTCATCAATTTGGGTGCTCAGGGACGCCAGCTCATGGGTTAAGCCTTCATTTTCGGTAGTGATGTTTATCAGCTTTTGCATCAGCTCTGCGCGGCCATCGATATCGTCGACGGACAGGATCAACATCAACTTTGGATCGCAGCGCGTGAGCAATTTTTGGCAGCGACTATGCAGCGCATCCAACATGGTTTTTTGCTCTGTCTTGGCGGTCAGCACTTGGGGATGTTGCTCACCAAAGTGACCATTAAGGCCCACAAGCAGCGCGGTAGACTCGGTATAGTTAACTAAGAGTTGTTGGAATAGCTGATCGTTTTTCAGCTTAAGCAAATCAGTGGACTGACTCGCCGTTAGGGATAAGTCAGCTTCCAACAGTTGCTGACTGGCAAGGCCGCCATTGAGTTTAGCGGTCAGATTGACTTGGCTTTGGCGTAAATGCTCAATGGTGACCGCCACTTCCTTAAATTGATCCAGCGAGACCAACCCCGTCTTAGATTGAAAGGCGACAATATTCGCCTGACTCTGATGCACTTTATCGGCAAAGCTCTCAAGCCCCATTCTGACGCCGTTTTCGCGAATATGGATTTCATCGATTCTCAGGTGTGAGAGTGTGCCCTGTAGCGTGCGATAATGTGCCCAGGCTTTTTGCTCGGCAAGCTCGGCGCTGTTGGCACTGATACTAAACTCCATTAATCCCGTTTGACTGGGGAGCTTTAATTTAGGCGTGCCCAGTGCTGAGGCCTTAAGATTTAACTGGGCGGCTGCGTCACTTAAGAGCTTGTCGCTTAGCGCGATGGCCTTATAGTTTTCCCGCGGGTCGATGGCTGAACTCAGGTAAGGGGAACTGCTCGAACTGCTGGCTTGGCCCAAACTGTCGAGACTAACGACCGCCCCCGCGCCGGCGCCGGGTAAAATCAGCACCCATTTGCAGGTATAGCGGGTTGGGGTGATAACAATAACAAGGCCGGTTATCAGCCAAATTACCGCTAATGCCGATAGCACGGTCTTTAGATACAACTTACGGCGCGCGGGGGCGGGCAAGCTGCTGCCATTGACCAGCGCGCGCTTTAACCACAGTAGAGGGTAGCCTTCCTGAGATGCTTTCATGATCAATTCTCCCTCGCGAATCATCCTAAGGGTGGCATCACCTGCCACCCAAGCGCTTGTTCCGAGCTACAGCAAACCGAGTAAACTTGCAGGCACCAATAAGTCGGTTAGACTGCGCGCAATCTCACGCACATTGGTCACGCCAGAGTCATAGCAGGCGATACCATCTCCAGGGAGCAATACCGGGTTCATTTGTGGCTGCCAAGAATCACGGATTAAGCTGTCCAATGAGCGCTCGACGATATCGGTTTGATCCGAGAGCGGATTGCGTGTCACTAGCAACACATGACGACTGGCGTTGGTGCTTTGGGCGCCGCCGACACAGTTAGCCGCTATCGCGCCTGTGAGTAAACGTGTGCCGTAGGGAAAACGTGTCGCTTCGGTATCTACCGCAGATTGCGAGTTACTGCTCGCTGGTTGGGTTAAGTTAGAAATAAACACGCGGATCCCAGGTGCGGTGATTTGCGAGGGGCGCACCAGTTTGTCCTCAAAATGCCGAGAACTTGGGACAAAGATTTGATCGCCGGCACTCAAGAGAAAACGTGGCACTTGGGTACCGCTGATCACGCCGGATAAATCCAGTAAAAAATGCTGTTGACCGCGGATCACCCGCACTTGACGGATATCGGCGTCGGGTCTCACCCCTCCGGAGGCGCGAAGGGCGGCGGCTATGGTGCGATCGCTTGCCTGATCGCCGCTATGGCTCTTGTCATCATCCTTAATCTCGGTATCGGACTTTTGGTTGATAAAGTGCTGCCCCGGTTCAAATACCGAACCCAGTACAGTGACTTCAACCGGCGCCCAGGCGATGGGACTGATATTAACCCGCACGCTGCTGGCTTGCATTAATTGCTCATTCACTAAGGTTTGACTGATACGTTGTTTCAGGACGGAGAGAGTCAATCCCTGCGCAGTAATCGGCGGTAAATAGGGCAGATAGATTTGGCCGTTGGCATCAATCTCCACATCAGCACTGAAATCCTCGCCATTAAGGATCCCTACACGCAACTTATCACCAACGGAGAGCTGTGCATCGAGGGCGGCTGTTTCGCTCAATGTGGCGCTAATGCTTTGAACTTCACTTGGATTAAGACTGACGTTCTCAGCTTGCGCCGTTAATAACTGCTGGTCCGCCTGACGCAGATACGAAGTTTGCGGGCCGAAGTAGTGACAATATTCTCCGGCCTGTTGCTGACAGAGTTGGTCCTGAGTCGTGCGCTGGGGAGTGACGCAAGCCGTTAACAAGCAGATAGCGGCGCTGATAGTCACTTGTGGTAAGGATAAATGGCATTTACCTGCGATATGGCCCAAATGGCTGAGTGTTAACCTTTCCATAATGTCACTCCCTCTTAGCTAAACCCTGTACGATGCGCTAGTGGCAACTAAAGTGCGCGATGGCTGCATCTTGATTTTCATAGATGCTGAAAATCTGGTGTAAGCGCGTCAGTTCAATCAGGGCGCGCACATGGGCCGAAGGAGACAAAAGCAATATTTCACCATCATGCTGCTGTGCCCGTTTAAGAGCGGAGATCAATACCGACAAGCCGCTAGAGTCGATGCATTTCACTTGTTCAAGATTGATGATTAGGCGGTTAGTGTTCTGCTCCATATGGCGTAATAGCGCGGCCCTGTGGGTGGGCGTATTGGCCATCATCATCTCTGTGGGAAATATCACTAGGCTCGCGTTGTATTTTTCGAGTGGGAAGAATTTCATGATAATCACCTCTGGCTGCCAGTTAATATTGAAACCGCAGTAACAGATAGGCATTTATCAGGCCAATATTTATAATTAATAAATTCAATCAGTTAACTTGGTAAAGGTATTAAGGATAGAGCTAGGTTTGAAAATGCATTGCAATTTGCAATTGGAAAGCGCTACGAACATGAAACGAAACCTAGCGGTGGAAATTCCCGCCGCTAGGTATGATGGAAATGATCTTTAGTGATGACGCAGTAAGGTTAACCTTAAGTGTGAACCGAGCACTGTGGTCTGAAACCGCACCGCATCCATCCAGTTATACATGATCCATAAGCCTCTACCATGCTCGTTCATTTGGTCAGGACATTGGTCGAAGGAAACCTTAGGCACCACGGGCGAGCGGTCCAGTAAATCGACGATAATCCGGTCATGATTACAGTGGACAATCAATACGATGGGCTCACGGGAATCTTCGGTGTGATTTATCACATTACTGACCGCCTCGAGTATGCAGGTAATGACTTTAAATCGTTGGCGCTCATGTACATTTTGCATCAGCATAAACTGCTCTAATTCGGAGCAAAAAGGCTGTTGACTCCATTGGTCATGGGTGAGGTTAAACTGCAAGCTGTTCATAATGCCTCCAAAGCCGCATTGGCATAGTTGGCTGACGGGTAGGTAATTAACATCATCGAAATATCATCTTGAGTTGTGCCGCCTTGCCAGAGTTGTAAGGCATGGCTCAAGTGATGCAGCAAGGCTTCATCGCTCAAGCTGTTGGCTTTCGAGCACAGGGTTTGCAAACGCGCTTGGCCGAAAAAACCGAACTTGGGGTGTTGGCACTCATAGGTACCATCGGAAAATAACAACAAGCGACTGCCAGGTAAGAGGGTGACTAGCTGATCTTGATACTGCACGGCGCCATGGATCCCAAGCGGTAACTCAGTGTCGAGGGGCAAGGGCTCGCAGCTAGTCTCGGTGAGCAGTAACGGCGCGGGATGGCCGGCGCTGCACAGCCTTAGTTCACCCGTCAGCGTATTGATCTTGCCGAGTAACAGAGTCACAAAGCGGCCAGTATTGTCTGGGTCGCTTAGCTCGCGATTAACCTGATTCACTATTTCTTGGGGCGATAATCCGCACCAATCGGTACGTTCCATCGACAGACGCTGGGCAAGGCTGACACTCTGCAGCGCGGCGGCGACCCCATGACCCGCGGCATCAATCAGATAAAACCCGAGTTGATCATCGCCAAGATCGAAACATTGATAGAGATCGCCAGCAAGATAACTCGCGGGCTGAAACTCATGGTGTAACTGCCAATCCCTTGGCAAGGTTTTACTGCGGGGCAGTAATTCTCGCTGCACCTTAGCGGCAGAAAACAAATCCTGTTTTATGGTGCTGAGCAAGGCAGATTCTTTCGCAAGCCCTTGCTGTAACAGTTGAATGTTACGGCTCAAGTTATGTTGCAGCTGCACGATACGCATTGCAGCTAACATCCTAACCTTTAACAGTTCTGGTAGAAAAGGCTTACAGATAAAGTCATCGGCGCCCGCTTCAATACCTAACACAATATCGGCTGTCTGATTATTGGCCGTCAGCAAGATCACAAAGGGCGGCAGATGATTATTTTTAACGATTTGGCACAACTCGATGCCGCTCATCTCAGGCATGCGCCAATCGCTGACTAAAATATGCACTTCATTCTGCTGCAAGTAATCCAGCGCAGCCTTACCGTTACTGCGACTCTCGACCAACCAACCAAACTGTCTTAGCAGGTGAGTGATATAAAAGCGCTCGCAATCTGTGTCTTCCACGACCAGCACAGACAAGGTAACGGCTTGAATCGATGTGAGCGAAGAGAGCGGCATAGTCTGACTCCTGCAAAGGGAATATTTTCGAATAGCAAGAGCTATGCCCATTTAAAAAAAGCCAACTAATTGAGGTTGATACTGCAAAGCATCGCCGAAAAGCGCAGGCTTAAGACTGATTTTTGCCATCTTGTTGCAAAATGCAAAACCCTCATCCATAGTGAGTTTATCTCAGGCGAAATGTTCTCCAAGATGATTGTTTTTATTGATGGTATTTTTTATGGCACAGGGGTTGCTGATGCAGCATAGGGGCAAAGTGTTTTATGCCCTATATGTAGAATGCATATCATTAAAAAAGGACATTTAGCATGGCTCAGTTTTCTAGATTGTGCGTCAAGGCAGCGCCTAACAATGCCATAAAATGGCAGTTTATCTATCTGATAATCTTAGTAATGGCTTGGGTATCGCCGACTTATGCGCAGGATAGCAATCCCCCTGATACCCCAAAACCGACGCTGATTTTTGGTGTAGTACCCCAGCAGTCGGCGACTCAACTCGCAAAGCTGTGGCCGCCGATCCTCGCCGCCTTGTCTGAAAATGCAAATTATCAATTGCAATTTGCAACGGCACCCGACATTCCCACCTTTGAGCGGCGGCTCAAGGCAGGGGAATACGATATTGCCTATATGAATCCCTACCACTATGTGGTGTTTCATGACAGCCCGGGATATTTGGCCTTAGCGCGTGAAAAGGATAAAAAGCTCAAAGGCTTGCTTGTGGTACGCAAGGATTCTCCCATCAAATCGTTAGCCCAATTAGAGGGAAAAACCTTGGCTTTTCCGGCACCCGCGGCATTTGCGGCCAGTGTGCTACCAAGGGCACATCTGCAACAGGCCAATCTTAATGTGCAGGTAAAATATGTAGGCTCCCATGACTCAGTATATTTAGCCGTGCTGCAAGGGCTTGTAGATGCGGGGGGCGGCGTTCAGCGCACCTTTAATAATCTTAGTGAAGCGCAAAAACAGCAATTAACGGTATTGTGGCAAACGCCGACCTATACGCCCCATGCTATTGCAACGCATCCACGAGTCTCGGCGGCGCAGCGTCAAATGCTACTCGAGCGGTTAATGGCACTCTCGACAACAGCGCAGGGCAAAGCCTTATTAGAATCGGTGGACTTTTCAGCGTTTACCGCGGCAGAAGATCAGGATTGGGATGATGTCCGCTCGCTCAAACTCGGCTCCTTAACCAAACCGCTCGGGGAGAAATAGTGTGTCGTTTAGACTGAAAACAATTTTAGGGATCGCCTTAATCGAAGGTTTATTACTGTTTTTGCTGGTGTATACCAGCATTAACTACCTTAAGTTGTCTAATCAGTCGCAAATTGAAAAACGGGCCGAAACCACGTTAACACTGTTCTCTGTGGCGGCGCAGGATGCGGTGATCAGTAACGATCTGGCGACATTACATTCGTTAATTCAAGAGCTGTTAAGCCACAGCGAAGTCTTGTATGTAACAGTGTCTGATCAGAGCCGCATTTTGGCCTATGGCGGCGCCGATAAATACATTCAGGTTTCGCATCAAGCGGATAAACATCTGGATCAAGTCAAAGATGGGATCTTCGATCTCGAATATCCCATTGAAGTCAATGGCTATCTGTTCGGCAAAGTGAACATGGGGTTTGAGACCCAGAGCCTTGAAAATCTGGTTAATACGGTGACACAACAGATCCTCTCAATCGCTGGGGTTGAAATGTTGCTGGTGGCCTTGTTTTCATTGCTGCTTGGGCATTACCTCACCCGTAACTTAACTCAGCTAACCAGCGCCTCTAAACGCATTCTCGCGGGCGAGATTGGGGTGAGGGTGCCTGTCAAAGGCAAGGATGAAATCGCCCAGATGACCCGCGCCTTTAACAATATGGTCGATAAAGTCGATGCCAGAACCAAGGCATTAGAGGCGGCAAATATCCGTCTCAACACCATTCTTGAGTCGGCGGTCGATGGCTTTGTGATCATCAATGAATTCGGCATCATTACCGACATCAACCCCGCCGTCAGTCGACTCTTTGGTTATGCCCATAATGAACTGATTGGCCAGAATGTATCGATTTTTATGCCGTTCGACCAAAGGCCATTGCACGATGGTTACATTCAGCAGTACTTCACAACCCATGTTGCCAAAATCATCGGCACCAGCCGCGAGTTAACGGCGCAACGTAAGGACGGTCAGCTATTTCCTATCGCCTTATCCGTGTCGCAAATGAGCATCGACAATCGGGCGATGTTTATCGGTTTAGTCAAAGACTTATCCGAAGCGAAACGCAAAGAAATCGCCGCAGCGAAAACCGAGTCAGTGTTGCTTGCCACCTTAGCGGCGAGCCAAGATTGCTTAATAACCATCGATATGTCGGGCAAAGTCATTGAATTTAACCTCGCGGCCACCAGACTGTTTGGTTATAGCCGCGAGGAAGCTGTCGGCGCCTTATTGGAGGATTTAATTATCCCCGAAGACAAACAACAGGGGCATAAGCGAGGCATTGAACGTTATCGCCGCACTGGCGAAGGGAAAATGCTCAATAAGCGGGTCGAATTACTCGCGCGCTGCAAGGCTGGAAATCTAATCCCTATCGAGCTTGAGGTGGTACCGATCCAACTCGGGGATGAAGTGCTGTTTACGGCATTTTTACGGGATATTTCTGAGCGCAAAGCCAACGAGCAAAAACTACAGCAGGCAAAAGAACAAGCCGAGCAGGGCAGTAAAGTGAAGTCGCGTTTCTTAGCCACCATGAGCCATGAGATCCGCTCACCGCTGAACGCAATTTTAGGCGGGGTGGAATTGTTGCTCGACTCATCCTTAAGCAAAGATCAACGCATTCACGCCAATATCGCGCGGGAAGCGGGCAGTGCTTTGCTGCATACCATTAACGATATCTTGGACTTTTCGAAGATTGAAGCCGGGCAGATGGTGCTCGAGTCCCATGAGTTTGAGCCAGATAAACTGGTTGCTCAAGTGCTGCAAATTCTTGAGCCCAAAGCCTTCGAAAAGGGGTTAGAGCTGGTCAGTTTTGTGAATCGAAATGTGCCAAGAACCGTGGTTGGCGATCAGCAGCGCTTACGCCAAGTGCTGCATAACCTCGTCGATAATGCGATTAAGTTTACTGCATCCGGCACCATCACAGTGGAAATGTGGATCCCCGATAATCACCAAACCGAGGTGCAACTCTATTGCCGTGTCACAGACTCTGGTATTGGTATCTCTGCGGAGGCGCAAAGCAAACTATTCAAAGAATTTAGCCAAGTACACGATACCCATAACACAAACTACAAGGGTACGGGCCTAGGTTTGGCCATCTGTAGCGAGCTTATCACTATGATGGGCGGCACGATCGAGCTGCAAAGTGAGCTTGGTCAGGGAAGTCGCTTTACTTTTTATGTGTCTTTGCAATTGCTTGAGGGAAATTTCTGCCACAGTCATTATTTCCCCGCCCATTCTCGGGTTCTGCTCGCCCACCATGATGCAACTTGGCTATCGCTCGTCTCGAAACAATATTCGCAATACGGGGTAGAGACGGTTGAAGTGATGGACTGGCCATCAATCAAACGGGCGAAAAAAATAAAAGGTCAATTCAACCTAATTTTGCTCGATGAAGGCTTCTTTTTGGATGTAAACGAACAGGATGTCAATCGATTAAGGCAAGCGCATTTAACCGCCGATGGTTCTATGGTGGCCTTGGTATCGGGAATGAGCACCGAAATAACCCATTCACTCGCCACGTTAGGGTTAGATCAAGTCGTCAATAAGCCCCTAAGCCGCGCCATGCAGTTAGCACTCTTGAGTAAAGATGCGCTGGCGAATGAGTTTGAAGAGGAGTATGTGGCCCAAGAGAAATTCCAAGGCCATATCCTCCTCGCCGAAGACAGTCCCGCGAACCAAATTATTGCCGGAACCATGCTCACCAAGGCGGGGTTTGATATCACTTATGCCTGCAACGGGCTTGAAGCGGTTAAGTTGGTCGCCGAAAAGCCCTTCGATCTCGTCTTGATGGATGTACGTATGCCCGAGATGGATGGACTCGAGGCCACGGAAGTCATCCTGCAAAATCACCCTGAGCAAGTTATTCTGGCGATGTCGGCCAATGTGATGAAAGAAGAGATAGAGCATTGCTATCGAGTCGGGATGAAGGACTTTATCGCTAAGCCCGTCAAACAAAAAACCTTACTGCATGCCATTCAAAAATGGTTGCCCAATGCCGTTGTCAGCTTACCAAGCTCACATAAACCCGCTGAAAACTCAGCGAATTTACTCGATGAACCACTCCTAGCGGAGCTTGAACAAACCTTAGGTAAAGCGAGTCTATCGAACATGATGACGATCTTCTGTGATGAATTGGCGCAGCGGCTTAATCAGTTAAGCGAACTCGATTCGACGCAAGTGGACGAGATTGAAGATCAAGCGCACACTCTAAAAAGCAGTTCAGGCAGTTTTGGGGCGACGGCGCTGTTCTTATTAGCTCAGAAATTAGAAGCCTGTGCCCGTCAGCAACAGCTCGGTGCCATTCCCGAGCTGATGGCACAGATTTATGTCCTTGGAAAACAGACTCACAGCCTATTAACGGAACGATTTATTCAATAGGGATAGCTATGAATTATTCAGCATTATTGGTTGAAGACAGTATGTCACTCGGTGCGCTCTATACGGAGTATTTACGCGCGGAGGACATTAACGTAACCCATGTGCATTACGGCGCGGATGCCCTAAAGGAATTGTCGAACTGGCAGCCTGATCTGTTAATTCTCGATATTAAGCTGCCGGATATGTCGGGTCTCGACATTCTTAAGCAAGTGCAGCAGAGTCATCCCCATATCAGCACCATTATGATCACCGCCCACGGCAGCATCGATATTGCCATTGATGCGATGCGCTCAGGGGCGTTCGACTTTTTAGTTAAACCCTTCGATGCCAAGCGACTATCAATAACGGTGCGTAATGCCCTTAAACAAAAGCAATTACTCGAGCTTGTGACTCAGTATGAAAACAGCTTGCCAAAGGGTCATTACCAAGGGTTTATCGGCGATTCGCTGGCGATGCAGAGCGTGTACAAAACCATTGATTGTGTCGCCAACAGTAAGGCATCGGTTTTTATTATGGGGGAGAGTGGTACGGGTAAAGAAGTCTGCGCCCAGGCCATTCACCAAGTCGGTAATCGCGCCGACAAACCCTTTATCGCCTTAAACTGCGCATCAATCCCGAAAGAACTGATTGAAAGCGAAATTTTTGGCCACTGCAAAGGGGCATTCACCGGCGCCCATAACAATCGGGATGGCGCCGCGACTCGAGCCGACGGCGGCACCTTGTTCCTCGACGAAATCTGCGAAATGGATTTAGAACTGCAGAGCAAGTTACTGCGGTTTATCCAAACAGGGACCTTTCAACGGGTGGGCGGCTCTAAAGAAGAGCATGTGGATATTCGTTTTATCAGTGCCACCAATCGCGAGCCCTGGGAAGAAGTCAAACTTGGGCATTTCCGTGAGGATTTGTTTTATCGCCTGCATGTTATTCCCATCGAACTGCCGCCCCTGCGCGCACGGGGGAATGATGTGCTCTTGCTGGCCAAACAATTATTAAAAACCTACAGCAAAGAAGAAGGTAAAAAGTTTATCGACTTTAATCCTCAGGCTGCAGCCATGTTGCAAGCCTATGATTGGCCAGGCAATGTAAGGCAACTACAGAACGTGATCCGTCAGATTGTGGTACTCAATGACGCAAGCCATGTTGAGCCAAGTATGTTCCCCACACCGCTAAAGCCGCTAGCACAGCCTCAAACAAAAGTTCAGCTGCAGACTAAGATGCAGGTCGAAACGACAAAAGTGGACATTGATACACCCGTTCAAGTGGTGAGCCGCGAATTATCGGCAGATTCCACGCAAGAGGCGCATACACATACTGCTGAGCAACAGCGGATCCAACCGCTTTGGTTAACCGAGAAGCAAACGATAGAAGGGGCGATAGCCCTGTGTGATGGTAATGTCCCTAAAGCGGCCGCACTGCTGGATATCAGTCCATCGACCATTTATCGCAAACGTATGACATGGGAAGAACAAGCGGAACGTTCAAGCTAATAATTGCTCCATCTTGAGCCGCTGACACTTGCGTTAACAAGAGCTTCAACAGATAGCTAAACAATGAACTTTCACATTGAACGTCAACAGTGTTTGCGGTTAGGTGTTTATCCTCTTTTGTAGCGCAGCCTAGACTCCACTAACCTAGGCCGCGCTAAATCTCAAGTGTGCTAACGTTCAGTAGTTCGCTTTAACTCACAATCGACACCTGAATAAATCTATTCTCTAATCAATAACTGCGCTTGGTTTTGAAGAAGGCAAGTAGCTGTTTTTGTTTACCCGCTTCGGATAACACATCATGGCAAGCCTTACTGGCGTTGCCGACTCCCACCACGTTTTGATCGACCATTTCAACCGTCGATGAGATATTTCTGGAAATGTCTTCGGTCACGCTGGATTGTTCGCTCGAGGCAGTGGCAACCACGGTATTAACATTAGAAATCGCATTGACGGAGGCGGAAATACCTTGGAAAGCACTACGCACTTTTTCCGATACCATTTGTGACTCATCCAACAAACTGGTATTGGCCTTCATATAATGATCGGCCTTTTCCGCCTGAGACTGTAATTTTGAAATAATCTCTTGAATATCAATGGTGGATTGCTGGGTTTTAGCCGCAAGAGAGCGAACCTCATCGGCAACAACGGCAAAACCGCGACCCGCTTCACCAGCCCTTGCCGCTTCAATCGCCGCATTGAGTGCCAGTAGGTTGGTTTGTTCGGAAATACTGGTAATCACATCAATAACAGAGCCAATTTCGATGGAATAGTCTTTCAACTGATTGACTATGGTGCCTGAATCTCGGATCGCCGCGCCAATTTTGACTGAAATATTATCGGACTCACCGAGGGATTTATTGCCTTCAGAGACATTGCCCATCGCCTCACCAGCACTGGTTTCCGCCTCAGTCGCATTTTTACTCACTTCGAGTGCCGTACTGGACATTTCATTGAGCGCCGTCGCGATTTGTTCTACCTGAACCAGCATTTGCTGGGAATTATGCTCAACTTGATTCATGGTCGAGGCGAGTATTTCGGCCGAAGTCGCGGTATTGTCGGCAACGGTAATCAATTGCTCGGTCATCTCAGAAATTTTATCGGCTGTCTCATTACAGCCCTGAGCCAAAATACCCAATTCATTATTGCCAATATCGGCAATGCGCTCGGAAAGATCGCCATTAGCCAACTTCGCCATAAAACTCTGCACAGTTTTAATTGATGTAATAATAAATTTTGAGATAGCCGTCGACGTCACTAACACCAACAATGACACTATGACCAAAATGAATAACATTATTTTGATCGATTCATCGTAAATCACATCGCCATAGCTGCTTGCGTCCTGCGCGCCTTTGTAATTCAGGTCTGATAATTTCAGCAATAAATCCGAGTATTCGTTGTACGCCTCGAGTGATTCCGTCAGCAGCAATTGTTTAGCATCTTCGTTTTTATTTGCCCGTGACAGTATAAGCAGCTTCTGATGAACGACAAGATATTCCTTATATAAGCGCTGAAAATCATTGAAGATATTTCGTTCTTTATTGCCGCTGATCAGTTGCTCGTAGGTGCGGATAGAGTCATCGATTTGCGCTTTGGTTTTCTCCAGTTCACGCTCGGTATCTCGCATCTGTCCTTCATCCAGCGAGAGAATATGCCGGGATTCTAATACCCTAAGATCTGCGGTTTGACCGTTGAGTCGCTCGATGACCCGCACGGCTGGCAACCAGTCATTGGATATGACGGTAGACTGATCATTGATGACCTGCATTTTGCTCATTGCCATCATGGTTAACCCTAGAATTGCAATAATTGGAATCGCAAAAGCGCCAAGTAATAGGTGACTGATCTTTAGATTACGCATGTAAACCCCAGCAATGATGACTATGCTCAAATTCAGTTAAAAAAGCCTAATGTAGGTATTTTTCCTTCCATAGATATATAAGTCAGAGTCTTCACTTTCGCTATGTCCACACAATGAATATTTGAATTGCAATAGTGACTTGCTTGTTTGCGAATACTGTTGTGATGCAGGCAAGATGACCCCATTAAATGCCGAAATAAAAATACCTAGAATCTTAGCCGATTTGCCGCCGGCGAAATGAAAACACATTTTGCAATCGGTGTGGCGGTTATGGCTCACTCCCGATGGTTACTAGGATTTCTTTAGCTATTTAAGATGGGGGTCAGTGGGCAAGTTATCAAATGTATCTTGTGCCAACAGGTTTGGCACGAAATGGGCACAAGTTTAGAAAAACGTTGAATTTTGGGGGAACAGCGGTAAATGTGGATTAAGCAAAAGAGGCAAAATCAGACAGAGCCGAAGGGTGGGGCATGTTTGAATGTTTTTGCAAAAAACTAAAACAGGCTCGAAGATTTTATCTTAGGCACAAATAAAAATTAAGAATCTCGATGGATTTTATATTAAATTGAGGTTTTATAGGGAGTTAAAGCGAGAAATGGTACACCCGAGTGGACTCGAACCACCGACCCCTACCATGTCAAGGTAGTGCTCTAACCAACTGAGCTACGGGTGCACTGTTTACTTTTTAATAAGAAGTCAAAGTTTATACTCTTTGAAGAGAGTGGTACACCCGAGTGGACTCGAACCACCGACCCCTACCATGTCAAGGTAGTGCTCTAACCAACTGAGCTACGGGTGCATCGTTTTAATTGTTGCCTCAACACAACTTAGCGTTGCGCTTCGGAACGAGCGCTATATTAGGGGGATAGCGAAAGGCTGGCAAGCAAAAAAATGAATTTTATTGCCAAATGGTGAATTGCTGTGCAACTTGTCCAGTGTTTCAGCAAAGTTGTTGATAAAGCGGCAAGTTAGACTGTGATGAGGGCCCAAATGACCCCGCGCGAAATAAAACGGCGAGCCAAATGCTCGCCGTTTTATCTTTCAATCTGCTTAATGATGCACGCTGTCGCCTTCAATCAAACTTAAATGCACACCATGCTTTTGAATATAACGAAGGCGGATGAAAAACAGCAGCGCCGCTGAGGTGAGGCCGGCAATTAATCCAGTCCAAAAACCATGGGCGCCCATGGCGGGTACGATAAAGTCGGTATACGCCAAGGTATAACCTAATGTCATGCCAATGCCCCAGTAGGAAAACAGCGTAATATAAAACGCACTGCGGGTATCTTTATATCCACGCAAGGCACCGGCAGCGACCACTTGGATTGAGTCAGATAATTGATACAGCGCGGCCATGAGCATCAAACTGCCGGCAAGTACCACCACTTCAGGATCGCTGTTATACAACTCAGCGATTTGGAAGCGGAATAACACCGTTAAGATTGCCGTCGACAAGGCCAATGAAAGCGCCAACCACAATCCAACCTTTGCCACCACGGCAGAAATATCCGCGCGATCGCGGCCGAGGTAGTAGCCAATACGAATCGAGACGGCAATACCAATCGAGAGTGGCAACATAAATACTATGGCGGAGAAGTTCAGCGCAATCTGATGACTGGCCACGACAGTCGCGCCCAATGGCGCCAGCAGCAGGGCAATAATTGCAAATAGGCTCACCTCAAAGAAGAGCGCCATCGCAATCGGCATTCCAAGCTTAGTCATCTTCTTCATGGTGGCAAAATCAGGGCGATGGAACTGGCTAAAGGGCGCCAATGCGGCAAACTTTTTATGTAGCTGCATATAAATCGTCATGGCAATCAACATGGCCCAAAACACTAGTGCTGTCGCGACACCACAGCCGGCGCCGCCCATTGCTGGCATGCCGAAATGACCATAGATAAAGATATAGTTCGCCGGAATATTCACCGCGAGCCCAACGAATCCGATGATCATGGTCGGTAATGTGTAAGAAATCCCTTCGCTGCAACCGCGTAATACCTGATAGAGCACAAATGCGGGCGCGCCCCATAAAATACCGTCGATATATCCTATGGTTAAGTTGTACAATTGGGGCTCTAAATTCATATGGCTGAGCACGAGTGGGGCGGATGCAAGAAACGCCATCACGCCAAGGCCACCAATTAAGGCCAGATAAGCGCCTTGAAACGCCAGCGGTTGAATGGCTTTCTGATTATTTGCGCCATTATGATGGGCAAATAACGGCGTAAACGCCATCAGCAACCCTTGGACAAATAAGATGGCGGGTAACCAAAGACTGGTTCCTACGGCCACGGCGGCCATATCGACAGCACTGACGCGGCCCGCCATGACCGTATCGATAAACCCCATCATGGTTTGGGTCACTTGGGCAATCAACACAGGGAGTGCGAGTTGAATTAAGCGTTTGGCCTGAAAGCCTGAATGATTCATAAATACAGCCTTTAACAAATAAGCGAGCAAAAAATGTTTACTGGTATAGTTCAAGCCACCTGTGAGGTGGTTGCAATACATAAGAAAGATGGCCTAAATACCCTTGAGGTAGCGTTTAAACCTGATTTGCATGAGGGACTTGCGATTGGCGCAAGTGTGGCAAATAACGGGGTATGTCTGACGGTGACTCAGGTCGTTGATGATAGGGTATTTTTCGATGTAGTGGAAGAGACCTTAAGGTTGACAAACCTTGCCAATTTGACCGTTGGTCAGCGGGTGAACATTGAGCGTTCTTTGACGTTCGGTAGTGAAATCGGCGGCCATATCCTCTCGGGACACATTCATACCAAGGCGAAAGTTAGCCACATTAGTCACACCGAGCAGCATTATGATCTGACCTTAAGCGTCGAGCCCAAATGGATGAACTATATCCTTTATAAAGGCTTTGTCGGGGTAAACGGTTGCAGCTTAACGGTCGGCGAGGTGACCGAGAGCAGTTTTATGCTGCACTTGATCCCAGAAACCCTCAAATTGACCAACTTAGGCCAGTGTCAGGTTGGAGATGAGCTAAATATCGAAATTGACAGCCAAACCCAAGCCATCGTCGATACCGTCGAGCGTGTGCTGGCCAAACGTTTTAGCGGCCAATCTTAAGCTACATGCCTAGTAAATTTGCTCGTCGTCCGAGTCAATATATAACTCTATGGTGCGGCGGGCATCATCCACATGTAAACGCAGGTGGATGGGATTACAACAAATTCGGCAGTCATCGTAATAATCCTGATCGCCGCTGCTGGCATCAATACTAATATGTTGATGGTGTCCGCAGTGGGGGCAGGCAATCACTTTATTCATGATCCTCATGGCGCAACTCCTCTCTAACGAATGCTAGGGATGACACTTGTCGCTAAGCCTTCACACAGGCTTTAGTTGAGTATACAAGAATGTGCCGTGGCAACTTAGATAAAGTCGGTATCAAAATCTCTGTAACTAGATTTTTCCGTTCATCTCAGCGCTGGGTACTTTTTTCACTGAGATTTATCTCGCGTAAAAACCGTCAAGCAATACGTACCGGCTAAGCTAACTCAATCCTTTACTGTCATCAGTTCGACAGGCGCCGTCGGTAATATGCCTTGCTCTATATTGTCACTAATGGCCTGTGATAGCTGTTCTATCTGCTGCAAAAGCTCGGCGTGGATATCGGCCTGTAAGCCTATGGCGTCGAATTGCACCGCTTGGAGTTGAATAGCTCGGGGGGCAGGTTGAGTGTGTGGCGTGGGGCTAACTGGGATTGGGTTCTGGGCGACTTGGCTAAGTGCAACCGTCAATAGGATACTCGTGAACATACCAACTCCTTTGGCTTCATTATTTACAGCGATGTGACGGCACGGTAGGCATGGTGGAAACCTCCAACCAACCCGCAATCATTTAACGCGCATAGCGTAGGGGTGTTAGATGACTGCCACATGAATGATTGACTGCAATATGATGAATTCACGGTAAACTTTGCGGATTGGTGTTAATAAAGAAGCTGATTTGAGTGCTAAGCCTCGCAATTGGGCCATTTAACTTGCGTGCCTTAAAGACTATCCCGTAGAATAACTGTCCTGCTACGCAAGGCGGCTAAGACTCCTGTACTGTCTTAACCTCGCGAGCATTCTCTTTTTACTTAATCACCATGTGGCCCTACGTGTGGGTCACCACTGGACAAGGATATTTCATGCCTGTAATTACACTTCCTGATGGTAGCAAGCGCGAGTTTGCACATCCCGTATCGACTCTCGATGTTGCCGCTGATATCGGCCCTGGTCTTGCTAAAGCCTGTATCGCTGGTCGCGTGAATGGCGAACTAAAAGACGCTTGCGATCTGATCGAAACCGATGCTGAACTTTCTATTATTACCGCTAAAGACGAAGAAGGTATTGAAATCCTTCGCCATTCTTGCGCGCATTTATTAGGCCATGCAATCAAGCAATTATGGCCACAAACCAAGATGGCGATCGGTCCTGTGATCGATAACGGCTTCTATTACGACATCGATCTTGAGCACAAGCTGACTCAAGAAGATATCGAAGCCCTCGAAAAACGTATGCTGGAATTGGCGAAAACCAATTACGACGTAGTCAAACGCGTTGTGAGCTGGCAAGAAGCCCGTGATACCTTTGCCGCACGCGGTGAAGAATACAAGATCGCGATTCTGGATGAGAACATCAGCAAAGATGCAACTCCAGCGCTGTATCATCACGAAGAATACACCGACATGTGTCGTGGTCCACACGTGCCAAACATGCGTTTCTGCCACCATTTCAAATTGATGAGCATTGCTGGCGCTTACTGGCGCGGTAACTCTGAAAACAAGATGCTGCAACGTATTTACGGTACAGCATGGGCGGATAAAAAAGCCCTGAGCACCCATTTAGCCCGCCTCGAAGAAGCGGCTAAACGTGACCACCGTAAAATAGGTAAGCAACTTGACCTCTACCATATGCAAGAAGAAGCACCAGGCATGGTGTTCTGGCATAACGACGGTTGGAGCATCTTCCTCGAATTAGAACGTTTCATTCGCCGTAAGTTAAATCAATACACTTACCAAGAAGTGAAAGGTCCGTTGATGATGGACCGCGTTTTGTGGGAACGTTCCGGTCACTGGGATAAATACTCAGAAGCCATGTTCACAACCAGCAGTGAAAACCGTGAATATGCGGTTAAGCCAATGAACTGCCCAGGCCACGTACAGATCTTCAACCAAGGCTTGAAATCTTACCGTGATCTGCCACTGCGTATGGCGGAATTTGGTTGCTGTCACCGCAATGAGCCATCAGGTTCACTGCATGGGCTGATGCGCGTACGTGGTTTTACTCAAGACGATGCCCATATCTTCTGTACTGAAGATCAAGTTCAAGCAGAAGTTAGCTCTTGTATCCAAATGGTATACGACACTTACTCGACATTTGGCTTTGAGAACATCGTTGTAAAACTGTCAACTCGCCCTGAAAAACGTATCGGTGACGATGCAATGTGGGACAGAGCCGAAGAAGCACTCAAGCAAGCCTTACGTGCGAACAATATCGAATTCACCATTTTACCGGGTGAAGGTGCCTTCTACGGTCCTAAGATTGAATTCACGCTGCACGACTGTTTAGACCGTGCATGGCAATGCGGTACTGTGCAATTAGACTACGCATTACCGAGCCGTTTAGGTGCAACTTATGTCGCCGAAGATAACAGCCGTCAAACGCCTGTGATGATCCATCGTGCGATTTTAGGCTCGTTGGAGCGTTTCTTAGGTATTTTGATCGAAGAATACGCAGGTCGTTTCCCAACTTGGTTGGCTCCAATGCAAGTTGTCGTGATGAATATCACCGACAAACAGGCTGATTATGTTGAAGAAGTGGTCAAATTCTTCAAAGAACAAGGTATTCGCGCCTCATTTGACTTGAGGAATGAGAAAATAGGCTTTAAAATACGCGAGCACACCTTAAGGCGTGTTCCTTATTTATTGGTCGTTGGCGATCAGGAAATGGAAAATAAGGAAGTTGCGGTGCGTACACGTGATGGCGTTGACTTAGGTAAGATGCGAATTGAAGATTTCGCCGCTAAGATCCATCAACAAATTTCGCTCCGTAGTCTCAAATTGTTGGAGGAATAGGTCATAAAGATCAAGAAAACAGCAGGGCGTCAGCTGGCCCCTAATAGAATCAATGAAGAAATCACAGGTGTACCAGAAGTACGCTTAACCGGCATTGATGGTGAAGCTATTGGTGTGGTGAGCATCAGAGATGCTCAGAATTTGGCAGATGAAGCGGGTGTAGACCTAGTCGAAATTAGTCCAAACGCTGAACCTCCAGTATGTCGCATTATGGACTACGGTAAGTTCCTATTTGATAAAGCGAAAGCTCAAAAGGAACAAAAGAAGAAGCAAAAACAGGTTCAGGTTAAGGAAATCAAATTCCGTCCTGGAACTGACGAAAACGACTATCAGGTAAAACTACGCAACCTGATACGTTTTCTGGAAGACGGGGACAAAGCGAAAATTACGCTGCGTTTCCGAGGCCGCGAAATGGCTCACCAAAACCTAGGTATGGATCTATTGAACCGTATCAAAACAGATTTGGATGAGTATGCAATTGTTGAATCCTTCCCGAAAATGGAAGGCCGACAAGCCATTATGGTGCTCGCGCCTAAAAAGAAATAAGTAGGGCAACCTATAAAAGTAGCGAAGGCTATATGCCTTCGCTCGCCTTGCTTTTTATTTAACATCCCAATGCGGAGTTTTAGTAATGCCTAAAATGAAAACCGACAGAGGTGTAGCGAAGCGTTTTAAGAAAACCGCTAATGGTTTCAAGCGCAAGCAAGCCCATTTACGTCACATTCTGACCAAAAAGAGCACTAAGCGTAAGCGTCACTTACGTAACAAGTGTTTAGTTGCTAAAGTTGACGTTCCAGCAATCGCGCGTCAATTACCATACGCTTAATTTAGGAGATTAGAAAATGCCAAGAGTTAAGCGTGGTGTAACCGCACGTGCTCGTCACAAGAAAGTTTTAAAATTAGCTAAAGGTTATTATGGCGCTCGTAGCCGTACTTACCGCGTTGCTGTTCAAGCAGTAACTAAAGCTGGTCAATATGCTTACCGTGACCGTCGTCAGAAAAAACGTCAATTCCGTCAACTGTGGATTGCACGTATTAATGCTGCAGCTCGTCAAAATGGTCTGTCTTACAGCCGTTTCATCAACGGTCTGAAAAAGGCGTCTATCGAAATCGATCGTAAGATTTTGGCTGACATCGCTGTATTCGACAAAGTTGTATTCGCAACTTTAGTTGAAAAAGCAAAAGAAGCGTTAAACTAAGCAATTAGTTTGCCGCACTTAAGAGGGGACCATTCGGTCCCTTTTTTTGTTGCTGTGACCCGTCCAAAATAGCGTTGAGGCTTGCTTCAGGCGAGTCACAAAATACAGATAAAAAAATAGCAGGCTGATGCCTGCTATTTCTATTTGAATCTCGCTAAAACTAAGAACCAGATCCGATGGTTTCTGCGCGTGATTATTTTTTAGCGTCTAAGTAACGCTCAGCATCTAATGCTGCCATACAACCGGTACCCGCAGAGGTAATCGCTTGACGGTAATGTTGGTCCATAACGTCACCCGCGGCAAACACACCTTCAATGCTGGTTTGGGTCGCATTACCTTGAAGGCCGCTTTGCACCTTCAGATAACCGTTGTTCATCTCTAACTGGCCTTCGAAAATCCCAGTATTTGGGCTGTGACCAATGGCCACGAACACACCGGCAACAGCCAGATCTGTGATAGCGCCATCTTTGGTGCTCTTCATTTTCAGGCCTGTCACACCCATAGCGTCACCAACCACTTCTTCCATGGTTTGATCTAGGTGCAGGATAATGTTGCCGTTAGCTACTTTATCCATTAAACGGTCGATAAGGATTTTCTCTGAGCGGAAGGTGTCACGGCGATGAATTAAGTGCACTTCGGCGGCGATGTTACTCAAATACAGCGCTTCTTCAACGGCTGTGTTACCACCACCAATGACTGCAACTTTCTGATTGCGATAGAAGAAACCATCACAGGTCGCACAAGCCGATACGCCGCGTCCTTTGAACGCTTCTTCTGACTCCAGACCTAAGTAACGAGCTGAGGCGCCTGTCGCAATGATCAGCGCATCACAGGTGTATTCACCGTTATCGCCTTTTAGACGGAAAGGGCGCTCAGTCAGTGTGACTTCATTGATATGGTCGAAAAGGATTTCAGTATCAAACTTTTCCGCATGCTTTTGCATACGTTCCATTAATGCTGGACCCGTTAAGTCTTCTGCATCACCTGGCCAGTTTTCAACTTCAGTCGTGGTGGTTAACTGACCACCTTGCTGCATACCTGTAATCATCACAGGCTTTAAGTTTGCGCGCGCAGCATAAACTGCGGCCGTGTATCCTGCGGGACCTGAACCTAAAATCAATAGGTTACTGTGTCTGACTTGGCTCATTTTTCTCTCCGTGCCTTTAGCAAATTGCATGGATTGTAGGGAATTTACCTGTAGGGGTAAAGCGCTGTTTGGTGATTCTTTTAGATTATGCTAATCGAATCCTAAGGCAAATTGTCAGCCTGAGTTTACTAAGGCTTTGGCTTAAACCCCGCACGGGTGAAGATATTTGTGATCAGCATAAAAAATCGGCCTCAACAGAGTGAGGCCGAACAAAGCAGAGTAGGTCTGAAGGACCTAGGCTCTCATATGATTAGGCTAATAAACTTGCTGGCGCTGTGTACTCAAGATTTAATGCTTGCGCCACTTCTTTACAAACCAGTTTGCCGTGCATCACGTTCAAACCGTTCAGTAAGTGTTTGTCTTGTAGTAGGGCAGCTTTATAACCTAAGTTAGCTAACTTAAGGATATAAGGCAGAGTCGCGTTATTCAGGGCGAAGGTTGAAGTGCGGGCAACAGCACCTGGCATGTTCGCGACACAGTAATGCACTACATCATCAACGATGTAAGTTGGATCTTGGTGAGTCGTTGCATGTGAAGTTTCCACACAACCACCTTGGTCGATTGCTACGTCAACGATAGCACTACCTGGCTTCATGCGAGCGATCATGCTACGTGTCACAAGCTTAGGCGCCGCAGCACCTGGAATTAATACGCCACCAATCACGAGATCAGCTTCTAATACATGGCGCTCGATCGCATCGGCAGTTGAGTAAACAGCCTTAACTGCAGAACCAAATTGTACGTTTAAGCGACGCAGTGCATCGATGCTACGGTCAAGCACTACAACATCAGCACCCATGCCCACAGCCATTTGTGCAGCATTGGTACCAACCATACCACCGCCGATGATCACAACTTTTGCAGGCTCGACACCTGGTACACCGCCTAAAAGCATGCCACGGCCACCAGAAGATTTTTCCAGCGCCATCGCACCCGCTTGAATAGACATGCGACCAGCCACTTCTGACATTGGGGCCAGCAAAGGTAAGCCACCACGGTCATCGGTTACTGTTTCGTAAGCGATACATACGGCACCACTTTTAATTAAATCTTCAGTTTGTGGTAAATCCGGCGCTAAATGCAGATAAGTGAATAAAATCTGGTCATGACGCAGCATAGCGCGTTCGACTGCTTGAGGCTCTTTTACCTTTACGATCATCTCTGCTTTAGCAAAGACTTCAGCAGCAGTTGCTAATATTTCGGCACCTGCATCAACATAATCCTGATCTGAAAAACCAATTCCCGTGCCGGCATTCGTTTCGACAAACACTTCATGACCTTTGATGGTCAATTCGCGAACGCTTGAAGGAACCATACCGACACGATACTCGTGGTTTTTAATTTCCTTTGGTACACCAATAATCATTTTTGAGCCTCAATTGCCTGAAAAACCCACTTTTAATGGGCATAATTGTTATTTTATCGTGACCTGAACGTGATTAATTCAGGGATATCTAGTATAGTATCGGCGACGCAGTTTATGCTGCTGAACTTTAGACATACGTAGAATAAAATGTTGTTTTAGTGATAAAGCAAGGTTAAATAAATGGCATATAATAAAAAGAGTCCTGTAAAAGACTTGGATCGCATCGATCGCAACATTCTTAATGAATTACAAATTGATGGACGCATTTCAAATGTGGAACTGTCTAAAAGAGTAGGATTAAGTCCCACTCCGTGTTTAGAAAGAGTGAAACGACTCGAAAAGCAAGGATATATCAACGGCTATACCGCCTTGGTAAATCCTCATTTCTTGGGTGCATCCCTACTGGTATTCGTGGAAATCACCTTGAGCCGTGATACTCCCGAAGTATTTGATAAGTTTAATCGCGCTGTGCAACTGTTAGATGATATTCAAGAGTGTCATCTGGTTTCTGGTGACTTTGACTACTTATTGAAGACACGTGTTTCTGATATGTCAGCTTATCGCCGTTTACTCGGTGAGACGCTGCTGAAATTACCTTCAGTGTCCGATACCCGTACTTACGTGGTGATGGAAGAAGTGAAACACACGAGTCGTGTCGCGATAAACCATCTGCTCTCCGATATTTAATACCCTGAACGTTTACAATAAGGGGCCTCGGCCCCTTATTTATTCCTACGATCACCGTTTCGAACTCAAAAATGACCTTGCTTAGCCCTTAGGTTTGCCAGCTTAAGGGCGAATTTTTATCTGGTTTTTATCTTCTGTTCAGCGGGTAAATTGGTTGCATAATAGTCAGTTAATGTTGAAAACCTGTGCTTTAGGTCATTAGCGCCGATTTTTTGCCTTGTACCAGTAATTCTTAGGATAAAAACGCCCTAAGATGCTCCACATTTAGTGGGATTCTGGTATCGTTAGCCCACCTGTTTTCATTTTTATGGATTAAGTCGTTTGTCTCAAGGAAATAGTGTACGCACGCTCTCAGGCCTGCAGCGTCTGCTCGAAGGCGGACTCATCATTTGCTGTGTTTTAGCCACCTATATTTTGCTTGCCTTAACCAGTTTTAGTCCGTCGGATCCGGGCTGGAGCCAGTCTCATTTTCAAGGCGATATCAAAAACTGGACGGGTGCAGTAGGGGCGTGGATTGCCGACATTCTGCTGTACTTTTTTGGCGTCACTGCCTACATCATGCCGATTATTGTGGCCTCGACAGGTTGGCTGCTTTTCAAACGCGCCCATGATTTATTGGAAATTGACTACTTTTCAGTCGCACTGCGCATCATAGGTTTTCTGCTGCTTATCCTCGGTTTTTCGGCATTAGCCAGCATGAATGCTAATAACATCTATGAATTTTCCGCTGGCGGTGTGGCAGGGGATGTTATCGGCCAAGCCATGTTGCCGTATTTTAATAAGCTCGGCACGACCTTGTTGCTGCTGTGCTTCTTAGGCTCGGGCTTTACGCTGTTAACCGGGATCAGCTGGTTAACTGTGGTCGAGAAGGTCGGCTTTGTTTCCATTTGGTGCTTCAGAAAGCTCAAACGTCTGCCACAAGCACTTAAACGTGAGCGTGAAACCGAAGATACCCGTGGTTTTATGACGGTCGTTGATAAGTTTAAGCAGCGCCGTGATTCACAGCACCAGCTTGAAAAAGCCAGAGTGCGTGAGCCTGAAGTCGCACCGAGTCGCATCTTTACCACTCGCCCAGTGAAGGAGGAAAAGGAAGAAGTCAGCGACGAAATCATCACCGAAGCGAGTACAGGTAAGGGCAAGCTGTCGGCGCTCGCAAAAATCTTGAGCTTAAACAGCAATAAAGCCAAGGCTGAACCTAAAGGCCAACAACGAGTTGAGCCCCAATTGGATCAAGCCAGCGCCGTGGCTGAACATGGCCATTTTGAGGCGCCGCCTTGGGTGGCTAAGCCCAAAGCAGCCGAATTAGATTTAGAGGATGAAACAGAGTTCAAGGCGCACGTATTCGAAGATGACGATGGCGATGACGAACCCGTATTCCATCGTGAAACCATGCTCGATGACGAGGATGAAGACGAGTTAGGTTTTAACGATGAAGATGTCATCGATTTTGATACTAAAGCCTCAACGGGCGCGGTGACTCAGGCACAACGTCAAAAAGAAGCGCCAAAGGCGAAGATTGTCGATGGGATTGTGGTTTTACCGGGACAAGAAGATAAACCTGTTCCAGCAAAACCTATGGATCCGCTGCCAAACATCAGCTTGCTGGATGTGCCTAATCGTAAAAAGAATCCGATAAGCCCTGAGGAATTAGAGCAAGTTGCCCGCTTAGTCGAGGCCAAGCTTGCCGATTTTAACATTGTGGCCACAGTGGTGGGGGTTTATCCCGGTCCTGTGATCACCCGTTTTGAGCTGGATTTAGCCCCAGGCATTAAAGCCTCGAAGATTTCAAACCTCGCCAACGACCTAGCACGTTCACTGCTGGCCGAGCGTGTACGTGTGGTTGAGGTGATTCCGGGTAAATCCTATGTGGGTCTCGAACTGCCAAACAAGTTCCGCGAAACCGTGTACATGCGTGATGTACTCGATTGCGAAGCCTTTACCGAGAGCAAGTCGAACCTGACCATGGTGCTTGGCCAAGATATTTCCGGCGAGCCTGTGGTGGTTGATTTAGGCAAAATGCCGCACTTACTGGTTGCCGGTACCACAGGTTCGGGTAAATCGGTCGGGGTAAACGTGATGATCACCAGCTTATTGTATAAGTCTGGCCCTGAAGATGTTCGCTTTATCATGATCGACCCGAAAATGCTGGAATTGTCGGTGTATGAAGGCATCCCACATCTACTCTGTGAAGTGGTTACCGACATGAAAGAAGCGGCCAATGCGCTGCGCTGGTGTGTGGGTGAGATGGAGCGCCGCTACAAGCTAATGTCTATGATGGGCGTTCGTAACATCAAGGGCTATAACGCCAAGATTGCCGAGGCGAAAGCTAATGGCGAAGTGATTTTAGACCCCATGTGGAAGTCATCTGACAGCATGGAGCCTGAGGCGCCAGCCTTAGATAAACTGCCATCGATTGTGGTTGTCGTCGACGAATTTGCTGACATGATGATGATTGTCGGTAAAAAAGTGGAAGAGTTGATCGCCCGTATCGCTCAAAAAGCCCGTGCTGCGGGTATTCATTTAATCCTTGCGACCCAACGTCCATCGGTGGATGTGATCACGGGCTTAATTAAAGCCAACATCCCGACACGGATGGCGTTCCAAGTGTCTTCCCGTATCGACTCCCGTACGATTTTGGATCAGCAAGGCGCTGAAACCTTATTGGGTATGGGTGACATGTTGTATTTACCGCCCGGCACCGCGGTGCCAAACCGTGTCCATGGTGCCTTTATCGATGACCATGAAGTTCACCGTGTGGTGGCCGATTGGTGTGCCCGTGGTAAGCCACAATACATTGATGAGATCCTCAATGGCGTGAGTGAGGGCGAACAAGTGCTCTTGCCGGGTGAAACCGCCGAATCCGATGAAGAATACGATCCCCTTTACGATGAGGCTGTCGCCTTCGTGACCGAAACCCGCCGCGGTTCGATTTCGAGTGTGCAGCGTAAATTTAAGATTGGTTATAACCGCGCAGCACGTATTATCGAACAAATGGAAATGCAGGGCGTGGTCTCGGCGCAGGGCCATAATGGTAACCGCGAAGTGCTGGCACCGCCGGCCCCGAAACACTATTAATGTTAAGCTAGATGTCAGTTTGAACTCGCCATAATGCGGCGAGTTCAACTTTTAGTCCAAAGGATACCTATGAAAAAACTGTTGTGTGCTGTGTTGTTATCACCATTGTTATACAGCAATGCAGTATTGGCCGATGACGCAAAGCAATTACGCGAAACCTTAAACGGCACTGAGTCACTCAAGGCGGATTTCAAGCAAACCGTTACCGATATCAATAAAAAGGTTATCCAAACGGGCGCGGGTGTATTCGCGCTTGCCCATCCAAACCAGTTCTATTGGCATTTAACCGCGCCCGATGAATCCCAAATTGTCGCCGACGGTAAAGATTTATGGATTTATAATCCCTTCGCCGAAGAAGTGGTGATCATGGATTTTGCTGAAGCCATTAATGCATCGCCGATCGCCTTATTGGTTCACCGCGATGACGCCACTTGGTCACAATATAGCGTCGCCAAGAAGCAAGACTGTTATGAAATCAAACCTAAGGCCACGGATGCCGGGATCTCCTCGGTCAATGTCTGTTTTAACAAAGGCACGCTGAATAAATTCAATGTGCTCGATGATAAAGGCAACCAGAGCCAGTTTGATTTGAGCAATCAACACAGCATTAGCGCCGCGGATAAAGCGTTATTTAAGTTCGTGTTGCCAGAAAACGTTGATGTGGATGATCAACGTCTTAAAAGCCAGTAGGTTTACGCGTGAGCAGTTTATCGTTTAATTTTGCGCCTGATTTTCGTCCCTTAGCCGCGCGTATGCGGCCAAGGACGATTGCCGAGTATATAGGTCAAGCCCATTTGTTGGGGGAAGGCCAACCACTGCGCCAAGCATTAGAAGCGGGCCGAGCCCATTCGATGATGTTATGGGGACCGCCGGGCACAGGTAAAACGACACTTGCCGAACTTATCGCCCATTATTCCAATGCCCATGTTGAACGCATCTCGGCGGTCACCTCGGGGGTAAAAGACATTCGCGCCGCTATCGAGCAGGCCCAAGCCGTTGCCCAGTCTCGTGGCCAACGCACCTTGCTGTTTGTCGATGAAGTGCATCGCTTTAATAAGAGTCAGCAGGACGCCTTTTTGCCCTTCATTGAAGATGGCACTGTGATTTTTATTGGGGCGACCACTGAAAATCCTTCATTTGAAATCAATAACGCCTTACTGTCGCGGGCACGTGTCTATCTTATCAAGCGCTTAAGCCAAGACGAGATAGTACATATCATCACCCAAGCCTTAACGGATACCGAACGTGGTTTAGGGCAGCGTCAGTTAATTATGCCAACGGATGTGCTTAATAAGCTGGCGCAGCTCTGTGACGGCGATGCGCGCAAGGCGCTAAACCTGCTTGAGTTGATGAGCGATATGGTGGCCGATGGCGGCAGTTTTACCACTGAAATGCTGGTACAAGTCGCAGGCCATCAAGTGGCGGGGTTCGATAAAAATGGCGATCAGTTTTACGATTTGATTTCGGCGGTACACAAATCGATTCGCGGCTCGGCGCCCGATGCAGCGCTGTATTGGTTCTGCCGCATTCTAGAAGGCGGCGGCGATCCGTTATATGTCGCCAGACGCTTATTAGCTATAGCCTCGGAAGATGTGGGTAATGCCGATCCTAATGCCATGACAGTCGCGCTCAATGCCTGGGATTGTTTCCACCGCGTCGGACCTGCCGAAGGTGAGCGGGCGATTGCCCAAGCGATTGTGTATTTAGCCAGTGCGCCTAAGAGTAATGCCGTTTACACCGCCTTTAAAGCGGCGAGGGCGCTGGCACGCGAAACCAGCCAAGAGGCCGTGCCTTATCATCTGCGCAATGCGCCGACCAAACTCATGGCGGAGATGGGCTTTGGCGCCGAATATCGCTATGCCCACGATGAACCCAATGCCTATGCCAGCGGCGAAAATTATTTCCCCGAATCCTTACAAGCATCTCAATTTTATTTCCCGACCGAACGCGGATTTGAGAAGCGGATTAAGGACAAATTGGCGCAATTAGCGCAATTAGATCAAGCCAGTGGGAGAAAAAGGTATGAATAATCTCCTACTTGTGGCCTTGGGTGGTTCCATTGGTGCGGTTTTTCGCTATCTTATTTCAATATTCATGATCCAAGTATTTGGCAGCAGTTTTCCTTTTGGTACACTGTTGGTCAATGTCCTCGGTTCATTTTTAATGGGCGTCATTTACGCACTGGGACAAATGAGTCATATCAGCCCAGAACTCAAAGCCCTGATCGGCGTTGGCCTGTTAGGCGCTTTGACAACGTTTTCAACTTTCTCAAACGAAACTTTATTGCTGATGCAAGAAGGAGATTGGTTGAAGGCGGCTTTGAATGTGGTGTTGAACCTAAGTCTATGTTTGTTTATGGTTTACTTAGGCCAACAACTGGTTTTTTCTCGCATTTAACTATTAAGAATATATCACATGTTAGATCCTAAATTTTTGCGCAACGAATTAGCAGTTACCGCTGAGCGATTAGCTACCCGTGGTTTTATTTTAGATGTCGCTCATCTCACTCAATTAGAAGAAAAACGTAAGTCACTGCAAGTGGCGACTGAAGAGTTACAAGCTTCGCGTAATGCTATTTCCAAGTCCATCGGACAAGCAAAAGCCCGCGGCGAAGATGTAGATGCCATCATGGCGCAGGTTGGCGATTTAGGTGCGCAATTAGATGCGAAGAAAGTCGAGCTAGCCGCGGTACTTGAAGAAGTGAACGCGATTGCCATGTCGATGCCAAACCTGCCGGATGAGTCAGCGCCTATCGGTGCTGACGAGACTGAAAACGTCGAGATCCGCCGTTGGGGCACACCACGCAGCTTCGATTTCCCTGTTAAAGATCATATTGACTTAGGTGAAGGCCTAAACGGTTTAGATTTTAAGAGCGCCGTGAAAATCACTGGCTCACGCTTTATCGTTATGAAAGGCCAAATCGCCCGTTTAAACCGCGCTTTAGGTCAGTTCATGTTAGATCTGCACACTACTGAGCACGGTTATACCGAAGCTTACGTGCCATTACTGGTTAACGAAGCAAGCTTACTGGGTACAGGCCAATTGCCTAAGTTTGGTGAAGACTTGTTCCACACTAAACCTGCGACCGAAGAAGGCCAAGGTTTAAGCCTGATCCCAACCGCAGAAGTGCCATTAACGAACTTAGTGCGCGACAGCATTGTCGATGAAGACGAATTACCGATTAAGTTAACCGCGCATACCGCCTGTTTCCGCAGTGAAGCGGGCTCATACGGTAAAGATACCCGTGGTCTTATCCGTCAGCACCAATTCGATAAAGTGGAATTAGTGCAACTGGTTAAGCCAGAAGACTCAATGGCGGCGCTCGAAGCATTAACGGGCCACGCTGAAACCGTACTGCAACGCCTTGGCCTGCCATACCGCACAGTGATCCTGTGTACCGGTGACATGGGCTTTGGTTCAAGCAAAACCTATGATATCGAAGTGTGGTTACCAGGCCAAAACACTTACCGCGAGATCTCTTCATGTTCAAACATGAAAGACTTCCAAGCCCGTCGTATGCAAGCCCGTTACCGCGTTAAGGCCGATAACAAGCCAGCCTTGCTGCACACCTTAAACGGCTCAGGCCTAGCGGTAGGTCGTACTTTAGTTGCGATTTTAGAGAACTATCAAAATGCCGATGGTAGTGTGACCATTCCTGAAGCTCTGCGTCCATACATGGGCGGACTGACTCAGATCGGTTAATTGGCGTAACACAACACCATGGATAAAGGTCAACGTTATCTTCGTTGGCTTTCCTACACCGCTGTCATCGCCGTGTTTTGCGCTGTGATGTTGGCCACCCTAGGTAAAGCCGTCTGGGTTGTGTTAGAAAACGTGAAATAGCACGACTCAAATAAAAAGGTATATTCCAGTGGAATATACCTTTTTTGTTAGCAGAAGTGATTAAACCTTAAATACACTTTGCTGGTTTAGGCAGACCCGCAATCTTTGTCGCCTGCTTAGCAGGACCAACCGGAAAGAGGGTATAGAGGTACTTAGAGTTACCTTTATCCGGCCCTAAGGCTTGACCAATGGCTTTAACTAACACCCTGATCGCAGGGCTGGTTTTATATTCAAGATAAAAATCTCGAACAAAGTGGATCACTTCCCAGTGGGCACTGGTCAGTTCAATCTGTTCTTCTTGGGCTAACAGCGGCGCCATATCCGGCTGCCAGTCGGCGATATTCTTCAAATAGCCTTGATGGTCGCGTTCAATTTCGACGCCATTGAATATAAGCGGATTTACCACGTAATCACCTTATCGTGCTGCAAAGATTGAGCGACAAACTCGTTGTAATCAATCTGACTAATGTTTTTAAGACGTTCCGTTAAGCCGCGGGCGATGACATCGTCTTTCAGTACCATCACCTTAAAGGGCGATAGCGCCATGGCCCATTGGCGCAGTAATAATGCGTTAACGCCATCGCTCGAGAGTAAAATCGCATCCTCTTTGCAAGCATAACGCAGGCAAAGTTTGAGAGCATTGTCTCGGCTGGGCGAGGTTTGGATATGATGTAAAATCATTAGAATACTAAGACCTCATCGACGGCTTTTAAGTGAGCCGAGATGGCTTCATCGTTTAAGATAGTCACCGGAATCGACAGCAAGCCATGGCTTAAGCCGTAGTCACCTAAGGACTGTTTGCAGGCGAACACTGATTCGATGTCGTACAGCGGGAGCGCTTTTAGCGCGGCGAGGTAATCTTTACCGCCGATTAGCTCGGGTTGTTGGTCTTTTAGCAGATGCAACACGCCTTCGTCGACAAACACTAAACTCACTTCTTGCTCAAAGCTGGCGCTTAACAGGGCAAAGTCTAAGGCTTCGCGGCCCTTAGTGGTGCCATGGGGCGCGCTTCGGAACAATATACAGATTTTTTTCATAACATTTCCGAAGCTTAAAAGCAGATCAAACGATCGGCTGATTCAATTCCCGTGACCAGTTCACCCAGTCCACCCATAATAAAAGAATGTTCTACATTCCAGTGGCTTAGGCCGTTCTCTTGCGCCTCTTGCTGCGAGACTATGCCACGTCGTAATGCCGCTGAGACACAGTTTACTAACGAGACTTGATGCTCGGCTGCCAGTTGTTTCCAACCTTTAACCACATCATATTCATCGGATGCGGGTAAGTTAAAGTCCGTCGAGTTATACACGCCATCCTGATAGAAAAACACGCAGACAATCTCATGTCCGCTTTGCAGGGAGGCTTGGGTGAAACGTAGGGCATTCACACTTGCCGACGTGCCATAGGCTGGCCCGTTTACTTGGATAATAAATTTGCTCATCATAAAAAAAATGGCCCTAAAAGTAGGGCCATTTTAGCGTAAGTTTCCCGAAAAGGGGATTAATCATCGTTACCAATACCAAGCAAATGCAAAATGGCAATAAACAGGTTTAAAAAGTCCAGATACAAGGAGATAGTGGCGCGGATATAGTTAGTCTCGCCACCATTCACGATACGGCTAGTATCGAACAGGATAAAGCCGGTCATTAACAGCGCAAGACCCGCGTTAATCGCCATAAAGGCCACACTGTTACCCACGAAAATGTTAATCAGCGCAGCGGCGATGACCACAATCAATCCGGCGAACAGGAAACCACGTAGGAAAGAGAAATCTTTCTTCGTCGTGACAGCATAGGCCGAGAGCGCAATAAAGATAACCGAGGTTAATCCTAAAGCTTGCATGATAAGCTCAGAGCCATTGGTCATGCCAGCGTAGTGGTTAAGCATGTAACCTAATGAGGCGCCTTCCATACCAGTAAAGGCAAATACCCAGAAGATGCCCGCAGCCGAGTCAGCTTTGCGTAGGGTAACGAACAACAGCACTAAACCACCGATAGATAAACCGAGTGACATCAGAGGGCTGATATTGAGTGCCATCGCTAAGCCTGCACACAATGCCGAGAAGGCGAGGGTCATGGCCAACAATAAATAGGTATTTTTAAGAAGTTTATTCACTTCTAAGGTGGATGCACTCGCTGAGTACAAGGTTTGCTGAGTCATATCTTTCTCCATTAGCTTTTAAATCCAAACTGATCATTTTGATTTTTAACGGGGACGAGAGTTCCCATCAATATCGCAAATCCAGTAAAACTGGGTGAATACTACCGAAAACAGCGCTGTGCTTAAAGGATTCACGCCACAAATAACAAGTTGTAATGACTGATTTTTCTGTGCGGCCTAACGCTTAAGGCGTATTTCGTTACACCAGTGCAACACAAAGACTTTAAAACAAGCTTAATCCTGTGGTAATACGGAAATATTACGCCAGCCATTCACGGTGTAATTTATCAGTATCCCCTAAGTAGTCGAGCACCCAAGCAAGGGCGGGCGACATCTTATCGGCGTTCCAAGCGAGGCAACAGGGACTGGTTAATTTCGGATTTTCAAGCTGCTTTTCAACCAAGGCGCCCGCTTTAATAAATACGCTGGCCAAATGTACTGGCATATAGCCGATACCTAATCCCTCTCTAAAGCAGTTAATCGCGCGGATCCAATCCGGCACCACGAGTCTGCGTTGATTCTCCAATAACCAGGTCATGCGCTTAGGAATTTCCCGCGAGGTATCTTCCAAACAAATGGAGGGGAAGGGACGCAGTTCATCATCGGTCAAGGGGCGATCAATACTGGCTAAAGGATGGTTTTTACTCACCAAAAATGCCCATTGAATATCGCCCATGTCCTTATATTGGTATACGCCCCCCACAGGGATAGCAGTGGTTGCGCCAATGGCGATATCACTGCGACCAGTCGCAAGCGCCTCCCACACGCCGTTAAAGACCTCGATGCGGATGATGAGCTCGATATCTTGGAAATGACGGTAAAAGTCGGCGATTAATACGCTAATTCTGTCGGCGCGCACTATGTTATCTAAGGCGATAGACAGCGTGGGTTGCCAGCCGTTGGCCACACGCTGGGTGCCGCGTTTCATCTCATCCATTTGAGTCAGCAAGTTTCTGGCTTGCTTAACAAAATGCTCTCCCGCGGGGGTCAAGGTCACGCTGCGGTGGTGGCGCTCAAATAACACTACACCAAGTTCTTCTTCGATTTGTTTAACGGCATAACTGACCGCAGAAGGGACCTTGTGCAGTCGATTGGCTGCCGCCGTAAAACTCCCCACCCGGGCCACGATATCAATGAGTTCTAACGCTTGTTCCGAGAGCATAGCTGACATCCATTGTGATGAAAATAATTGATAGCATCTGTCAAAAATAAACGTTTCCAATCAAATTAACAAGTATTTAGACTGCACGCCTTAAGTCTTTTGACATGATTATTTTATGAAAACGTCTAGTAATATCTTTGTAAATATGAAGTTTTTTATATTTTTATTCTATTTGGCCTTATTAAGCATGTTAGGTTTTATTGCCACTGACATGTATTTGCCTGCTTTCAAAGCAATTGAAAGTTCGTTTAATTCTACACCGTCTCAAGTGGCGATGTCGCTCACCTGTTTCTTGGCTGGTTTAGCCTTAGGGCAACTGATTTATGGCCCTTTGGTCAGTAAACTCGGCAAACGTTATGCTCTTATTCTCGGCCTCGGCATTTTTGCGCTTGCCAGTGTGGCCATCGCCAATAGCGACTCGATACTGATGCTGAACATCGCTCGCTTCTTCCAAGCCGTAGGCGCCTGTAGTGCAGGGGTCATCTGGCAAGCAATTGTGGTCGAACAGTATGATGCCGAAAAAGCGCAGGGGATTTTCAGTAACATTATGCCGTTAGTGGCATTATCACCCGCATTAGCCCCCATCCTTGGCGCTTATATTCTGAACGATTTTGGATGGCGTGCAATCTTTATCTCATTGTGTGTGATTGCCTTTTTGTTGGTATTGATGACCTTATACTTTGTGCCGAGCCACGCAGAGCATCAGGATACTAGGCCAAGCGCGATTTCCTACGGGCAGATTTTGAAAAATACTCGTTACCTTGGCAATGTGGTGATATTTGGTGCCTGTTCGGGTGCGTTTTTCGCATATCTTACTGTGTGGCCGATTGTGATGGAGCAACACGGCTATCAGGCAACTGAGATTGGGCTGAGCTTTATTCCGCAAACCATCATGTTTATTGTGGGCGGATACGCGAGTAAGTTATTGATAAAACGCATTGGTGCCGACCGTACACTCAACGTATTACTGGCCATTTTTGGACTCTGCGTTATCTCAATTGTGTTTTTCACCTTATTAATGAAGGCGGAAACTATTTTCCCACTGCTGATTTCCTTCTCGATACTCGCAGCGGCGAACGGGGCGATTTATCCCATTGTGGTAAACAGTGCTTTGCAGCAATTCACTCAAAATGCGGCTAAGGCGGCAGGATTACAGAACTTTTTGCAAATTACCATCGCCTTTGGCGCTTCAAGTTTAGTCGCGCTCTGGGCAAGTTCAGGAGAAGTCGCCATAGGTTGGGGGATTCTGAGCTGTTCATTAGTAGTGATCTTAGGTTACCTGTTAAAAACCGAGCAAACTTGGGCTGATTTTGCCAAACACTTTACTGCGCCGGATCCTGCTCGTCTTGGGATCAATGCAGATACGAAGCAAAATCAAGCAGATTGAATGTAATACGAGCAGTTAGCGCAGAATTATCAGTTAGTGCTTTACAGTCCGTAAACTAACTTATATTATGCGCATCGTTCGGAGGGGTGGCAGAGTGGTTTAATGCACCGGTCTTGAAAACCGGCGTGGGTTTATAGCCCACCCAGGGTTCAAATCCCTGCTCCTCCGCCATATTCTACGGAAAAGCCATCAGCAATGATGGCTTTTTTGTTTTTGGAATTTCGAAAGTTGAACCTAGGGTTCCTCATGCTAACCGCAGCTCCTCCGCAATATTCCACAAATAAACCATCAGTAATCATGACATTTTGTTTTGGAGTTACGGAAGTTGAACCCTAGGGTTCCTGACCCTAAGCGTCGTTCATCCACCAGAACTCACGGAAAATCCATAACAATAATAGTTTTTTGTTTATGGAATTTGACCTTAAGGCTACTGATCCTAAGCGCAGATCCTTCACCGTATTCAAATAAAAAGGCCGCTAAAGACTTAGCGGCCTTTTTATTTCGCACTAGATTTAATTTCCCATTAGCCTTGGTTTTTCAAATAGCAAAGCAGCTTAGGTTAAGTAAGGCTAGGCTAAGTGAGCTTATGCCTGATAAGGCTTAGCGCAAAAGCTTCATAGGCAGCAACCGCTTCACTTCCCAACCATGTGCAATAAATGCAGTCGGGATCGTTCAATACAAGTCCCAGAGCGTCAATATAGTCGCTGCCGTTGACCACAAAGAACTGCTTTTTATAGGGCAACAACACCATCTGCGGTGCTTGCTTTAAAAAAGCCTGCGCCTCATCAAAACCGCTAAACCAATGATTAAGCAAGGTATCGCAGCGCCTGTTATGGAATAGGGTACCTAAGTCTTCACCAATTAACGCTTGCCCCGATAACACTCTTTGGCAGTGATTAAAATCAGTAAAACCGAGCTCTCGGGCCAAGACGGCTTGGCAATGCTTGAGTTGGATATCCAGCTGGGTTAAACCTTGCTTGTTCATCAAGGAGGCAAGTTTATCTAGCGCCACTGCATCGCCAGCTTGGCAGGCTTTAAGGCGCTTTTTAGCGAGGATTTTGACTTCGTTTAAGGCGCGTGGTACTGGGGTAATTTGTTGTATCACAAACAATTCTCCTAAGTTTTATTGGCATCTCCGCTAAGCCAAACCTAATAAATTGTCGTGTCATACATGTGATGCGAACATCGAGATATGAGTCAGAGTGATGTCATCTTCTGCGGATAGGCGTCTCTGCAACCTGGCGCCATTATTCGACTTCTTCATGCTCGAGTCAAGCTCAGCACTGCTTCGACCTTCCTTCCGCTTCATCCCCCGAATCGTTACATGCTCAGCCTTAATGTTAAAAATTTTATCACTCAATAACTAAAATCATATTGTATTACTATTAAGCTGTAGTAATATTGTAGTACTAAATAATATTCACTCTACCTGCGTAAACCGGATCGGACGCAGACAAAATGTACGGGGATGCAAATGTCGAATGTTTTAGGGGCTTACGCGTTAGGGCTTGATTACGGCTCTGATTCAGTTCGCGCGTTATTGGTGGATACCCAAACGGGCGCAGAAGTAGCAACGAATGTGGTGTACTACCCACGTTGGAAGAAGGGGCTTTTTTGCGAACCCGCGAAGAATCAATTTAGACAACATCCCCTCGATTACATCGAAAGCCTTATCGAGGTAGTGCAAGGGCTATGGGCAAAAGCCCCGAGTGGTGCCGCGCAAAGAGTCTGCGGTTTGAGTGTTGATACCACAGGCTCAACCCCGATTGCGGTCGATGAATCTGGTGTTGCTTTAGCCTTAAAACCAGAGTTTGAGAATAACCCCAATGCCATGTTTTTGCTTTGGAAAGATCACAGCGCCATCATCGAAGCCAAGCAAATTACCGCTGCGGCAAACGATTCAAGCGAAAATTACCTGAAATATGAAGGGGGAATTTACTCCTCAGAATGGTTTTGGGCCAAAGCGCTATTTGTACTACGCCATGACGCAGAAGTCAGACAAGCGGCCTATAGCTGGGTCGAGCACTGTGATTGGATCACCGCATTAATGACGGGCACTTCACATCCAAAGGTCTTTAAAGCAGGGCGTTGCGCCGCTGGTCACAAAGTGATGTGGCACGAGTCATGGAATGGTTATCCGCCGAATGACTTTTTCGTTGGCATCGACCCCTTACTCGATGGCTTGAGAGACAAGTTACCGCTAGAAACCTGCACATCTGACAAGGTTTGCGGCCAGCTAACCCCTGAGTGGGCACAGCATTTAGGGCTATCGACCGAGGTTATCGTGTCTTTTGGCTCATTCGACTGCCACGCAGGTGCGGTGGGGGCCAATGTTAAGCCCGGCGTCTTAACCAAGGTAATGGGAACCTCTACCTGCGATATCACGGTCGCCAGTTATGAAGATATAGGTGAGCGTTGTATCAAAGGCATTTGTGGTCAAGTCGATGGCTCAGTATTGCCCGGCATGATAGGGCTAGAAGCGGGTCAGTCTGCCTTTGGCGATCTCTACGCTTGGTTTAGGGATCTCACAGCATGGCCGATGCAACAGCTTGACACTTCAGTCTTATTTGATGAAAACATCAAAGCCAAACTCATTCAGCAACTCGAATCTGAAACTCTGACAATGTTAGGCAATGCGGCCGCGAAAATCCCCGTTGGCGAGACGGGCATTGTCGCACTGGATTGGATTAACGGACGTCGCACCCCCGATGCCGACCAATCTGTTGCCATGGCGATCACAGGCTTAACCATGGGTAGCCAAGCTCCGCAAGTCTTCAAAGCCCTAGTGGAAGCCAGCGCCTATGGCGCACGGGCCATTATCGAGCGCTTCAAACAGGAAGGCGTTTGCATTGACCATGTGGTCACCATCGGTGGGATCTCAAAAAAATCCGACTTCATTATGCAAACCTGCGCCGATGTGTGGAATTGCAACATCGACGTACTCGAGAGCGAGCAAAGCTGCGCATTGGGCGCCGCCATTTATGCCGCAACCGCAGCCGGGGTTTATCCCGATGTGCTAAGTGCCCAGGCAGCCATGGCCTCGAACGTTGCGAAAACCTATCAACCAAATCCAGAAAACGCTGAGAAATATCAAGCGCTTTACCAAGGGTACTTAGCCCTTGGCCACTATGTTGATGGAGCGAAATAAGATGTCTTTTTTAGAGCTAAAACGCGAAGTATACGAAGCCAACATGGAGCTTGAGAAGCGCAAACTGGTGACTTACACCTTTGGCAACGTTTCACAAATTGATCGCCAACTCGGCGTCATTGGTATCAAGCCCAGCGGCGTGCCCTATGAAGATTTGAAGGTTGAAGACATTGTGATTGTTGACCTTGAGAATCAAATCGTAGAAGGGCGCATGCGTCCTTCATCCGATACCAAGACACACACCTATTTGTATCGCCAGTGGCAGAGTATTGGTGGCATTACCCATACCCACTCGACCTACGCCACTGCCTGGGCGCAGGCACAGATTGCGATTCCCTGTTTAGGTACAACACAGGCCGATTATGTGTACGGTGAAATCCCATGCACAGCGGTGATGCGCAACGATCAGATCAGCCGCGACTACGAAGAAGAAACCGGCGTGCAGATCCTCGATTGCTTCGCCGACCGAGATCCTAACGAGTCGCCCATGGTAATCGTTGCAGGTCATGCACCGTTCACTTGGGGCGCGAATGCGGCTAAATCCGTATATCACGCCGTGTTGCTCGAAGAAATCGCTCGGATGGCGTATCTCACCAAAACATTATCACCAGGTATCAGTCAGTTAAAACAAGAGCTTATTGATAAGCACTATTTGCGTAAGCATGGAAAAGACGCTTATTACGGCCAAAGCAAGTAATTGCCAGTCGGGTCTCATTTCAAACTAGAGAGAGTAATATGAAAGCCTTCAAACAAAAACAAGTGTGGTTTATCACGGGTTCGCAGGATTTATACGGCCCGAAAGTATTAGAGCAAGTCGCTAAAAACAGTGAGCAAATTGTTCATGGCTTTAATGAATCATCCGCCATTTCCATCGAAGTGGTGTATAAACCAACTGTAAAATCCCCACGGGAAATTCACGCCGTATGCCAAGCAGCCAACAGCGATGAAAACTGTGTTGGTGTGATCCTGTGGATGCACACTTTCTCTCCTGCCAAGATGTGGATTGCTGGCCTTAATGAATTAAGCAAGCCATTCATGCACTTACATACTCAGTTCAATGCCGAGCTCCCTTGGAGCGAAATCAACATGAACTACATGAACACCCACCAAAGTGCTCACGGTTGCCGCGAATTTGGTTTTATCGGCACTCGTATGCGTAAAGAGCGCAAAGTGGTTGTGGGTCACTGGCAATCGGGCGATGTACAGGCACAAATCGATGATTGGTGCCGCGCAGCGGCGGGTTGGCACGAGAGCCAAAACCTGCGTATCGCCCGCTTTGGCGACAACATGCGTCAAGTGGCCGTGACCGAAGGCGACAAAGTTGCCGCACAAATTCAATTTGGTTACGAAGTGCACGCCTACAGCTTAGGTGAACTCAATGAGGCGATTGCAGCCATTGCCGAAGGCGATGTAACCGCACAGCTTGATCGTTACGCCAGCGAATACCAAGTAGGTA